>NZ_PTRX01000009.1:0-164062 GCF_002966045.1 Escherichia sp. MOD1-EC5189 | reverse complement strand
ACTACGGCATTAAGGGCTGATCATTCAGTGAAAATCTGTTTAATTGATGAAACAGGCGCCGGAGACGGCGCCTTATCTGTTCTGGCGTCCCGCTGGGGGCTGGAGCACGATGAAGACAACCTGATGGCGCTGGTGTTAACGCCGGAGCATCTTGAATTGCGTAAGCGCGATGAGCCAAAACTTGGCGGCATCTTTGTTGATTTTGTTGGCGGAGCGATGGCGCACCGTCGCAAATTCGGCGGTGGTCGCGGTGAGGCGGTGGCAAAAGCGGTGGGCATTAAAGGCGATTATTTGCCGGACGTAGTAGACGCTACCGCAGGCTTAGGTCGCGATGCCTTTGTGCTGGCTTCGGTCGGCTGTCGTGTGCGGATGCTGGAGCGTAATCCAGTCGTTGCCGCGCTGCTCGACGACGGCCTGGCGCGTGGTTATGCGGATGCGGAAATCGGCGGCTGGTTGCAGGAGCGTTTACAGTTAATCCACGCCTCCAGCCTGACGGCGCTAACCGATATTACTCCCCGCCCGCAGGTGGTCTATCTCGACCCGATGTTCCCGCATAAGCAGAAAAGCGCGCTGGTGAAAAAAGAGATGCGCGTGTTCCAGTCGCTGGTGGGGCCGGATCTCGACGCTGATGGGTTGCTGGAGCCTGCACGCTTGCTGGCGACCAAACGCGTGGTGGTAAAGCGCCCGGACTACGCGCCGCCGCTGGCGAATGTCGCCACGCCAAACGCCGTAGTCACCAAAGGGCATCGCTTTGATATTTATGCAGGTACGCCGGTGTAAAAGTAAAGCAGGGTAGTGTTATTGCTACCCTGTGTTCTGCAAGAATAATTAATGGCTTTCCGGCGTCGCAATCATGCGTTTCAGCCACGGCACCATCAGCAGCATCACCACCGCAACGCCCAGCGTAACCAGGCCAATCTTACCAAACACGTTGGTATAGACGGGCAACGTCTCAAGCGGATCGGTAATGTTGTCTGGTACTGCGGTAAATGTTGCCACATAGCCGCCCAGCAAGAACGCGGCAGCCTGCGTCAGGAACCACATCCCGAGAATAAAGCCCATCAAATGCTGCGGCACCAGGGCAGCAATCATCGCCAGGCCAAGGGCGCTAATAAACAGTTCACCCAGGCTCTGGAACAAGTAAACCAGCACGATAAACCACGGCGATGTCAGTCCTTGTGCATCAGCAAACCACATTCCCGCAGCGGCGGCTGTAAGAAAGCCCAGCGAGCACATAAACATTCCGAGAGTAAATTTCATCGGCATCGAGAGGTCTTTGCCTTTGTTACCCAAATGCGTGTAGATACCTGCCAGTATTGGGCTGGCGAGTACCACCCAGAACGGGTTAAGCGCCTGGAAGCTGACCGGGTTGATGGAAAAGCCGAGAATTTCATGATGCACGTTGTTGATGGCAAAGAAGTTCAGCGACGTTGGCATCTGGGCGTAGAGAATGTAAAACACCACCGCTTCGAGCATCAGGACAAAGGCAACAAACATTTTATTGCGCCCGGTTTTATCCAGCTTGAATGCCTGACGAAAGAAGATGATGGTGACGACGATGGAGAGAACAATCAGCACCAGATTGGCGACTTCTACGTTGTGCATCAGCCATGCACAGACGAAGATCATCACCACGCTGCCAAGTAATACGTACAACAGTTTGCTGAAGCTCATCGGCTTGAAGTCGGGTTCAGAACCAATGTTTTTCACCATTCCACGACAGGCGATGTAAACCAGTAATGCGATAATTAACCCCGCACCGCACAGGTTGTAGGTAACAGAATAACCGAATCTATCAGCGATCACAGGGGCCAACGATAACGCTATCAACGAGCCGATATTGATCGACATATAGAACAGGGTGAATGCGCCATCAAGCCGCGGATCTTTCGGTGGATAGCACTTCGAAAGCAAGCTGGCAGGGTTAGCTTTAAACAGGCCGTTACCGACAGCGATAGTCCCCAGGGCGATGAAAATCAGGTCAGGCTTAAGTAGCGACATGCCGGTCATGAAGTAGCCAATCGCCAGCACAAGTGCTCCGAGAACAATGGTGCGTTTGGTCCCCAGCAGGTGGTCGCCGACATAGCCGCCAATGGAAATGAGGCCATAGACCAGCGCAGCAAACGCACCAAAAGTGACAAAAGCCTGCTCTTGCGAGAATCCAAGCTGTTTAACGAAGAAAACCGCCAGTACGCCCTGCACGCCGTAGTAGCCGAATCGCTCCCATAACTCGACAAAAAAGATCATGAAAAATGGGCGAGGTTGCTGCAGCATCCCCATGGGTGTTGTTGTATTCATATTTATTAACCTTCCAATACCATCCTGAAAAGTATGAACGCGTAAGGGATAACGCGCGAAAAAGTTTACATCTGTCAGAGATTCTTAATATTGATGCGGTGAATAGATTAATACACTATTACAACAGAAAATAACCAGCTGATCACACTAATGATGGAAAATATGATGGTGTTAAATGTTGTATTGGCTGGGGATTTTGATTGCGTACGCAGATCGTAGGCCAGATAAGGCGTATACGCTGCATCAGGTAACAAGGCGCGCCAAAAAGCAAAACGCCCGCATATGCGGGCGTTCAGGCACACGTCGTGGAGGGAAGATTATTCTTCTTCGTCGCGCAGCGGAACAATCAGCATATCAACGTGAACGGTGTTGATCAGCTGACGTGCGGAAGACATCAGTTTGCTCCAGAAGTCCTGGTGGTGACCACAAACCACCAGATCCATATCGTATTTCTTGATTGCATCGACCAGAACCTGGCCCAGATCGCCGCTGCCGCTCAGGGTTTCAGTGATTGGGTAGCCTGCATTAGTGGAAAGCTCGGTCAGCGCATGATGTGTCTCTTCAGAGATGCGTTTCTGCATATCACCCAGATTCACATCAATAAGCCCGGTGTATAGGTCAGAGTAGTTTACATCTACGTGGATCAGAGAAACTTTCGCATTGTAGGGGCGAGCCATAGAGACTGCTTTCTCTACCAGAACTTTGCTTTCCGGGGAGAGATCGACCGCGATGAGAATGTGTTTATAAGCCATAGTGTTACTCCTTCCATAAAGTTGTCGATGACTGGCCAGCTAGCGTTTCTTGTGCCGTTACGTCACCCGCGTCCTGCGAACTACGTGCGCGGGGCTAACCCAGCCGTAAAGATTCAGTGTTAAGACCATCCTTACCTTATAGCGACCCGGATGATCCGTCAATCCGCCTTGCTTACCCGTTAGATAAACAAATTTTCGGCATGAATATATTGATAGTGGTTAACCTTCTGGAAAAAAAACAACCTGATCTCCTACACTATCTATAGAGCCGCTCGGATGTTGGTCACCACAAAAGCGGTTTCTCCAGGACCTGGTGTTAACTGATTGGCAGCGTATCGGGAGCGGTAGCCCCGGGGTGGAACTCCGCGGGCAGGTCGCCGGGGAGGAGGTATGATAAGCACCGTCGCATTATTTTGGGCTTTATGTGTCGTTTGCATTGTTAACATGGCGCGCTATTTCTCATCACTACGCGCGTTGTTAGTGGTACTGCGTAACTGCGATCCATTGCTCTATCAATATGTTGAT
Source organism: Escherichia sp. MOD1-EC5189 (assembly GCF_002966045.1). NCBI lineage: Bacteria > Pseudomonadati > Pseudomonadota > Gammaproteobacteria > Enterobacterales > Enterobacteriaceae > Escherichia > Escherichia sp. MOD1-EC5189. The sequence continues at coordinate 160,487 of NZ_PTRX01000009.1, read as the reverse complement.
GGAGGGGGCTTTTTTACCTCACATGGCCAACCCAACAAACAGGTGCGTCTCGTTTGGTATATCTATGCCCAACGTTATCGCGATCATCACGATGATGAGTTTATTCGCCGCTGTGAGCGGGTGCGTCGGCAGTTTATTCTGACCAGCGCATTGTGTGGTCTGGTGGTGGTCAGTCTGATTGCATTGATGATTTGGCATTAAGCACTTCAGCAAAAATAACGCATAAAAAAAGCGGGCCAGCAAACTGACCCGCTCGAGACTGATTACAAACGCAAAATTGCCTGATGCGCTACGCTTATCAGGCCTACATAATCTCTGCAATCGATTGAATTTGCATGTTTTTGTAGGCTGGATAAGGCGTTCACGCCGCATCCGGCATGAACAAAGCGCACTATGTCAACAATCTGAAGCGGGCCAACTGACCCGCTCGTTTTGGTGCGTGCGATTACAGGAACTGCAAGGAGAGCCAGTAAAGCCCGCCGGAAAGCAGTACCGCAGCCGGAAGGGTAAACACCCAGGCCATCAGAATACTGGTCACGGTTTTACGCTGTAAGCCGCCGCCATCTACCACCATCGTCCCCGCGACAGAAGAGGAGAGTACGTGGGTAGTGGAAACCGGCATCCCGGTATAACTCGCCAGGCCAATAGACACTGCCGCAGTCATCTGGGCAGACATCCCCTGAGCGTAGGTCATGCCTTTCTTACCGATTTTCTCACCGATAGTCGTTGCCACACGACGCCAGCCAATCATCGTACCGATACCTAACGCCAGCGCGACCGCCATGATGATCCACACCGGCGCATACTCGATGGTGCTAAGCATGTCGGACTTCAGTTTCTTCAACAGACGCTGATCGTCAGCACTCACGCCAGGCATCTTCACCACTTTGTCGATAGTGTCAGAAACGCACAGCATAATGCGGCGCATCTGGCTACGTTGATCAAGCGACAGCTTGTCGTAGCTTTCCACATCAGTAGTCAACATGCCTTTCAGGCGGTTGAGCGCGTTAATGGTATTCGACGGATGGCAATGGAACTCCGCAGGTTGCGTTGCGCCAGCTTCCGGAGCCGGTACTAACTGATCAGCACCGGTAGCCTGTTTCAGCAGCGCAGGGTGCTGCTCAAAGTAAGCTTCCACGTTGTTGATGGCATCACGGGTACGGGTGATTTCGTAGCCAGTGGCATTCATATTCACCACGAAGCCTGCTGGCGCGACGCCAATCAGTACCAACATAACCAGACCAATGCCTTTCTGACCATCATTTGCGCCGTGAGAAAACGCCACACCGATAGCGGAAAGGATCAGCGCGATACGCGTCCAGAACGGCGGCTTTTTCTTGCCGTCTTTCTTTTCACGCTCCGCTGGGGTCAGGTGGATACGGGCGCGTTTCTTGGTGCCGCTCCAGTAGCGACGCAGCAAGAAAATCAGACCGCCAGCAAACACCAGGCCGACAATAGGGGAAACGATCAGAGAACCGAAAATACTTAATACTTTCGGGATATTGAGTGCATCCACCACTGACGTCCCGGTCATCAACGCATTGGTTAAACCAATCCCGATGATCGCGCCAATCAGAGTATGAGAGCTGGATGCAGGTAAACCAAAGTACCAGGTACCCAGGTTCCAGATAATCGCCGCCAGCAACATAGAGAACACCATGGCAAGGCCATGAGACGATCCCATATTAAGCAGCAGATCCGTCGGCAGCATATGCACAATGGCATAGGCAACACTCAGACCACCCAGCAAAACACCCAAAAAGTTGAACACCGCCGCCATAACCACGGCGAGCTGAGAACGCATCGCGCGGGTATAGATAACGGTTGCCACGGCGTTGGCTGTGTCATGGAAACCATTGATGGCTTCGTAGAACAGCACAAAAGCCAGTGCAAGCAATAATAACAGCCCGGTATGCAAATCCAGGCCAGCAAACAAATGTAGCATAGGACGTTACGCCATTTTGAGGACATGAACGCGGCGCATTATCAGTGACTTTCGCGGCGCGGGCAAAGTGAAATATAGACTTTTTTTGATTTGCCTCCTGTATAGATTGCACTCAAAAAATAATTATCTTATATAATTCAGGCAAATACTTCCTTTTAGTAATATTGATGCTGGTGCGACCACTGAGGAATCTTTACAATTCACGCCCGTTTTTTCTTAGAGGAGCGCAACGTGGAAAGGTTTGATGCCATTATTATAGGCGCTGGTGCGGCGGGTATGTTCTGTTCTGCGCTGGCAGGTCAGGCAGGACGCCGGGTTCTGCTGATCGATAATGGTAAAAAACCAGGGCGCAAAATCCTCATGTCTGGCGGTGGGCGCTGCAACTTTACCAACCTTTATGTCGAACCGGGCGCTTATCTGAGCCAGAATCCGCATTTTTGTAAGTCTGCACTCGCGCGTTTTACCCAGTGGGATTTCATTGATCTGGTCAATAAACACGGCATTGCCTGGCACGAGAAAACGTTAGGGCAACTCTTCTGTGATGACTCCGCGCAGCAGATTGTCGACATGCTGGTGGCTGAGTGCGAGAAGGGCAATGTGACCTTCAGATTGCGAAGCGAAGTGCTGAGTGTGGCGAAGGATGAAACAGGCTTCACGCTTGAACTGAATGGCATGACCGTCGGTAGCGAAAAACTGGTCATCGCGACCGGTGGGCTGTCAATGCCGGGGCTGGGGGCATCGCCGTTTGGTTATAAGATTGCCGAACAATTTGGCCTCAACGTGCTGCCGACCCGCGCGGGTCTGGTGCCATTCACTTTGCATAAACCGTTGCTCGAGGAGTTACAGGTGCTGGCGGGTGTGGCGGTGCCTTCCGTGATTACGGCTGAAAACGGCACCGTTTTCCGTGAGAACTTACTCTTCACCCATCGCGGCTTGTCTGGACCGGCAGTGTTGCAGATTTCCAGCTACTGGCAACCGGGTGAATTTGTCAGCATTAATCTGCTACCGGATGTGGACCTCGAAACCTTCCTGAATGAACAGCGTAACGCACATCCGAATCAGAGCCTGAAAAACACACTGGCGGTTCATCTACCGAAGCGGTTGGTTGAACGCTTACAACAACTCGGGCAAATCCCGGATGTCTCGCTAAAACAGCTCAACGTACGTGACCAACAGGCACTGATTAGCACCTTGACCGACTGGCGTGTGCAGCCGAACGGCACTGAAGGCTATCGCACTGCCGAAGTGACGCTCGGCGGCGTGGATACCAACGAACTCTCTTCACGGACGATGGAAGCGCGCAAAGTGCCTGGGCTGTATTTCATCGGCGAAGTGATGGACGTCACCGGCTGGCTGGGGGGCTATAACTTCCAGTGGGCGTGGTCGAGTGCGTGGGCTTGTGCGCAGGATTTGATTGCTGTGAAGTCGTCCTGACCTATTACCTAAAGATGAAAATTATTAGAGCCGCATTAAAAATGAGCTAATTTTGATAGTGGCTATCTTGTGATTATTTTCTAATAAGCCCGTGAACTGAAACCCTCCATGCTTAAAATAAGGTGGGGGAATGGTGATTAAAAATCGACCGAAGTCCAGATCTTTATAAAATATGAACAGGTTGAAAAAATACAGTAACTTTACTGTTTTTTTATACTTAACCATCAATGTTAAGTTATTTCATGATACCTAAGAAAAACCAGCGTTACGCAATTGGTCGACGCTGGTTTTATCCGGTACGTTGCAATTATTTTTTAGCAGAACCCGCTTCTAATATTGAAACGATTGAGAACAACGTAAAGCATACCGCTCCCAAACCGACCAGAACCCGCGAAGGAATAAAATATCCCATGTCGGTCTGCGCCATTTCCGCAAGAAACGATGCCAGGAAAAGGCAAAACAGGCAGGTGAAGACGGGAATCATCGGAATTCTGTTGGCTAATGAACAGGTACGTCTCCAGACCAGTGCCAGTAGCCAGACTTTTGAGAATATGCTGTAACAGATCATTCCAAGGCAAATGAGAATAATGCCGGGAGCCAGTCGAGCGCTTGCATCGGAACTGACTAAGACGTATATGCCCTGCAGCACCGTGATTGAGCCGAGAAAAATAACCCAATAACACCACAGCCAGTGCTCTTTGGATGAGAACGTATTACGTGTTTGATGGACGATTGTGGCTACAAGGCCAATGAGACAGGCACAGATTGCGGTTAACCCAAGCAATACGTGACCGGCGACATAATGTGGTGTTATGTCGGCACTGCGTAACAGCGTTATCGACCAAATGAAACCGAGCAGGGTGAGTAATACGGGAACGGCAATGAGGCAATTACCGATTAATGAAGAATAAGCCTGTACCGGCGTTCCGTCGCTTTTGCTCCCCGATGCATTTTTGGGAATGAGCAGAAAGTGACCGGATGACGCTGCCACTGTCGATACACAGGCGGCAATCATACCAACGCCGAAAATCACATGACCGGCGACAAACTCGTCTGCCATCACATCATTGCCTGCTAACAGTGCCCAACCCCATATCATGGTGATAATTGACCCCGCATAGCCAATAATGGGGAACAGTGTATTGTAAAACGTATTAACACCGCGCGTGAGCTGCGAAATGATAATAAATGCGGTAGTGAATAATGCCAGGCATATGGCTGCCAGAGAAATCAGCACATGACCCGCGACGAAATACTCGCTTTGCCCTGAACTTTCCAGCACAAAGCCACCTAACGCGATACAAATTAACCCCATAATCAAGGGGATTAATTTGAAAAGCCACCCGATATATATGTTCACTTTTAACTCCTCAGGTATCCCTGCTAATATCGAAATGTGCATTAATGATAATTTCAGCCTGTTAATAAAATGACGAGATATCATTAAAGACAAATGCATAGCATAACTATAGCTGGGTTTACTTTGCCGAGTGCCACTTTTCAGCGTTCAAAAGGCCATGGTAAATAAATATTTATCCTAAGATTAATTCTTATTCTGTAGTTCTTTACAATTATCTTCCAGGGAGGGATTATTTTTCATTATTGGTAAAAGACCGGATAGTCTCGGTGTTTAAAATCAGCGAACATATAATTATTATTGCTTTATATCGTCGTAAATATGTCTTTCAGACATGTATCGTTTATTTTGTAACAAACAATTCAAAAATATCATAGGTTATTTATGAAAGCAATTCATAATCTGATTGGAAACAACTCCTTAAGCCATCAATATAAGCATTCAGATAAAGTTAACAATCATCAACACCATGGCAAGGTTGATAAAAAACATCTTTCAAAGACAGTTGAAGTTAATATACTGGATAAATTTTCGCAAATAGGTAACAATGCAGGCCTGCATATCATCTATTTCCTGCAATATGGTCACTGGAATGTAAATGACTATTTTCATCAGACGGTGAAAACATCGCTTTACAATAGTGAGCCTTCTATAGATATCCAAGAATATAATAGTTTCGCCAACATGGATACTGACACGTTTATCTTTACAATTATACCAGACAATAACCATGTGTTAAAATTATCATCTCCCATAACCGTTACGATTGAGCGTAGGGATGGTTATTATTTTATTAATTTCTCCGGAGATAAATCAGATATAATTTATAAAGTTGATGGGCTTTCTATCATATCTGAAAATTTCTTTACTCTTCTTAGCGGTAATTTTAAACCTGACTGGCGTTGGGATGTCTCTACTGAGATGCTCACTAAGGAAAAGTTTGATAACTATGTTAAATCTGTGTTCTCAGAAATAGATTTTTATAAACACTGTGGTGTGATTAACCCACAAAATATGAACACGGCTTATTTTGGCGATACAGATGGAAGAGTAGGCGCTATACTTTATGCATTGCTCGTTTCAGGGCATATAGGCATCCGGGAAGAGGGGTGGAGTTTAATATGTGAATTATTAAATCACGAAAATATGGCTTCATCTGCATACGAAAAGAAAAAAATGGGAGAGCTCTACGCTTTATTAAATGCAAGAGACATGATCTTGAATAAGTTGCATAATCATGTTTTTTTAAAAGGCGATGCGATTACTCCTTGTATTTTCCTTGGAGATCATACAGGCGACAGGTTTAGTACTATTTTTGGAGATCAATATATCCTTACTTTGCTAAATTCTATGCAAAATATGGAGGGTAATAAAGATAGTCGTATAAATAAAAATGTCGTCGTTCTGGCTGGAAATCATGAAATCAATTTTAATGGTAACTATAGTGCACGACTAGCAAATCATAGACTCTCCGCCGGTGATACATATAACTTAATTAAAACGCTTGATGTTTGTAATTATGACCCAGAAAGGAAAGTTTTAACCAGTCATCACGGAATAATAAGAAATGAAGAAAGTAAATGTTATTGTCTCGGTGCTTTGCAGGTTCCATTTAAACAGATGAAAAATCCTACTGATCCTGAGGAATTAGCTAATATATTTAATAAAAAACATAAAGAATATATGGATGATCCTCTATTCCATCTAATCCGAAGCAATATTATGAAACCCACAGATTTATATGCTGATTATTTTAATAACACTACTGATTTCAGACCAACACGTAATCATATCTTCATATGTGGAGAGAAACTCAAATGTGAAGACCCCAGAAAATACATTAGACAAAAATATGGCCATCATGGGCTCGGGGTAGATCAGAATCAACTATTTGATAATGGTATTATGGGTCTAAATTCCCGGAAGAAAGTACGTGATAAAAATAATGAAATAATTTATTTATCAGGGCTTAGTTGTTTTCAATCTCATTAAAACTCCATGAATACTGTGGTATGTCTTATTAATCCTGAAAGTATTTCATAGGTTTTCTTAATCGATTGTAGAGGTATGTTCTGATAACGCCTCTACAATCTCTAGGGATTTTGTCTACTTTGAGATAAGAAATTTCATATTATGCCTTAAGGCTGAATGATTTGTGCAAAATATAATTGTTTTTCCATCGAACATGAGGTGTATGTCATAAGATTAAATATTAACTACGTATTCCTCGCGGTGAATAGCATGAGGTAAAAAATGAAAATTGGAGCTGTGACCGGTACTCACGACAGTACTATGACAATCCCCGCAAATGATATTATGCAAGATCATGTTACCAACTTCACTAAAGAACTGTTTGGGTATATAGCAAATGGCTTAGATAATGACATATCAAGTATTGCCAGGACAATGCTCGGTGAAGTTGTGGAAAAAATAGATGACTGGCAAATAGAACGTTTCCAACAATCTTTTCAAGATGACAAGATTTCATTTTCCATACAGACGTATCAATCAGAAAAATATAGTATGCTATCGGGCATGCGTGTTCATATCCTACGCAGGAATAATAGTTATCAGTTTATTGTGACAATTAATGGAAAAAATTACGGTTGCCCTCTTGATAACATAGAAATAAATTGGCGCAGCATTGTTTGTTTTCTTAATGCCATGACAGAAGATGGTAATATGAATGATATTGTAGTTACTGAGTCGTACAAACCCCTCTGGGACTGGAAAACTTCGCAATACAATATATTTGATATTAAATTCGAAACAGTAATAAAGGCCCATTTTGCTAATAGAGTCTATTTCTCAAATTGCTCACCCGTTGATCCTACAAGTACCAGACCGACCTATTTCGGTGATACCGATGGCTCAGTCGGTGCCGTTTTGTATGCGCTTACTGCAACAGGACATTTGGGTATTATGGCTGAAGGAGAAAATTTCCTTAGTCAGTTGCTTAATATAGAAGATGAAGTTCTCAACGTATTGCTAAGGGAGAACTTTAATGAGCAACTTGACACTAATGTTAATACAATAATCAGTATTCTGAACAGAAGAGATATAGTTTTAGAAAGTCTTCAGCCTTATTTGGTTATTAATAAAGGCGCAGTGACGCCATGTACGTTTCTGGGTGACCAAACCGGCGATCGGTTTAGTAATATCTGTGGCGATCAATTTATCATCGATTTGTTAAAACGCATAATGAGTATCAATGAAAATGTTCATGTATTAGCTGGAAATCATGAAACAAATTGCAATGGTAACTATATGCAGAACTTCACGCGCATGAAACCACTTAATGAAGATACCTACGCTGGGATAAAAGATTATCCTGTATGTTTCTATGACCCCAAATATAAAATAATGGCAAATCATCATGGGATAACTTTCGACATACAACGCGAACGTTACATTTTAGGTCCGATAACAGTCTCTAAAGATGAAATGACCAATGTTCTCGATCCGGTCGAATTAGCGGCAATCATTAATAAAAAGCATCATACCATAATTAATGGTAAAAAATTTAAAATTAGCCGGGCCATCTCTTGTCAATCTTTTAATCGTTATTTTTCCATCTCGACAGATTACAGGCCCAAACTTGAAGCACTATTAGCATGCTCACAAATGTTAGGTATAAATCAAGTTGTTGCACATAACGGTAATGGTGGGAGAGAACTCATAGGTGAAATGGGGGCTGTTTTAGGTCTGAACGCCCGTGACAGTAAACATGCCGGAAGAATGTACAGTATGCATAATTGCCAAATTAATCCTGGTGCAGGGCCTGAGGTAACCGCTCCCTGGACGTCTTACCAGCATGAAAAAAACAGAAATGAACTTATGCCTTTGAGTAGAAGGCGCACGCTGTTACAGCTTTGAACCATAGACAACATGAATATTAATGTTACTATCTGGTTGAGACTGTTGATAAAACGTAAAAAGGAATGCTCTGTTCCTGCAACTGAACAGGCGTGAAACGCTATCCAACAGGATGGATACCGTTTTATCAGCCAGTTTTATAGATCACACTTATGAGTATGCGTGTTTCATTTACGGCCAGGAATGCTGATGATGACAACATTACTACCCGTTTTCACTAAGCCTTCCCCATTGGCGCTCAATGCTCTGTGCGCTGGTCGTATTTGCCGTTTCCTTCTTATCCCGGATGGATGAATCCGCTGAACGTCGTTCGGCGGCAGTTGTAACACGTGTCGTTTGCTTACAGGGATTATGGCGGGTCGATTATGGATAAGAGTAAGCGCCATCTGGCGTGGTGGGTTGTCGGGTTACTGGCGGTGGCTGCCGTCGTGGCGTGGTGGCTGTTGCGCCCGGCAGGTGTGCCGGAAGGCTTTGCCGTCAGCAATGGGCGTATTGAAGCGACGGAAGTGGATATCGCCAGCAAAATTGCCGGGCGTATCGACACCATTCTGGTGAAAGAAGGCCAGTTTGTTCGTGAAGGTGAAGTATTGGCGAAGATGGATACCCGCGTGTTGCAGGAGCAACGGCTGGAAGCCATCGCACAAATCAAAGAAGCACAAAGCGCCGTTGCTGCCGCGCAGGCTTTGCTGGAACAGCGGCAAAGCGAAACTCGTGCCGCACAGTCGCTGGTCAATCAACGCCAGGCCGAACTGGACTCCGTGGCCAAACGTCATACGCGTTCCCGCTCGCTCGCCCAACGAGGGGCTATTTCTGCGCAACAGCTGGATGACGATCGCGCCGCCGCTGAGAGCGCTCGAGCTGCGCTGGAATCAGCAAAAGCCCAGGTTTCGGCTTCTAAAGCGGCTATAGAAGCGGCACGTACCAATATCATTCAGGCGCAAACGCGCGTCGAAGCGGCACAAGCCACTGAGCGGCGCATTGCCGCAGATATCGATGATAGTGAACTGAAAGCCCCGCGTGACGGACGCGTGCAGTATCGGGTTGCTGAACCAGGGGAAGTGCTGGCAGCAGGCGGTCGGGTGCTAAATATGGTCGATCTCAGCGACGTCTATATGACCTTCTTCCTGCCAACTGAACAGGCGGGCACGCTGAAACTGGGCGGCGAAGCCCGGCTGATCCTCGATGCCGCGCCAGATCTGCGTATTCCTGCAACCATCAGTTTTGTCGCCAGCGTCGCCCAGTTCACGCCAAAAACCGTCGAAACCAGCGATGAGCGGCTGAAACTGATGTTCCGTGTCAAAGCGCGTATCCCACCGGAATTACTCCAGCAGCATCTGGAATATGTCAAAACCGGTTTGCCGGGCGTAGCGTGGGTACGGGTGAATGAAGAACTTCCGTGGCCTGACGACCTGGTGGTGAGGTTGCCGCAATGACGCATCTGGAACTGGTTCCCGTCCCGCCTGTCGCGCAACTGGCGGGCGTGAGCCAGCATTATGGAAAAACCGTTGCGCTGAACAATATCACTCTCGATATTCCGGCCCGCTGCATGGTCGGGCTGATTGGCCCGGACGGCGTTGGGAAGTCGAGTTTGTTGTCACTGATTTCCGGTGCCCGCGTCATTGAGCAGGGCAACGTGATCGTGCTGGGCGGCGATATGCGCGACCCGAGGCATCGCCGTGACGTCTGCCCGCGCATTGCCTGGATGCCGCAGGGACTGGGCAAAAACCTCTACCACACCTTGTCGGTGTATGAAAACGTCGATTTTTTCGCCCGCCTGTTCGGTCACGACAAAGCGGAGCGGGAAGTCCGAATTAATGAGCTGCTGACCAGCACCGGGTTAGCACCGTTTCGCGATCGTCCGGCAGGTAAACTCTCCGGCGGGATGAAGCAAAAACTGGGGCTGTGCTGTGCGTTAATCCACGACCCGGAATTGTTGATTCTTGATGAGCCAACAACGGGGGTTGACCCGCTCTCTCGCGCCCAGTTCTGGGATCTGATCGACAGTATTCGCCAGCGGCAGAGCAATATGAGCGTGCTGGTTGCCACCGCCTATATGGAAGAGGCGGAACGCTTCGACTGGCTGGTAGCGATGAATGCCGGAGAAGTACTGGCGACTGGCAGCGCCGAAGAGCTGCGGCAGCAAACGCAAAGCGCCACGCTGGAAGAAGCATTTATTAATCTGTTACCGCAAGCGCAACGCCAGGCGCATCAGGCGGTAGTGATCCCACCGTATCAACCTGAAAACGCAGAGATTGCCATCGAAGCGCGCGATCTGACCATGCGTTTTGGTTCCTTCGTTGCCGTTGATCACGTCAATTTCCGCATTCCACGCGGGGAGATTTTTGGCTTCCTCGGTTCGAACGGCTGCGGTAAATCCACCACCATGAAAATGCTTACCGGACTGCTGCCTGCCAGCGAAGGTGAGGCGTGGCTGTTCGGGCAACCGGTTGATCCAAAAGATATCGATACTCGCCGTCGGGTGGGCTATATGTCGCAGGCGTTTTCGCTCTATAACGAACTCACCGTGCGGCAAAACCTGGAGTTACATGCCCGTTTGTTTCACATTCCGGAAGCGGAAATTCCCGCGCGAGTGGCTGAAATGAGCGAGCGTTTTAAGCTCAACGACGTTGAAGATGTTCTGCCGGAGTCATTGCCGCTCGGCATTCGCCAGCGGCTTTCGCTGGCGGTGGCGGTGATTCATCGCCCGGAGATGTTAATCCTCGATGAGCCTACTTCTGGCGTCGATCCAGTGGCGAGGGATATGTTCTGGCAGTTAATGGTCGATCTTTCGCGCCAGGACAAAGTGACCATTTTCATCTCCACCCACTTTATGAACGAAGCGGAACGCTGCGACCGCATCTCACTAATGCACGCCGGAAAAGTGCTTGCCAGCGGTACACCGCAGGAACTGGTTGAGAAACGCGGAGCCGCCAGTCTGGAAGAGGCATTTATCGCCTATTTGCAGGAAGCGGCAGGGCAGAGCAACGAAGCCGAAGCGCCGCCTGTGGTACATGACACCACCCACGCGCCGCGTCAGGGATTTAGCCTGCGACGTCTGTTTAGCTACAGCCGTCGCGAAGCACTGGAACTGCGCCGCGATCCGGTACGTTCGACGCTGGCGCTGATGGGAACGGTGATCCTGATGCTGATAATGGGTTACGGCATCAGTATGGATGTGGAAAATCTGCGCTTTGCGGTGCTTGATCGCGACCAGACCGTCAGTAGCCAGGCGTGGACGCTCAATCTCTCCGGTTCCCGTTATTTTATCGAACAGCCGCCGCTCACCAGTTATGACGAGCTTGATCGTCGGATGCGTGCGGGCGATATCACGGTGGCGATTGAGATTCCACCCAATTTCGGGCGCGATATCGCGCGGGGTACGCCAGTGGAACTCGGTGTCTGGATCGACGGTGCGATGCCGAGTCGCGCCGAAACGGTAAAAGGTTACGTGCAGGCCATGCACCAGAGCTGGTTACAGGATGTGGCGAGTCGGCAATCCACGCCCGCGAGCCAAAGCGGGCTGATGAATATTGAGACACGCTATCGCTATAACCCGGACGTAAAAAGCCTGCCAGCGATTGTTCCGGCGGTGATCCCGCTGTTGCTGATGATGATTCCGTCGATGTTAAGCGCCCTTAGCGTGGTGCGGGAAAAAGAGTTGGGGTCGATTATCAACCTTTACGTGACTCCCACCACCCGTAGCGAATTTTTGCTTGGCAAACAGCTACCGTACATCGCGCTGGGGATGCTGAACTTTTTCCTGCTCTGCGGCCTGTCGGTGTTTGTGTTTGGCGTGCCGCATAAAGGCAGTTTCCTGACGCTCACTCTGGCGGCGCTGCTGTATATCATCATCGCCACCGGAATGGGGCTGCTGATCTCCACCTTTATGAAAAGCCAGATTGCCGCCATTTTCGGTACGGCGATTATCACGTTGATTCCGGCGACGCAGTTTTCCGGGATGATCGATCCGGTAGCTTCGCTGGAAGGTCCAGGACGTTGGATCGGCGAGGTTTACCCGACCAGTCATTTTCTGACTATCGCCCGCGGGACGTTCTCGAAAGCGCTGGATCTGACTGATTTGTGGCAACTTTTTATCCCGTTGCTGATAGCCATCCCGCTGGTGATGGGCTTAAGCATCCTGCTGCTGAAAAAACAGGAGGGATGATGCGCCATTTACGCAATATTTTTAATCTGGGTATCAAAGAGTTGCGCAGTCTGCTCGGTGATAAAGCGATGCTGACGCTGATTGTCTTCTCGTTTACGGTGTCGGTGTATTCGTCAGCGACCGTTACGCCAGGATCGTTGAACCTCGCGCCGATCGCCATTGCTGATATGGATCAATCGCAGTTATCGAACCGGATCGTTAACAGCTTCTACCGCCCGTGGTTTTTGCCCCCGGAGATGATCACCGCCGATGAGATGGATGCCGGGCTGGACGCCGGGCGCTATACCTTCGCGATAAATATTCCGCCTAATTTTCAGCGTGATGTCCTCGCCGGACGTCAGCCGGATATTCAGGTGAACGTCGATGCCACGCGCATGAGCCAGGCATTCACTGGCAACGGTTATATCCAGAATATTATCAACGGTGAAGTGAACAGCTTTGTCGCGCGCTACCGTGATAACAGCGAACCGTTGGTATCGCTGGAAACCCGCATGCGCTTTAATCCGAATCTCGATCCCGCGTGGTTTGGCGGGGTGATGGCGATCATCAACAACATTACCATGCTGGCGATTGTGTTGACCGGATCAGCGCTGATCCGCGAGCGTGAACACGGCACGGTGGAACACTTACTGGTGATGCCGATAACGCCGTTTGAGATCATGATGGCGAAGGTCTGGTCGATGGGGCTGGTGGTGCTGGTGGTATCGGGATTATCGCTGGTGCTGATGGTAAAAGGCGTGCTGGGCGTACCGATTGAAGGCTCGATCCCGCTGTTTATGTTGGGCGTGGCGCTCAGTCTGTTTGCCACCACGTCAATCGGCATTTTTATGGGGACGATAGCGCGTTCAATGCCGCAACTGGGGCTGCTGGTGATTCTGGTGCTACTGCCGCTGCAAATGCTTTCCGGTGGCTCCACGCCGCGCGAAAGTATGCCGCAGATGGTGCAGGACATTATGCTGACCATGCCGACGACACACTTTGTCAGCCTCGCGCAGGCCATCCTCTACCGGGGGGCCGGATTCGAAATCGTCTGGCCGCAGTTCCTGACGTTGATGGCAATTGGCGGCGTGTTTTTCACCATCGCGCTGCTGCGATTCAGGAAGACGATTGGGACAATGGCGTAATTACGGGGTTAATCTTCCTTCGGCAGGCACTGCAAATGCCCGTGCCGCACGCCTCGCTGAGCGATAACGTCGTCGGCAAAATGCTGCACGTCACCCATGTCACCTTTCAACACGGCGATTTCCAGGCAATCGTTGTGATTGATATGCACATGCAGCGTGGCGACTGAGAGGTCGTGGTGATGATGCTGCGTGGAGACAATACGGCTGGCTAAGTCGCGTTTTTCGTGTTCATACACATACGACAGCACCGCGAAACCTTGTGTGCCGTGCTGCTGGGTGGCCTCCTGCGCCAGAGCGCTACGCAAAATATCGCGGATAGCTTCGGAACGGTTGTTATAACCACGACGCTGGCTCAGGCTGTCCAGCGTCTCCAGTAAATCGTCATCAAGGGTGATGGTGACTCGTTGCATTGACTTAAACCTTTTCTGTGGCGCGACGGCGCACTGGGAATGCGGGTAATACCGCGTTTTGTAGCACACGTCCGGCGTCAGAGGAAAAGGTTAATTTATCTCCCACCACCTGGGTTTCGACGATTTGTCCGTTGTCCATCACCATCACCCGCTGACAGAAGCGTTCCACCAGGCGTAAGTCGTGGGTGATGAACAGGCAGGCGGTGCCAAACTGTTGTTGTAGCTTTTTCAGCAGGCGAATGACGCCCGCCTGTAACACGAGATCAAGGTTAGAAACGGCTTCATCCAGAATCAGTAGTTTCGGTTCGACCGCCAGCGCGCGAGCCAGGCAGACGCGCTGGAGCTGACCGCCGCTTAACTGCGGTGGGCGTTTGTCTAGAACGCTGTCATCGAGATCGACCGCCTTCAGCATTTCGCTGGCGCGCGCCAGTTGTTCGGATTTTTTCAGTGATAGCAGGTGGCGCATCGGTTCACGCAGGATCTCGCGCACGGTTTTGCGCGGATTCACGGCGCTGATGGAGTCCTGAAATACCATCTGAATATCGCGGCGGAACGCTTTACGCTGGGCGCGATTGAGCTTTGCCAACGATTCGCCGCGCCAGCTAATATTCCCTTGTGAGGGCGACTCTAAGCCTACCAGCAGCCGAGCGAGAGTGCTTTTTCCGCAGCCGCTGCGTCCCAGCAGGGCGACGGTTTCACCGCTTTTCAGGGTCAGCGAAACGTTATTGAGCACTGCCTGATGCTGGTGCTTACCGCTGAATCCACCGTGTGCGTACTGGTGTGAAAGGTCGGAGACGTTAAGTAAAGTCATGATGCCAGCTCCATACCATAAAGGGCGAGGTGAGCAGAAACCAGGCTGCGCGTTACCGCATGTTTGGGGGCATTAAACAGCGTTTCGACATCGCCCTGCTCAACAATCTTACCGTGAGACATGACCGCCACATCGTCTGCCAGACGCGCTACCACGCCCATATCATGGGTGACCAGCAGCATTCCCGGCGCTTGTTTTTGCATGATGCTTTCCAGCAGATCCAGAATGCGTGCTTGCGCTACTACATCAAGATCGGTGGTCGGTTCATCGGCGATGATAAACGGTGATTCACATAGCACTGCCATCGCAATCATCATGCGCTGCAACATGCCGCCGCTCATCTCGAACGGGTATAGCTTCAGCACGCGTGCGGCGTTTTCCAGCCCTACCGCTTCTATAGCGGCGATAAGCGTGGCGTCATCGGCGGGTTTCCCCAGTGCCTGGCAAGTTTCCCGCGCGTGCGTGTGCATGGTGTGCAGCGGATTAAAGGCACTGCGCGGGTTCTGCATGATAGTGGCAATTTTGATACCGCGCAGGGCGCAGGGAGAAACCGGTTTGCCATCGGCCAAAATTTCCCCCGCCGTCTGGCGAACGCCAGCGGGCAGAATGCCCAGCGTCGCAGCGCAGGTCAGCGACTTCCCGCTACCACTACCGCCGACTAACGCCAGCACGCGCCCGCGTTGCAGGGTTAACGATACGCCGTGCACCAGCGGTTGCGCGGCCTGTAGCGCGATATTACGTAGTTCAATCTGTTGCGGCATTAGTGTGCGTGCTCCGTCACCAGATGAGGGTCCAGATGATCGCGCAGTGCGTCACCCACCAGGTTAAAGGCCATCACGCTGATAAACAGCGCCAGTCCCGGCCAGAACATTTGCAGCGGCTGGGTCCAGATATACTGACGTGCATCGTTAATCATCACGCCCCATTCGGCGGTCGGGGCGGTCACGCCGAGACCGAGGAAGGACATCCCCGCGACGTGTAGCATCATATGGCCGATATCCAGCGTCGCCAGCACCAGCAGTGAAGGGATCACCGCGCCCGCCAGATGATCGATAAACACCCGCACATGGCCTGCGCCAGAAAGCCGTGATGCCAGCACAAACTCGCGCTGGCGTAGCGAAATCACCAGACTGCGCACCATGCGCGCGTACCACGCCCAGTGCGACAGGGCGATGGCGATAATCACATTGGTCAACCCGGTGCCGAGCACGCCGACCATAAAGAACGACAGAATCGACGTCGGGAAGGTCATAAACATATCCGCCACGCGCATGGTGGCCTGATCAACGCGCCCGCCAATCAGCCCGGCGCTGCCGCCAATAATCAGCCCTAATGTCAGCACCAACAGCAGGCAGGCCATTACCGAGCCAAGCGACACACGGGTCGCCGCCATCAGCCGTGAGAAAATATCGCGTCCTAAGTGATCGGTGCCCAGCCAGTGCTGTGCATCCGGAGAAAGCAGACGCGACGGCAAATCAATGACCTGGGGATCGTATGGCAGCCACCACTGGCTGGTGAGCGCAATCAGTGCCAGCAGGGCGATAATGATCAGCGCCAGGCGTACCGACCAGCGAGAAGAGAGGAAAAAGTTCACGCGTGCGCTCCTTCATGACGACGAATGCGCGGGTCCAGCGCGGCGTTGAGCAAATCGACAATCAAATTACAGACCACAAAAACCACCACCATCATCAGCGTAAAGCATTGGATCACCGGATAGTCACGGTTGAAAATCGCCGACACCGCATAGCGCCCGACACCCGGCCAGGCAAAGATGTTTTCGATAATCATCGTCCCGCCAATCAGTTCGCCAATGTGCATCCCCACGGCGGTGATCATCGGCAGCGAGGCATTGCGCAGGATATGGCGGCGTTCGGTCTGTTTGTCGTTCAGGCCGCGCAGTCGCGCCCAGGTCACATGACGCTGACCCGCGACGTCCAGCATACTGGCGCGCAGCAGACGCGCGTTAATCGCCAGCGACATAAAAGCGATGGAAACCGCAGGCAAAATGATATGCTGCCAGCCGCCGTAACCCATCGCGGGCAGCCATTGCAGATACACTGAAAATGCCATCACCAGTAAAAACGCCAACCAGAAGTTAGGCATCGACACGCCAAGAAACGCGATAAAACGCACGGCGAAATCCGGCAGGCGGTCGCGATGGCGCGCCGCCCAGATGCCGAGCGGCACGGAAGTGAGCAGAATTAACACTAGCGCCGCGCCCGCCAGTTCCAGCGTGGCGGGCAGGAAGGTCAGCATATCGTCCAGCACCGGGCGTTGGCTGGCGAATGAGATACCAAAGTCAAGATGCAGCGCTTTCCACAACCAGGTTCCGTACTGCACGTACAACGGCTGATCCAGCCCCAGCATGGTGCGGGTAGAAGCCAGCATTTCCGGCGTCGGCGGTAGGTTAGACAGACGCAGATAATCGAGCGCCGGGTCGCCGGTGCCGAGGCGCAGCATCAGAAAAATGATCACCGAGGCGGCGAGCACCATCGGGATCAGCAGCAGAAAGCGGCGTAATACATAACGCAACATTAAGGTTTCACCGGTTTAATCTGTTCGAACGGGATTTCGGTGGCGATCGGCGCGTAGGGGATGTTACCCAGTTCCGGTTTTGAAACCACCATCATTGAGATATAGCTGATGGGCAGATAAACCGCCTCGTCATGCAGACGGGTCAGAATGTCGCGATACAGTGCCTGACGTTGTGTTTCGTCGTGTGTCGCCAGCACTTCGCCAATCTCTTTATCAATCAGTGGTTTGTCGGCTAAACCTTGCTGTGCCTGGAAGTCAGCGTGCGACGGTACGCGCATTGAACTCAGGAAGGCGTGTGGATCGTATGGCGCGCCCCAGGTACGGTGGAAAATCATGCCAAAACGACCGTCGCGCTGACGAGCATAGATACTGCTCTCTTCTTCGCCGATCAGCGTGACATCCGCGCCAATCTGGCGCATATCAGCCTGAATGATTTCGGCCATTGATTTGCTTAACGCATCGGTGCCGATGAACGACAGTTCAATGCGCAGCGGCTGACCATTTTTCTCGCGGATGTCTTTGCCTGCGGGCAGCGTCCAGCCTGCTTGTTCCAGCAACGCTTTCGCTTTCTGCGGATCGTACTGGCGCGGTTTCAGGCCGAGATTGGCATAGGGCACGGAAGGGGCAAACAGGGTGTCGGCGACCTGCTGGGTGCCATACAACGCGTTATCGATCAGCGATTTTTTGTTTACCGCGTAATTGAGAGCTTCACGTACGGCCAACTCGTTGGTGGGGGCTTTTGCAGTATTGAGCGCCAGCATCACGGTTTCGATCGGCTGTGACAGTTGGGTGTGGTAAGCCGGGTTCTGGCTAAAGCGGGCGAAGGTATCGAGCGGTAATAGCCCTTCATTACCGTATAGCAGATCGATATCGCCGGTTTCAAACGCCACCGCGCGGGTGGTCGGGTCCGGGATCACGTTAAAAGTGACCTTTTTAATCGCCGGCTTTTCGCCCCAGTAGTTTTCGTTACGGACGAAGACATCGTATTGATTCAGTTTCGATTCCTGCAAAACCCACGGCCCGGTACCAATCGGCGCTTTAATCCCGTTCATGGTTTCATTATTTTTAAACTGCGAGGGGGCGATAAAGCGGAAAGGACGGGGCAGGGCCAGTTCTTGCAGGAAAGGGTAGTAGGCGCTTTTCAGGGTGATTTGCAGCTCGGTTTTACTGAGAGCTTTGACATCAACAATCTGGTTTGCCAGCTCCAGCCAGGCGTGACGTTGACGGTTGTCGAGCACAGCGCGGAAGTTTTCTGCCGCGGCCTCTGCATCAAACGGTTCACCGTTAGAGAATTTCACATCATCACGCAGGGTGAAGGTCCAGGTTTTGCCATCTTCTGAATGGGTCCAGCTTTTTGCCAGCCACGGGATCACCGAACCGTCTGCCTGATATTTCACCAGTGGTTCATAAACCATGCTCTGGGCGAACATCTGGTTGGGTGTGTAAAGGTGCGGGTTTAGTGGCCCGACATTCACCGGCCAGGCGGTGGTGATTTCATCTGGTGCAGCGGCATGGACGATAAAAGACGCACAAGCCAGCAGCGCAAATAGAGTGCGGCGGAGTGTGGAGAACATGGTAACCCCAATGGATTAAAATAGATGGCGGAAATAAGTATGACGATTTTAAGTATTCGTCATACTGATAACCTGTTCTGGATCAATAGATGGGCAGTCGGATGGGCTGATCAGTTAACTGAATCGATCCATTGCACACTGTCGGCGGTGAGCGTAAAGGGAGTAGGGGTGCAGATCGCCAGACTTAAATTTTCAAGCTGACAATGGCTGACTGACAGCGAGGACTGATAGGTGCTGTCTACGCTGACGATTTGCCAGGCGCTGCCGCCACGTTGTTTAACGATGGCTTCTTTGCGTGTCCAGATGCGCCAGAACATTTCCAGTTGCTGATCTGGATGCACGGCGTCCATCTCGGCATGTTCTCCGAGGCTGAACACCGCGTTCGCCAGCCAGCGCCAGTTGGCACGCGGGCGAATCACTTCGATATCGCAGCCGACTTCGCCTTCATCGCTCAACAGTAGGGCAATATCGTCACCGCTATGGCTTAAGTTGAACCATAGCGGCGTTTCCGATGCGAATGCGGGTTTGCCTTGTTCGCCGTAGATGATCTCAGGTAGCGGGGAAAGCGTGTGTGAAAGCAATGCACGCCCCGCCAGCCAGCGTTCGCGCCGTGGACCTTGCGGTGCTTTATCGCGTAAAGCCGGTGGCAGTGGAGCTGCGCTTAAGGTCGAAACTTTCCCCAGAACTATCCGATACATATCAGGGCCAACGTTTAATGGAAAATGAAAGTGCGTATCGTATCACTTGTCGCCTCATCCCGGTAATCGACTTTTCGGTCTGCCCGGCCCCAGTAAGATCGCCAGTTTGCTACCGCCTTTGGTGGTTTCCATCCAGATTTTACACACGCTGGTTAATGGTACCGAAAGTAGCATCCCTACCGGGCCGAGCAGCCATCCCCAAATTAACAATGAAAGAAATACCACCATGGTGGACATCCCCAGGCGATGGCCCATCATCCGCGGTTCTAAAATATTGCCGATGACCATATGGACCACTAAAAACAATGCGCCGACCAGAATACATTCGTAAACGCCATTAAACAGTAGCACCTGAATCATTGGCGGTACGGCGGAAATTACCGCGCCGATATTGGGCACGTAGTTGAGCAAAAACGCCAGTACTGCCCACATCAGCGCAAACTGTACGCCCATAAGTTCCAGCCCCAGCCAGACGATAATGCCTGTCCATAAACTTAGCAGTGTCTTCAATGCCAGATAGTGCGAAACACCTTTTAAGGCGCGGTGTAGTCCGGCGATGTGAATCTGTGGATTATTCAACGCAAAACGCATTTTGTAAGGGACGTGGCGCACTTCAAACAGCATGAAAACTACGGTCATCACCAGCAAAAGCACGCTCGCCATTGCCCCGGAAAGCCCGGTCATTAGCGCCGTGGTGAAGGTAACCACTTTTTCCGAGTCCATCCGCTGCAGCATTCGCTCCGGCGACATATGCAAATTAAGAAAAGGCAACATCTCCTGCAATTTAAAAAGTTTGCGCGTCAGCTCCTTATTAAACTTCGGCAGCATAGAGATGAATTCGTTAAACGAAGCTGCCAGTACACCGACCAGCGCGGTTAGTGCGATCAGCATCACCACCACCACAATCGTAATTGCAACGGGGCGTTGTACTCCGCGACGAATAAACCAGGTGACGAGCGGGTTGAGGACGATGGCAAAAAACAGCGCCAGTAACAGTTGCACAATGATATCTGCCGCTGCGTGAATGCCCGCGAGGATTACTACCAGCGAGGCCAGTTTAAGCAGAATGTGCATGCCCGTTTTATCGGGTTGAGGGGTTTCCATTGGGGCTTCCTTGTGACTTTTTGTATTAAGTGTAGCGGGAGTCACGCCAGCAATATTCTGATTCTTACTGCTGATTTTCACGTCAGCACGTGGTAAAAATGAAACACTGTTGTAAAAATGTGGTGATCCTCATGCCCGAACCCGTAGCCGAACCCGCGCTAAACGGATTGCGCCTGAATTTGCGCATTGTCTCCATTGTCATGTTTAACTTCGCCAGCTACCTCACCATCGGGTTGCCGCTCGCTGTATTACCGGGCTATGTCCATGATGTGATGGGCTTTAGCGCTTTCTGGGCAGGATTGGTTATCAGCCTGCAATATTTCGCCACCTTGCTGAGCCGCCCTCATGCCGGACGTTACGCCGATTTGCTGGGACCTAAAAAGATTGTCGTCTTCGGTTTATGCGGCTGCTTTTTGAGCGGTTTGGGGTATCTGACGGCAGGATTAACCGCCAGTCTGCCCGTCATCAGCCTGTTATTACTGTGCCTGGGGCGCGTGATCCTTGGGATTGGGCAAAGTTTTGCCGGAACGGGATCGACCCTATGGGGCGTTGGCGTGGTGGGTTCGCTGCATATTGGGCGGGTGATTTCGTGGAACGGCATTGTCACTTACGGGGCGATGGCAATGGGCGCGCCGTTAGGTGTGGTGTTTTATCACTGGGGCGGCTTGCAGGCGTTAGCGTTAATCATTATGGGCGTGGCGCTGGCGGCCATTTTGTTGGCGATCCCGCGTCCGACGGTAAAAGCCAGTAAAGGCAAACCACTGCCGTTTCGCGCGGTGCTTGGGCGCGTCTGGCTGTACGGCATGGCGCTGGCACTGGCTTCCGCCGGATTTGGCGTTATCGCCACTTTTATCACGCTGTTTTATGACGCTAAAGGTTGGGACGGTGCGGCTTTCGCGTTGACGCTGTTTAGCTGTGCGTTTGTCGGTACGCGTTTGTTATTTCCTAACGGCATTAACCGTATCGGCGGCTTAAATGTGGCGATGCTCTGCTTTAGCGTTGAGATAATCGGCCTGCTACTGGTTGGCGTGGCGACTATGCCGTGGATGGCGAAAATTGGCGTCTTACTCGCGGGGGCGGGGTTTTCTCTGGTATTCCCGGCGCTTGGTGTGGTGGCGGTAAAAGCAGTGCCGCAGCAGAATCAGGGGGCGGCGCTGGCAACTTACACCGTATTTATGGATTTATCGCTTGGCGTGACCGGACCAGTGGCTGGGCTGGTGATGAGTTGGGCGGGCGTCCCGGTGATTTATCTGGCGGCGGCGGGACTGGTCGCAATCGCGTTATTACTGACGTGGCGATTAAAAAAACGGCCTCCGGTGGAAGTACCTGAGGCCATCTCATCATCTTAAAACTTACTGAATAACCAGCGTATTAATGATGTTTTCTGCGGTGGTCTGTGCTTTTTGCTGATCGTCAGCTGGCAGCGTAATTTGCATGGTCAGCAGTTGATTACCCACGTTACCCAGAATAACGGAAGAGTACGCCGTCTGGCCTTTCGCGGAGATAATGCTGTCTAACTGCTGCATTTTGTGACCTTTCAGCTCAATGGCTTTATTGGTTACCACTTGCAGCTGCGGATCGCGGCTACGTTGCTGATCTTCCAGGCGCTTCGCCAGCACCGCCAGATCTTCTTTCGGATCATCGCCCATGATGACGATGACTGCTTTTTGCCCGGTGGCGTCGGACCAGACATGCATGTTATTAGCCTGCGTTCCCAGCTTACCGCTCTGGTCGGTCATATCCGCTGGCAGCGAGAAACTTAACTTGCCATCAAGCAGGTTGACGGGATTCCCGGTAGCGTTACTTTCCGCGACCGAACCCTGCGCCGTAGCGTTAGTGTCTTTATCATCACAGGCCGCAAGCCCCATAACCAGCAGGCCAATTCCGACATATTTAACCAGATTGCGCATTGACTTCTTCCTTTCGATAAACGGCCATAACGGCTCATTCATCCATCTTATCACAACTCTGATAACGAACCTTTAACTCGCCTGCAAAGCGTTGATTTCGGATTTATCTGCCAGTCTTTTCAACAGCATATTGAGTAATACGCCATACATTGGCAGGAAGAAAACGATACTGATTAACACTTTGAAACAGTAATCGACCAGCGCGATTTCCATCCAGTGTTCAGCCATAAAGGCATCTGGGCTGCGCCAGAAGGCAATGAAGAAGAAGGCCAGCGTGTCGCTGACGTTACCAAACAGGGTGGAAGCCGTCGGTGCCAGCCACCAGCGACGACTCTGACGCAGGCGGTTAAAAACGTGCACGTCGAGGATTTGCCCCAGCGCGTAGGCCATGAAACTGGCGGTGGCGATACGGGCGACAAACAGGTTGAAGTGGGCGAGCGCGCCGAATCCCTGCCAGGAACCCATATAGAACAGCGACGAGATGACGTAGGAGATCAGTAACGCCGGGATCATCACCGCAAAGATGATACGACGGGCCAGCGGTGCGCCAAAAATACGCACAGTCAGGTCGGTAGCAAGGAAAATAAACGGAAAGCTAAACGCGCCCCAGGTGGTATGGAAACCAAAAATGGATACGGGAAGCTGAACCAGATAGTTACTGGAGGTGATCACCAACAGATGAAATAACGATAACCAGAACAACGCTTTATAGCGTTGAGTTTGCGAGAAAACGTTCATATTGTACCTTTTTGATTAACCATTGGGGTGAGGGAACCCAATACGTACGACACGTCTGTTACCTTAACATAATAACGTGCTGACCCTTTTTTCGAGCCGCCGCATGATACTGCTTTACGTTGACAATGCAATGGTTAATTTTTACGCAATCGTTAACCTGGTTTGCTTACGGACTCACAGGGCGTAAACTAGCGCCGTTTTTTTATGTGATGAGAAGAAAATGACCGATCTCTTTTCCAGCCCTGACCACACACTCGACGCACTTGGCCTGCGCTGCCCGGAACCAGTAATGATGGTGCGCAAAACTGTGCGCAATATGCAGCCAGGTGAAACGTTGCTGATTATTGCTGACGATCCGGCGACGACACGCGATATTCCTGGGTTTTGTACCTTTATGGAACACGAACTGGTTGCGAAAGAGACCGATGGACTGCCTTATCGTTATTTGATTCGCAAATCGGGGTAAGGTGAATCAGGCTAGCGGACCGATCGCGCTCAATTTTGCGGCTTGCAACCGGTTTGTAGGACGGATAAAACGTTCAAGCTGCATCTGGCGATACGGTGCGCAATGCCTGATGCGACGCTGTCGCGTCTTATCATGCCTACGAGTTCAATGCCCTGTGTAGGCCAGATAAGGCGTTTACGCCGCATCCGGCACGCAAACGTAATGGAATGCACAAATGGATTATTTAATTCCAGTTTGTCTGGCATTGCTGGGATTGCTCGCGATCTTCACCCCCAATTGGCTGATCCCTGTTTTTATCGTCGTGGGGGGATGGCTGGGGGTACTTGCCTGGGGTTGGCTCTGGCTAATGATTTTTTTACCTTTACTTAACGGTGTCGGGCTTGCTTATGCCCTGTGGTTGATGTTCAAAAGGCCATCCATAGCATCCCGCCTGGTTGCTGCATGCTGTGTTATCTCCGTCATTCTGATGTTAGCGCTTTATTATGCTTTCCTGACTATGCCGCCGTTCCCGCCTCAGCACTAAGCCTGATAGCCAGAGGCTATCAGGCAACACTTTTACTTCCTGCGCAACAATCTTAACGCATTCGCTGTTACCAGCACCGTCGCACCCGTATCTGCCAGCACCGCCAGCCATAGTCCGGTCATCCCTAACAGCGTTGTGACGAGGAAGATCCCTTTCAGCCCCAGCGCAATGGTGATGTTCTGGCGGATGTTGGCGTGAGTGGCGCGTGCCAGTTCAATCATCTGCGCCAGGCCGCGCAGGTGGTTATGGGTTAATGCTGCGTCGGCGGTTTCCAGCGCCACATCTGTGCCACTGCCCATTGCAATTCCTATGGCGGCAGCTTTCATGGCGGGCGCGTCGTTAATACCGTCACCGACCATCGCCAGAGGCGCATGTTGATTCAGCTCGGTCACCGCTTTGACTTTATCTTCTGGTAATAGGCCCGCTTTAAATTCCAGCCCCAGTTCACCGGCGATTGCCGCCGCTGCGCGTGGATTATCGCCAGTGAGGATCACCCCTTTGACACCCAGGGCGCTCAGTTCGCTGATGGCAGTTGCGGCGTCGGCGCGCAGGGTATCCTGCAATGCAATTACGCCAAGCACGTCATCGTTACGCACCACCAGTACTACCGTTTGCCCGGCGCTTTCCAGTTCGTTAATTAAACCAGCAAATGCAACAGCCGGATGTTTTCCGGCAGCGCATATCAACACGCGCTCGCCGTTAATCAGTGCTTCAATACCAGACCCGACCAGCGCCCGCTGTGATTCGGCGGTGGGAATGGCGAGTTCAGCAACCTGTGCTTCGCGTACGATGGCTTGCGCCAGTGGATGCGTCGCGCCTTGTTCTACCGCCGCTGCCAGCGACAGCAGTTCAGATTCGCTAATACCCGTTGCTGGATGAATCGCGGTAACGCGCGGTTTGCCGACGGTCAGCGTGCCGGTTTTATCAAATGCCACCTGGGTAACACGACCTAGCTGTTCCAGCGCCGCGCCACCTTTAATCAGCGCCCCGCGGCGTGCCGCTGCCGCCAGCCCGGAGGTTATCGCCGCAGGCGTGGAGATAACTAACGCACACGGGCAGCCAATCAGCAGCAGCGTCAGACCTTTATAAATCCACTCTTGCCAGCTGGCGGCAAACAGCAGCGGCGGCACCAGCGTTACCAGCAGGGCGACGGCCATAATCGCGGGCGTGTAGATACGGCTGAAACGGTCGATAAACCGCTCAATGGGCGCGCGGCGCTCTTCGGCTTCTTCGATCAGTTTCAGAATCCGGTCAATGGCGCTGGCACCCGGTTCTGACAGCACTTCCAACGTTACCAGACGGTCTACGCTGGTGGCGCCTGCAGGAACTTTATCACCCGTCGCGCGCTCCACCGGAATGGATTCGCCGGTCAGGGCGCTTTCATCAAAACTGGCAAAGGGCGAGAGCAGTTTACCGTCGGCAGGTAAACGTCCACCTGCGGCGACTTCAATCACATCGCCAGGGCGCAGGCTGTTAATCGCCACCTCTTCACGCTCACCGTTACGCAGGCGCGTGGCTGTTTCTGGTTTCAGCGCCATTAACGCGCTAACGCCCTGACGCGCGCGGCTGGCGGCCCAGCCTTCCAGTCGTTCACCAATCAAAAACAGCAGCAATACCATCGCGGCTTCTGCCGTTGCGCCAATAAACAGCGCGCCAATGGCGGCTACGCTCATTAACGTTTCAATGGCGAAGTAGCTGCCCGATTTGATCAGCCGTAATGCCTGGCGCGCAATCGGGTACAGCCCAAACAGTGTGGTCGCGATAAACGCCAGTTGACCGAACGGATGATTAAACTGCTCTAGCCCCCAGCTGATTGCCATCATCACGATAAGCGTAATCAGCGGCAGGTTCTCTTTCAGGCGTGATGCTTGCGGTTCTTCGGCGGCCTGTTCATCGCGCAGGGAGTAGCCTGCTTTTTGCACCGCTGATTCAACTTGTGCACGGATGTCATTGTCGGCATCAACCACCAGTTTTTCGGTGGCGAACAGCACCTGCACCTGATTCACGCCTGCAAGCTGGCGCACGGCATTTTCTACCTTGCGCGCACAGGCGGCGCAGTCCATGCCGCTGACTTTCCAGCTATAGCGGGTGCCGGAGACGTTTTCAGAGAGCGTTGGCGTGCTGGAACATGCGCCGTCGCAGCAACAGTCGTTGGCGTTCTGAACCGTGGGCAGCGGTTTGAACGCGGCAAATTGAGGGGCTTTCTTGCCGTGATTGTCAGGAGTCGACATGGCATCCTCCGGTTAAGTTTTTTCTCATTAACCGAAGGATACACTCTGGAGTCGACTCCAGAGTCAAGTTTTATCAGAGATACAGCGAGCGGACGATGAGGAAATGTCCGGCAAAGTAGCAGGCCGCAGCAATCGCGTTGTCCGCACGGAAGCGTCGGCGATAGTGACTACCCAGCCAGACAAAGTTACTTATAAACAGCAACGAAGCGCCGACAAACGCAGAGAGCGCCGGAGCGGTTGGACGGAAGAACCACAGTTCACCTGCCAGCCATACCATCACCAGCGTCATGCCGATAAACGTGCAGATAGGCCAACGATACTCTTCCAGACGCGTCCAGATAATCGCCAGTAACAGCGCGCCCAGAACCAGCAATACCAGTGGCAGAGGCCAGAAGAAAGAGAGCGTCATCTGACTGGCGAAATAGATGGTGTAAAGCAGGTGCGAGAGGAAAAACGCGCCGATGGCGTACATCAGACGTTGACGTGGCAACAGGGTTAGCGCATCGCCTAGCAGTGAGGCGCACAGCCCCGCCAGCACCAGATAGCTAATGGCGTCGAACATCGGCGCTTGCCAGGCCAGCAACAGCAGGAGAAGAAGGGTTAATGGTTTAAATACCCAGCGTTGCCAGGTTGGCCCACGATACGAAGCATCCACAGATAGCCATGCGGAAAGACAGACTGCGATAAACGACCAAAGCATCTTAGTTCCTTGAATTCGTTATTTTTTCGTAAGCGGAATGCCTACGGTCTTGCTTCCAGTTTAGTGGCGAGGGTGGACGGATGACAACACCATAACTGGCAGGGTATGCTTATTTCCGCATTTTCCGATGAGGGATAAAGATGAGCAAACCACCTCTTTTCTTTATTGTTATCATTGGCTTAATTATCGTCGCCGCATCGTTTCGTTTTATGCAACAGCGACGGGAAAAAGCTGATAATGATATGGCACCGCTCCAGCAAAAGTTGGTGGTGGTGAGCAATAAGCGGGAAAAACCGATTAACGATCGCCGTTCGCGCCAGCAGGAAGTAACTCCGGCAGGCACCAGTATGCGCTATGAGGCAAGCTTCAAACCGCAAAGCGGAGGAATGGAACAGACCTTTCGCCTCGATGCCCAGCAGTACCATGCCCTGACAGTGGGCGATAAAGGTACGCTGAGCTATAAAGGAACGCGCTTTGTCAGCTTTGTTGGCGAACAATAAGGTTATTTTTTAACGTTAAATTTCTTCTGCCAGACCAGCAGTTCAAATACGCCGAAAAGGAAAATGCGCACCTTTTCGGCGGTGGTCATCTGCGGGCCATCTTTCGGTAAAGTGGATTTCAACAGCGCCAGCTGCATACCATGCATCAGCACGGTGAAAATCAGCGCCACGTTAACGAAAATATTCAGCGGACGCGGGAAGGGATGCACCAGGTTGAGGATTAAAAATCCCCAAACACAGAGCATTAACACACGACCAATATTAATCAGCATCACTTTCTCCTTGTGCTTCGCGTTGATACAGGCGGTAAGCCACCTGACCTGCCACTTTTTCCCGATGTAATGACCAGTTCGCCGGAACGGTGGGGAGCCCGTTTTCGACTTCGCTTTCGACATAAATCAGGGCTTCGTCAGCCAGCCAGCCGTTATCTTCCAGTAAATTTATCGTCTCTTCTAACAAGCCACGGCGGAACGGTGGATCGACAAAAACGATATTATGCGGTGTGCCTTTTTGCGCCAGGAATGACATCGCGTTGCTGTTCACCACGCGTGCATTACCTGCTTTTAGTGTCGCCAGATTCTTAATTAACTGTTGAGAAACCGCGCGATCCATCTCAATCAACGTGGCCCCCGCAGCGTAGCGCGATAACGCTTCCAGCCCCAGCGCGCCGCTCCCGGCGAAGCAATCCAGACATTGGGCATCAACAATGACCGGAGCCAGCCAGTTAAACAACGTTTCGCGTACGCGGTCGGTGGTGGGGCGTAGGCCTGGGCTATCAGGAACCGGGAGTTTACGGCCTCGCCACTGCCCGCCAATAATGCGGATTTGGCCGCTGCCGGAATGATTCGGTTTTTTCATGATAAATTGCTCAATCCGCCAGATAACACATACTTGCAGGCGGTGATGTGAATTAAGTTAAGTGATAGACTATTTCATCATTTTTTTAGCTGCTATGTACATAGCGTTAACGCTGTGCCATGAAGCAACAGCGAGGAGTGTAGTCGCAAATGGCGAAAGAAAAAAAACGTGGCTTTTTTTCCTGGCTGGGCTTTGGTCAAAAAGAGCAGACCCCGGAAAAAGAGACAGAAGTCCAGAACGAACAACCGGTTGTAGAAGAAATCGTTCCGGCGCAAGAGCCTGCGAAGGCTTCTGAACAAGCCGTTGAAGAGCAGCCGCAGGCGCATACTGAAGCCGAGGCGGAAACTTTTGCTGCCGACGTTGTGGAAGTTACTGAACAGGTTGCTGAAAGTGAAAAAGCGCAGCCTGAAGCTGTTGCTGAACCGGAAGTTATTACTGAGCCGGAAACGATAGTTGAAGAAACGCCAGCGTCAGTCATTGAACCTGAAGTTACGCCAGAGCCTGTGGCTATCGAGCGTGAAGAGCTGCCGTTGCCGGAAGACGTCAAAGCCGAAGAGGTTTCGCCAGAAGAGTGGCAGGCCGAAGCGGAAACCGTAGAGATTGTCGAAGCGGCGGAAGAAGAAGCGGCTAAAGACGAAATCACCGACGAAGAGCTGGAAGCACAGGCGCTGGCTGCCGAAGCGGCAGAAGAGGCGGTGATGGTGGTTCCTCCGGCAGAAGAAGAGCAGCCGGTGGAAGAAATCGCTCAGGAGCAGGAAAAACCGACCAAAGAAGGTTTCTTCGCGCGCCTGAAACGCAGCCTGTTAAAAACCAAAGAAAACCTCGGTTCCGGATTTATCAGCCTGTTCCGCGGTAAAAAAATCGACGATGATCTGTTTGAAGAATTGGAAGAGCAATTGCTCATCGCCGATGTGGGCGTGGAAACCACGCGTAAAATTATCACCAATCTGACAGAAGGTGCGACCCGCAAGCAGCTTCGTGATGCCGAGGCGCTCTATGGCCTACTGAAAGAAGAGATGGGTGAGATTCTGGCGAAAGTCGATGAACCGCTGAACGTTGAAGGTAAAACGCCGTTCGTGATCCTGATGGTGGGCGTCAACGGTGTGGGTAAAACCACGACGATCGGTAAGCTGGCGCGTCAGTTTGAGCAGCAGGGTAAATCAGTGATGCTGGCGGCGGGCGATACTTTCCGTGCAGCAGCGGTTGAACAGCTTCAGGTCTGGGGGCAGCGTAATAATATTCCGGTGATTGCCCAGCATACCGGTGCGGATTCTGCTTCTGTTATCTTCGACGCCATTCAGGCCGCTAAAGCGCGTAACATCGACGTTCTGATTGCCGATACCGCCGGACGCCTGCAGAACAAATCGCACTTGATGGAAGAGTTGAAGAAAATCGTCCGCGTGATGAAGAAACTCGACGTTGAAGCTCCGCATGAAGTTATGCTGACTATCGACGCCAGTACCGGGCAGAATGCAGTAAGCCAGGCCAAACTGTTCCACGAAGCCGTTGGCTTAACCGGCATCACGCTAACGAAACTGGACGGCACGGCGAAAGGCGGGGTAATTTTCTCGGTGGCTGACCAGTTTGGTATCCCTATCCGCTACATTGGTGTCGGCGAACGTATTGAGGATTTGCGTCCGTTTAAGGCGGACGACTTTATAGAGGCACTTTTTGCCCGAGAGGATTAACAATGATTCGCTTTGAACATGTCAGCAAGGCTTATCTCGGTGGGAGACAGGCGCTGCAGGGCGTTACGTTCCATATGCAGCCGGGTGAGATGGCGTTTCTGACCGGTCATTCCGGCGCAGGGAAAAGTACCCTCCTGAAGCTGATCTGTGGGATTGAGCGGCCCAGCGCCGGGAAAATCTGGTTTAGCGGCCATGACATCACGCGTCTGAAAAACCGTGAAGTTCCGTTTCTGCGCCGCCAGATTGGCATGATTTTCCAGGATCACCATCTACTGATGGACCGTACTGTCTACGATAACGTGGCGATCCCGCTGATTATCGCCGGTGCCAGCGGTGACGATATTCGTCGTCGTGTATCGGCGGCGCTGGATAAAGTCGGGCTACTGGACAAAGCGAAGAACTTCCCTATTCAGCTTTCCGGCGGTGAACAACAGCGTGTTGGCATTGCCCGCGCGGTGGTGAACAAGCCCGCGGTACTGCTGGCGGATGAACCGACCGGTAACCTTGACGACGCGTTGTCAGAAGGAATTCTACGTCTGTTTGAAGAATTTAACCGCGTTGGGGTAACCGTATTGATGGCAACGCACGACATCAACCTGATTTCGCGGCGTTCCTATCGCATGCTCACCCTGAGCGATGGTCACTTGCATGGAGGCGTGGGCCATGAATAAGCGCGATGCAATCAATCATATCCGGCAGTTTGGCGGGCGTCTGGATCGCTTCCGTAAATCGGTCGGCGGCTCTGGCGACGGCGGTCGTAACGCGCCAAAACGGGCGAAATCCTCGCCAAAACCGGTAAATCGCAAAACCAACGTTTTCAACGAACAGGTGCGCTATGCCTTCCACGGCGCATTGCAGGATCTGAAAAGTAAACCGTTCGCCACGTTTTTAACGGTGATGGTTATCGCCATCTCCCTGACGCTGCCCAGCGTCTGTTATATGGTGTACAAAAACGTTAACCAGGCGGCGACGCAGTATTATCCGTCACCGCAAATCACTGTTTATTTGCAAAAAACGCTGGATGATGACGCCGCTGCGGGTGTGGTGGCACAGTTGCAGGCCGAGCAAGGCGTAGAGAAAGTAAACTATCTTTCTCGTGAAGACGCACTGGGCGAGTTCCGTAACTGGTCTGGTTTTGGTGGTGCGCTGGATATGCTGGAAGAAAACCCGCTTCCGGCAGTGGCGGTGGTAATCCCGAAACTCGATTTTCAGGGGACCGAGTCACTGAATACCTTGCGCGATCGTATCACCCAGATCAACGGCATTGACGAAGTGCGAATGGATGACAGCTGGTTTGCCCGTCTGGCGGCGTTGACCGGGCTGGTCGGGCGCGTTTCGGCAATGATCGGCGTATTGATGGTGGCGGCAGTGTTCCTCGTCATCGGTAACAGTGTGCGTCTGAGCATCTTTGCTCGCCGTGACTCCATTAACGTACAGAAACTGATTGGTGCGACAGATGGTTTCATCCTGCGCCCATTCCTGTACGGTGGCGCATTGCTGGGATTTTCTGGCGCATTGCTGTCATTAATTTTGTCGGAAATTCTGGTACTGCGTTTGTCTTCGGCGGTTGCGGAAGTGGCACAGGTTTTCGGAACGAAGTTTGATATCAATGGCTTATCTTTTGATGAATGCCTGCTATTGCTGCTGGTATGCTCGATGATTGGCTGGGTGGCAGCCTGGCTTGCCACGGTACAACATTTACGCCACTTTACGCCTGAATAATAAAAGCGTGTTATACTCTTTCCCTGCAATGGGTTCCGTAGCAGGGAAAGAGACCCCGTTGTCTCTTCCCGGTATTTCATCTCTATGTCACATTTTGTGCGTAATTTATTCACAGCGCTGCATTGAACTTGTGGATAAAATCACGGTCTGATAAAACAGTGAATGATAACCTCGTTGCTCTTAAGCTCTGGCACAGTTGTTGCTACCACTGAAGCGCCAGAAGATATCGATTGAGAGGATTTGAATGACTGACAAAATGCAAAGTTTAGCTTTAGCCCCAGTTGGCAACCTGGATTCCTACATCCGGGCAGCTAACGCGTGGCCGATGTTGTCGGCTGACGAGGAGCGGGCGCTGGCTGAAAAGCTGCATTACCATGGCGATCTGGAAGCAGCAAAAACGCTGATCCTGTCTCACCTGCGGTTTGTTGTTCATATTGCTCGTAATTATGCGGGCTATGGCCTGCCACAGGCGGATTTGATTCAGGAAGGTAACATCGGCCTGATGAAAGCAGTGCGCCGTTTTAACCCGGAAGTGGGTGTGCGCCTGGTCTCCTTCGCCGTTCACTGGATCAAAGCAGAGATCCACGAATACGTTCTGCGCAACTGGCGTATCGTCAAAGTTGCGACCACCAAAGCGCAGCGCAAATTGTTCTTCAACCTGCGTAAAACCAAGCAGCGTCTGGGCTGGTTTAATCAGGATGAAGTCGAAATGGTGGCCCGTGAACTGGGCGTAACCAGCAAAGACGTACGTGAGATGGAATCGCGTATGGCGGCACAGGACATGACCTTTGACCTGTCTTCCGATGACGATTCCGACAGCCAGCCGATGGCTCCGGTGCTCTATCTGCAGGATAAATCGTCCAACTTTGCCGACGGCATTGAAGATGATAACTGGGAAGAGCAGGCGGCAAACCGTCTGACCGACGCGATGCAGGGCCTGGATGAGCGTAGCCAGGACATTATCCGCGCACGCTGGTTGGACGAAGACAACAAGTCCACGTTGCAGGAACTGGCTGACCGTTACGGTGTTTCCGCTGAGCGTGTGCGCCAGCTGGAAAAGAACGCGATGAAAAAACTTCGCGCTGCTATTGAAGCGTAATTACCGCTGTTAAGCAGAGAACCCTGGATGAGAGTCCGGGGTTTTTATTTTTTGGGCCTCTGCAATAATCAATGACCCCCTCCGGCAAAACGCCAATCTCCACGCAGATTGTTAATAAACTGTCAAAATAGCTATTCCAATATCATAAAAATCGGGTATGTTTTAGCAGAGTATGCTGCTAAAGCACGAGTAGTCATGCATAAAACGAAATAAAGTGCTGAACAACAACATCACAACACACGTAATAACCAGATGAATGGGGATTCTCAGGATGAATATAAAGGGTAAAGCGTTACTGGCAGGATGTATCGCGCTGGCATTCAGCAATATGGCTCTGGCAGAAGATATTAAAGTCGCGGTCGTGGGCGCAATGTCCGGTCCGGTGGCCCAGTACGGTGACCAGGAGTTTACTGGCGCAGAGCAGGCGGTTGCGGATATCAATGCTAAAGGTGGTATCAAAGGCAATAAACTGCAAATCGTAAAATATGACGATGCCTGTGACCCGAAACAGGCGGTTGCGGTGGCGAACAAAGTCGTTAACGACGGCATTAAATATGTCATTGGTCACCTCTGCTCTTCATCAACGCAGCCAGCGTCTGACATTTATGAAGACGAAGGCATTTTAATGATCACCCCAGCAGCAACCGCACCAGAGCTGACCGCCCGTGGCTATCAGCTGATCCTGCGCACCACCGGCCTGGATTCCGACCAGGGGCCGACGGCGGCGAAATATATTCTTGAGAAAGTGAAACCGCAGCGTATTGCTATCGTTCACGACAAACAGCAATACGGCGAAGGTCTGGCGCGAGCGGTGCAGGACGGCCTGAAGAAAGGCAATGCTAACGTGGTGTTCTTTGATGGCATCACCGCCGGGGAAAAAGATTTCTCAACGCTGGTGGCGCGTTTGAAGAAAGAGAATATCGACTTCGTTTACTACGGTGGTTACCACCCGGAAATGGGGCAGATCCTGCGTCAGGCACGCGCGGCAGGGTTGAAAACCCAGTTTATGGGGCCGGAAGGCGTGGCTAACGTCTCGCTGTCTAACATTGCGGGCGAATCAGCGGAAGGGTTGCTGGTAACCAAGCCGAAGAACTACGATCAGGTTCCGGCGAACAAACCAATTGTTGACGCGATCAAAGCGAAAAAACAGGACCCAAGCGGCGCGTTCGTCTGGACCACCTACGCCGCGCTGCAATCTTTGCAGGCGGGCCTGAATCAGTCTGACGATCCGGCTGAAATCGCCAAATACCTGAAAGCGAACTCCGTGGATACCGTGATGGGGCCGCTGACCTGGGATGAGAAAGGCGATCTGAAAGGCTTTGAGTTCGGCGTATTTGACTGGCACGCCAACGGCACGGCGACCGATGCGAAGTAATCATTAATCGGCAACTTTGGGTTGCCGCCAAATTGCTAATATCGAGTACGCATGCTTCATGCCGGATGCGGCGTAAACGCCTTATCCGGCCTACAAGATCCAAAGAAATCAGTAAATTGCAGCACACATTGTAGGCCTGATAAGCGTAGCGCATCAGGCAATTTCTCGTTGGTCATCACTTTTGAAATCAAACTTGACGATTAACGCTTCTCCCAGCCGCCCTGTTGTGCCGTAAACCCCAGCGCCTGCATAAACGCCGTCATCACGCCGCGATCTTCCACGCCTGCATCCGCCATCCACCAGCCTGAAACGCCAGGATTGTTACGCAAAACCTCTTCCAGCAGATATTGCCCCACACCGCGACGGCGGGTGACTTCCCGCACGCGCAGGGAATCCAGTGCCCCCTCGGTGCCGTTTAAGGTTACCCGCACGGCCGCGAGCAGGCGCTCGTTAAAACGCGCGGCGTAGATGCGGTGGTTATCGTCAACCTGTAAAGAGGAAGGGGAGTACTCCGGCCAGATCTTTTGCAGATCAATCCGGTCCTGGTCGCTAAAGTGTTCTAATCGAATGATGGTCAGCTTCATGGGGAACCCGTGTAAATCACAAAAGTGGAACCAGTGTAGCGAAATAATTTAATCGGAGGCTTTCTCTTTTTTATTTCTTTTGGCAGGTGATTAATTTTTTAACAGCAATAATTACAAATTAAAAACATTAGAGAATGAAAAATGTCCAGCATAATCCCCTGAATGGTAGTGAATTATTCCGCCCTTTGTACCGTTATTTTATGCTGACAACGGCGCTTTTTTCTGTTTATCTATCAATAAATTCAGAATATTATCTGTTCTTAATCGACTGAAAAATAGGGATTTTAATCGCTATTATCACAAAATACTGCGCTAACCCCTTAATCAGACAGGCAAAAACAGTGCAGTATAAAAAAAGTACAGTCTGATTTGTTAACACATAAAAACAAAGCAACACAACATCACGAATGGGGATTTTTGACTATGAAACGGAATGCGAAAACTATCATCGCAGGGATGATTGCACTGACAATTTCACACACCGCTATGGCCGACGATATTAAAGTTGCCGTTGTCGGCGCGATGTCCGGTCCGATTGCCCAGTGGGGCGATATGGAATTTAACGGCGCGCGTCAGGCGATTAAAGACATTAATGCCAAAGGGGGAATTAAAGGCGATAAGCTGGTGGGCGTGGAATATGACGACGCCTGCGACCCGAAACAAGCCGTTGCGGTCGCCAACAAAATCGTTAACGACGGCATTAAATACGTTATTGGTCATCTGTGTTCTTCTTCTACCCAACCTGCATCAGATATCTACGAAGATGAAGGTATTTTGATGATCTCGCCGGGGGCGACCAACCCGGAGCTGACTCAACGCGGTTATCAACACATCATGCGTACTGCCGGGCTGGACTCTTCCCAGGGGCCAACAGCGGCAAAATACATTCTTGAGACGGTGAAGCCCCAGCGCATCGCCATCATTCACGACAAACAACAGTATGGCGAAGGGCTGGCGCGTTCGGTGCAGGACGGATTGAAAGCAGCCAATGCCAACGTCGTCTTCTTCGACGGTATTACCGCTGGTGAGAAAGATTTCTCCGCGCTGATCGCCCGCCTGAAAAAAGAAAACATCGACTTCGTTTACTACGGAGGTTACTACCCGGAAATGGGGCAGATGCTGCGCCAGGCCCGTTCCGTTGGCCTGAAAACTCAGTTTATGGGGCCGGAAGGGGTGGGTAATGCGTCGCTGTCGAACATTGCTGGTGATGCCGCCGAAGGTATGTTGGTCACTATGCCAAAACGCTATGACCAGGACCCGGCAAACAAAGGCATCGTTGATGCGCTGAAAGCAGACAAGAAAGATCCGTCCGGGCCATATGTCTGGATCACCTACGCGGCGGTGCAATCTCTGGCGACTGCCCTTGAGCGTACCGGCAGCGATGAGCCGCTGGCGCTGGTGAAAGATTTAAAAGCTAACGGTGCAAACACCGTGATTGGGCCGCTGAACTGGGATGAAAAAGGCGATCTTAAGGGATTTGATTTTGGTGTCTTCCAGTGGCACGCCGACGGTTCATCGACGGCAGCCAAGTGATCATCCCACCGCCCGTGAAATGCGGGCGGTTTTAGAAAGGTTACCTTATGTCTGAGCAGTTTTTGTATTTCTTGCAGCAGATGTTTAACGGCGTCACGCTGGGCAGTACCTACGCGCTGATAGCCATCGGCTACACCATGGTTTACGGCATTATCGGCATGATCAACTTCGCCCACGGCGAGGTTTATATGATCGGCAGCTACGTCTCTTTTATGATCATCGCCGCACTGATGATGCTGGGCATTGATACCGGCTGGCTGCTGGTGGCGGCGGGATTCGTCGGCGCAATCGTCATTGCCAGCGCCTATGGCTGGAGTATCGAACGTGTGGCTTACCGCCCGGTGCGTAACTCTAAGCGCCTGATTGCGCTCATCTCGGCAATCGGCATGTCCATCTTCCTGCAAAACTACGTCAGCCTGACCGAAGGTTCGCGCGACGTGGCGCTACCCAGCCTGTTTAACGGTCAGTGGGTTGTGGGCCATAGTGAAAACTTCTCTGCCTCTATTACCACCATGCAGGCGGTGATCTGGATTGTTACCTTCCTTGCCATGCTGGCGCTGACAATTTTCATCCGCTATTCCCGCATGGGGCGCGCCTGTCGTGCCTGCGCGGAAGACCTGAAAATGGCGAGCCTGCTTGGCATCAACACTGACCGGGTGATTGCGCTGACCTTTGTGATTGGCGCGGCGATGGCGGCGGTGGCAGGTGTGCTGCTCGGTCAGTTCTATGGCGTAATTAACCCCTACATCGGCTTTATGGCCGGGATGAAAGCCTTTACTGCTGCGGTGCTCGGTGGGATTGGCAGTATTCCGGGAGCGATGATTGGCGGCCTGATCCTGGGGATTGCGGAAGCGCTCTCTTCTGCCTATCTGAGTACGGAATATAAGGATGTGGTTTCATTTGCCCTGCTGATTCTGGTACTGCTGGTGATGCCGACCGGTATTCTGGGTCGCCCGGAGGTAGAGAAAGTATGAAACCGATGCATATTGCAATGGCGCTGCTCTCTGCAGCCATGTTCTTTGTTCTCGCGGGCGTCTTTATGGGTGTGCAACTGGAGCTGGACGGCACCAAACTGGTGGTCGATACGGCTTCAGACATCCGATGGCAGTGGGTGTTTATTGGCACTGCGGTGGTCTTTTTCTTCCAGCTTGTGCGACCTGCGTTTCAGAAAGGATTGAAAAGCGTTTCCGGGCCGAAGTTTATTCTGCCCGCGATTGATGGCTCCACGGTGAAGCAAAAGCTGTTCCTCGTCGCACTGTTGGTGCTTGCGGTGGCGTGGCCGTTTATGGTGTCGCGCGGGACGGTGGATATCGCCACCCTGACTATGATCTACATTATCCTCGGCCTCGGGCTGAACGTGGTGGTGGGGCTGTCTGGCTTACTGGTACTGGGTTACGGTGGTTTTTACGCCATCGGCGCTTACACCTTTGCCTTGCTCAATCACTATTACGGTCTGGGCTTCTGGACCTGTTTGCCGATTGCCGGGTTGATGGCGGCGGCAGCGGGCTTCCTGCTCGGCTTCCCGGTGTTGCGTTTACGTGGCGACTATCTGGCGATCGTTACCCTCGGTTTCGGCGAGATTGTGCGCATATTGCTGCTCAATAACACGGAAATCACCGGCGGTCCGAACGGAATTAGTCAGATCCCGAAACCGACACTCTTCGGACTCGAGTTCAGCCGCACCGCCCGCGAAGGCGGCTGGGATACGTTCAGCAATTTCTTTGGCCTGAAATACGACCCGTCCGATCGCGTCATCTTCCTCTACCTGGTGGCGTTACTGCTGGTGGTACTAAGCCTGTTTGTCATTAATCGCTTACTGCGGATGCCGCTGGGCCGCGCCTGGGAAGCGTTGCGTGAAGATGAAATCGCCTGTCGTTCGCTGGGCTTAAGTCCGCGTCGTATCAAGCTGACCGCTTTTACCATCAGTGCCGCGTTTGCGGGTTTTGCCGGAACGCTGTTCGCGGCACGTCAGGGATTTGTCAGCCCGGAATCCTTCACCTTTGCCGAATCGGCGTTTGTGCTGGCGATAGTGGTGCTCGGTGGTATGGGCTCGCAATTTGCGGTGATTCTGGCGGCAATTTTGCTGGTGGTGTCGCGAGAGTTGATGCGTGATTTCAACGAATACAGCATGTTAATGCTCGGTGGTTTGATGGTGCTGATGATGATCTGGCGTCCGCAGGGCTTGCTGCCCATGACGCGCCCGCAACTCAAGCTGAAAAACGGCGCAGCGAAAGGAGAGCAGGCATGAGTCAGCCATTATTATCTGTTAACGGCCTGATGATGCGCTTCGGCGGCCTGCTGGCGGTGAATAACGTCAATCTTGAACTGTACCCGCAGGAGATCGTCTCGTTAATCGGCCCTAACGGTGCCGGAAAAACCACGGTTTTTAACTGCCTGACCGGTTTCTACAAACCCACCGGTGGCACCATTTTACTGCGCGATCAGCATCTGGAAGGTTTACCGGGGCAGCAAATCGCCCGCATGGGCGTGGTGCGCACTTTCCAGCATGTGCGTCTGTTCCGTGAAATGACGGTGATTGAAAACCTGCTGGTGGCGCAGCATCAGCAACTGAAAACCGGGCTGTTCTCTGGCCTGTTGAAAACGCCATCCTTCCGTCGCGCCCAAAGTGAAGCGCTCGACCGCGCCGCTACCTGGCTTGAGCGCATTGGTTTGTTGGAACATGCCAACCGTCAGGCGAGTAACCTGGCCTATGGTGACCAGCGCCGTCTGGAGATTGCCCGCTGTATGGTGACGCAGCCGGAGATTTTAATGCTCGACGAACCGGCAGCAGGTCTTAACCCGAAAGAGACGAAAGAGCTGGATGAGCTGATTGCCGAACTGCGTAACCATCACAACACCACTATCTTGTTGATTGAACACGATATGAAACTGGTGATGGGGATTTCAGACAGAATTTACGTGGTCAATCAGGGGACGCCACTGGCAAACGGTACGCCTGAGCAAATCCGTAATAACCCGGACGTGATCCGTGCCTATTTAGGTGAGGCATAAGATGGAAAAAGTCATGTTGTCCTTTGACAAAGTCAGCGCCCACTACGGCAAAATCCAGGCGCTGCATGAGGTGAGCCTGCATATCAATCAGGGCGAAATTGTCACGCTGATTGGCGCGAATGGTGCGGGAAAAACCACCTTGCTCGGCACGTTATGCGGCGACCCGCGTGCCACCAGCGGGCGAATTGTGTTTGATGATAAAGACATTACCGACTGGCAGACGGCGAAAATCATGCGCGAAGCGGTGGCGATTGTCCCGGAAGGACGTCGCGTCTTCTCACGCATGACGGTGGAAGAGAATCTGGCGATGGGCGGCTTTTTTGCTGAACGCGACCAGTTCCAGGAGCGCATAAAGTGGGTCTATGAACTGTTTCCACGTCTGCATGAGCGCCGTGTTCAGCGGGCAGGCACCATGTCCGGCGGTGAGCAGCAGATGCTGGCGATTGGTCGCGCGCTGATGAGCAACCCGCGTTTGCTACTGCTTGATGAGCCATCGCTCGGGCTGGCACCGATTATCATCCAGCAAATTTTCGACACCATCGAACAACTGCGCGAGCAGGGGATGACCATCTT
This sequence comes from Escherichia sp. MOD1-EC5189, assembly GCF_002966045.1. Taxonomy (NCBI): domain Bacteria; kingdom Pseudomonadati; phylum Pseudomonadota; class Gammaproteobacteria; order Enterobacterales; family Enterobacteriaceae; genus Escherichia; species Escherichia sp. MOD1-EC5189. The sequence goes on along the minus strand of NZ_PTRX01000009.1, from coordinate 119,942 downwards.
CCTCGTCGAGCAGAACGCCAACCAGGCGCTGAAGCTCGCTGATCGCGGCTACGTGCTGGAAAACGGTCATGTGGTGCTCTCCGATACCGGCGATGCGCTGCTGGCAAACGAAGCGGTGAGAAGTGCGTATTTAGGTGGGTAATAACACGTTGATTGATAAGGAGTCAAAAGACTCCTTTGAGACAGGTTACAAATGTAAAATTGCCTGATGCGCTGCGCTTATCAGGCCTACTGGGTGAGTTGCAATATATTGAATTTGCACGATCTTGTAGGCCGGATAAGGCGTTTACGCCGCATCCGGCATGAAACGATGAGCAATCTGTAGAGTTTGATTCAGACCTTCTATTTTTCCCGCTTATCCGTGCCCCATCTCCCATTTTCCCTCACCCGCGCCGTCACCGCCTTGTCATCTTTCTGACACCTTACTATCTTAAAAATGTAACAAAAAAGTTATTTTTCTGTAATTCGAGCATGTCATGTTACCCCGCGAGCATAAAACGCGTGAATTCGCGCATTCGGTACAACAAGAGAGATAAACGATGAAACCGTTACATTATACAGCTTCAGCACTGGCGCTCGGACTGGCGTTAATGGGGAATGCACAGGCAGTGACGACCATTCCGTTCTGGCATTCTATGGAAGGGGAACTGGGTAAAGAGGTGGATTCTCTGGCCCAACGTTTTAACGCCGAAAACCCGGATTACAAAATTGTACCGACCTATAAAGGCAACTACGAACAGAATTTAAGTGCGGGGATTGCCGCATTTCGTACCGGCAACGCGCCTGCTATTTTGCAGGTTTATGAAGTTGGCACCGCCACCATGATGGCGTCGAAAGCCATTAAACCGGTGTATGACGTGTTTAAAGAGGCGGGGATTCAATTCGATGAGTCGCAGTTTGTGCCGACGGTTTCAGGTTACTACTCCGACAGCAAAACCGGCCACTTACTCTCCCAGCCGTTCAACAGCTCGACTCCCGTTCTCTATTACAACAAAGACGCCTTCAAGAAAGCGGGGTTAGACCCGGAACAGCCGCCGAAAACCTGGCAGGATCTGGCGGACTATGCCGCAAAACTGAAAGCCTCCGGCATGAAGTGCGGCTACGCCAGCGGCTGGCAGGGCTGGATCCAACTGGAAAACTTTAGCGCCTGGAACGGTCTGCCGTTTGCCAGCAAAAACAACGGCTTTGACGGCACGGACGCGGTGCTTGAGTTCAACAAGCCGGAGCAGGTGAAACACATCGCCATGCTCGAAGAGATGAACAAGAAGGGCGATTTCAGTTACGTAGGGCGTAAGGATGAATCTACCGAGAAGTTCTATAACGGTGATTGCGCGATGACGACCGCCTCTTCGGGTTCTCTTGCCAACATTCGCGAGTACGCCAAATTTAACTACGGCGTAGGCATGATGCCTTACGACGCCGATGCGAAAGATGCACCACAAAACGCCATTATCGGCGGAGCCAGCCTGTGGGTGATGCAGGGCAAAGATAAAGAAACGTATACCGGCGTGGCGAAGTTCCTCGACTTCCTCACGAAGCCAGAAAACGCTGCCGAGTGGCATCAGAAAACCGGTTATCTGCCAATTACCAAAGCGGCGTATGACCTGACCCGTGAGCAGGGCTTTTATGAGAAAAACCCAGGTGCGGATACCGCGACGCGTCAGATGCTGAACAAGCCGCCGTTACCGTTCACCAAAGGGCTGCGTCTGGGCAACATGCCGCAGATCCGCGTGATTGTGGATGAAGAGCTGGAGAGCGTGTGGACCGGTAAGAAGACACCACAGCAGGCGCTGGATACCGCCGTTGAGCGTGGGAACCAGTTACTGCGCCGCTTTGAGCAGTCTACGAAGTCTTAATCAGTGTAATGTCGGATGCGTTTCGCTTATCTGACCTGGCATCGCGTGTAGGCCGGATAAGCGAAGCGCATCCGGCACAGTTCAGGAATTAACCGTAATGTCATCATCCCGTCCGGTGTTCCGCTCGCGCTGGCTGCCTTATTTGCTGGTCGCGCCGCAGCTTATCATCACCGTTATCTTTTTTATCTGGCCTGCGGGCGAAGCGTTGTGGTACTCGCTACAAAGCGTCGATCCGTTTGGCTTTTCCAGCCAGTTTGTCGGCCTGGATAACTTCGTCACGCTGTTTCATGACAGCTACTATCTCGACTCCTTCTGGACGACGATAAAATTCAGCACCTTTGTCACCGTCAGCGGTTTGCTGGTGTCGCTGTTCTTCGCGGCGCTGGTGGAGTACATCGTGCGCGGCAGCCGTTTCTATCAAACCTTAATGCTGCTGCCGTATGCCGTGGCTCCCGCCGTTGCCGCCGTATTGTGGATCTTCCTGTTTAACCCTGGTCGCGGGCTGATCACTCATTTTCTCGCTGAGTTCGGCTACGACTGGAACCATGCGCAAAACAGCGGTCAGGCAATGTTCCTGGTGGTGTTTGCCTCAGTATGGAAGCAAATCAGCTACAACTTTCTGTTCTTCTATGCCGCGCTGCAATCCATTCCCCGTTCGTTGATTGAAGCCGCAGCCATCGACGGTGCAGGCCCGATTCGCCGCTTCTTTAAGATTGCGCTGCCGCTGATTGCGCCGGTGAGTTTCTTCCTGCTGGTGGTGAACCTGGTGTACGCCTTCTTCGATACCTTCCCGGTGATCGACGCCGCCACGTCCGGCGGACCAGTACAGGCTACCACGACGCTGATTTATAAGATCTACCGCGAAGGCTTTACCGGGCTGGATTTGGCTTCATCTGCCGCGCAGTCGGTGGTGTTGATGTTCCTCGTCATCGTGCTGACGGTGGTGCAGTTCCGCTATGTTGAAAGCAAGGTGCGTTACCAATGATTGAGAACCGTCCGTGGCTGACAATATTCAGCCATACCATGCTGATCCTCGGGATCGCGGTGATCCTCTTCCCGCTGTACGTGGCGTTTGTCGCGGCGACGCTGGATAAACAGGCCGTCTACGCCGCGCCGATGACGCTCATCCCCGGCACGCATCTGCTGGAAAATATCCACAACATCTGGGTGAACGGGGTAGGCACAAATAGCGCGCCGTTCTGGCGGATGTTGCTTAACAGCTTCGTGATGGCGTTCAGCATTACGCTCGGCAAAATTACCGTCTCGATGCTCTCGGCATTTGCCATTGTCTGGTTTCGTTTTCCGCTGCGTAACCTCTTCTTCTGGATGATTTTTATCACCCTTATGCTGCCGGTTGAAGTGCGTATCTTCCCGACAGTAGAAGTCATCGCCAACCTGAACATGCTCGACAGCTACGCTGGTTTAACGCTGCCGCTGATGGCCTCTGCGACCGCTACTTTCTTGTTCCGCCAGTTCTTTATGACGCTGCCGGATGAGCTGGTGGAAGCGGCGCGTATCGACGGTGCGTCACCAATGCGTTTCTTTTGCGACATCGTTTTTCCGCTGTCGAAAACCAATCTGGCGGCGCTGTTTGTGATCACTTTTATTTACGGCTGGAACCAGTATTTGTGGCCGTTGTTGATTATTACCGATGTTGATCTCGGCACCACCGTGGCAGGAATCAAAGGGATGATCGCTACAGGCGAAGGCACCACGGAATGGAATTCGGTGATGGCGGCGATGTTGTTAACGCTTATCCCTCCGGTGGTGATTGTTTTAGTGATGCAGCGTGCCTTCGTGCGCGGCCTGGTCGATAGTGAGAAATAAGATGGCAGGACTGAAATTACAGGCAGTAACCAAAAGCTGGGATGGCAAAACCCAGGTTATTAAACCGCTGACCCTTGATGTGGCGGATGGCGAATTTATCGTGATGGTCGGGCCGTCTGGCTGCGGGAAATCCACGCTGCTGCGCATGGTTGCCGGGCTGGAGCGGGTCACCGAAGGCGATATCTGGATTAACGACCAACGCGTGACCGAAATGGAGCCGAAAGATCGCGGGATTGCGATGGTGTTCCAGAACTACGCGCTTTATCCGCATATGAGTGTCGAAGAAAACATGGCGTGGGGGCTGAAAATTCGCGGCATGGGCAAGCAACAAATTGCCGAACGTGTTAAAGAAGCGGCGCGTATTCTGGAGCTGGATGGCCTGCTCAAGCGTCGTCCGCGTGAGCTTTCTGGCGGTCAGCGTCAGCGTGTAGCGATGGGCCGTGCGATTGTGCGCGATCCGGCGGTGTTCCTGTTTGATGAGCCGCTCTCTAACCTCGATGCCAAGCTGCGCGTTCAGATGCGCCTTGAGCTGCAACAACTGCACCGTCGCCTGAAAACGACTTCACTCTACGTTACTCACGATCAGGTTGAGGCGATGACGCTCGCTCAGCGGGTAATGGTGATGAACGGCGGCGTTGCCGAACAGATTGGCACGCCAGTTGAAGTCTACGAAAAGCCCGCCACTCTGTTTGTGGCGAGTTTTATCGGCAGTCCGGCGATGAACCTGCTGACAGGCCGCGTGAATAACGAAGGCACGCATTTCGAACTGGATGGCGGTATCGCGCTACCGCTAAACGGTGGCTACCGTCAGTATGCCGGGCGTAAAATGACTCTTGGCATTCGCCCGGAACATATTGCGTTAAGCTCGCAGGCAGAAGGCGGCATACCGCTAGTGATGGACACGCTGGAGATCCTCGGCGCAGATAACCTGGCGCACGGACGCTGGGGCGAACAGAAGCTGGTGGTGCGACTGGCGCATCAGGAGCGCCCGACGACAGGCAGCACGCTGTGGCTGCATCTGCCGGAAAATCAGCTGCATCTTTTTGATGGTGAAACAGGACAACGAGTATGAGTAACTGGCCTTATCCCCGCATTGTCGCCCACCGTGGCGGCGGTAAGCTGGCCCCGGAAAACACCCTGGCGGCAATCGACGTTGGGGCAAAATACGGTCATAAGATGATCGAATTTGATGCGAAGTTATCGAAAGATGGTGAGATCTTCCTGCTGCATGACGATAATCTCGAACGCACCAGCAACGGCTGGGGCGTCGCGGGCGAACTGAACTGGCAGGATTTACTGCGCGTGGATGCGGGCAGTTGGTACAGCAAAGCGTTTAAAGGTGAGCCGCTGCCGTTGCTTTCGCAGGTGGCGGAACGCTGCCGTGAACATGGGATGATGGCAAATATTGAAATCAAACCCACCACTGGCACTGGTCCATTAACGGGTAAAATGGTATCGCTGGCGGCGAGCGAACTGTGGGCTGGTATGACGCCGCCGCTGCTGTCATCGTTTGAGATTGATGCTTTAGAAGCCGCGCACCAGGCTGCACCGGAACTGCCGCGCGGTTTGTTGCTGGATGAGTGGCGCGACGACTGGCGCGAACTGACCACGAGGCTGGACTGCGTCTCTATTCATCTCAATCATAAGTTGCTCGATAAAGCGCGAGTGATGCAGTTGAAAGACGCTGGATTACGGATTCTGGTTTATACCGTCAACAAACCCCAGCGCGCGGCAGAGTTGCTGCGCTGGGGCGTGGATTGCATCTGTACCGATGCGATTGATGTGATTGGCCCGAACTTTACGGCCCAATAGTTTTCAACGGAATATCAGGCTGCGGCGTGCTGGGCTGATTCAGCATGTCGCCGTTTCTCCTCTCCGGCAACATATGCTGCTGATTCAACGAACTATCCGGATTACGGTTGCTGTTTAACATCCCGCCGTTGGTGTTGGGCAGCATTTGCTGTCGGGCGGGATTTAGCTCCCCCGGCTGTGACTGCAATACCCGCTGAGAGTTGCTATTAAGCTGATTTTCTAAATGCTGCTGTTGTAATTGCGTTTGCGTTTTCAGTTGCTGATTCAGCATCCCTTTTTGCTGGATTTGCTGCATTTGCATTTGAGTTTGCATCCGCTGCTGGCTGGGGATCTGATATCCCGGCTGGTTGGGGTTATTCAGAGTATTAATGGGCTGTGCAAAGCCGACAAACGGCAGGAGTGCCGTCAAAAGCAGAAGTCGTTTCATCGCGTATCCTCCTCTGAAGATATTCTTTAAGTTTACTCCTTTCCTGCAATCATCAGGATTAATTCAGAGTTATATACCAGGCTTAGCTGGGGTTGCCCCTTAATCTCTGGAGTATAACGATGATAAAACCGACGTTTTTACGCCGGGTGGCTATTGCTGCTCTGCTCACAGGAAGTTGTTTTAGTGCTGTCGCCGCGCCACCTGCGCCACCGCCAGTCTCGTATGGCGTGGAGGAGGATGTCTTCCATCCGGTACGCGCGAAGCAGGGGATGGTAGCATCTGTGGACGCCACTGCCACTCAGGTGGGGGTAGATATCCTTAAGCAGGGCGGGAATGCCGTTGATGCTGCCGTGGCAGTGGGCTACGCGCTGGCGGTAACGCATCCGCAGGCAGGGAATCTGGGCGGCGGCGGTTTTATGCTGATCCGCACTAAAGATGGCAATACCACCGCCATCGATTTCCGCGAAATGGCACCCGCCAAAGCGACCCGCGATATGTTCCTTGATGATCAGGGCAACCCGGACAGCAAAAAATCTCTCACTTCGCATCTTGCTTCTGGCACACCCGGTACGGTAGCGGGCTTCTCGTTGGCGCTGGAGAAATACGGCACCATGCCGCTGAACAAAGTTGTGCAGCCTGCGTTTAAACTGGCACGCGATGGTTTTATCGTTAACGATGCGCTGGCAGACGATCTCAAAACCTACGGCAGTGAAGTGCTACCAAATCACGAAAACAGCAAAGCTATCTTCTGGAAAGAGGGCGAACCGCTGAAAAAGGGCGACAAGCTGGTACAGACGAATCTGGCAAAGAGCCTGGAGATGATTGCCGAAAACGGCCCGGATGAATTCTACAAAGGCACGATAGCGGAACAGATCGCCCTGGAGATGCAGAAAAACGGTGGCTTGATCACTAAAGAAGATTTAGCGGCCTATAAAGCGGTCGAACGTACACCAATAAGTGGCGATTATCGCGGGTATCAGGTTTACTCCATGCCACCGCCATCCTCCGGCGGGATCCATATCGTACAGATCCTCAATATTCTGGAAAACTTCGATATGCAGAAATACGGCTTTGGCAGCGCCGACGCGATGCAAATCATGGCAGAAGCGGAGAAACATGCCTACGCCGATCGCTCGGAATATCTTGGCGACCCGGATTTTGTCAAAGTACCGTGGCAGGCGCTGACCAATAAAGCCTATGCCAAATCTATTGCCGATCAAATCGATATCAATAAAGCGAAGCCATCCAGCGAAATTCGTCCTGGCAAGCTTGCGCCTTATGAGAGTAATCAAACTACCCATTACTCAGTGGTGGATAAAGACGGTAACGCCGTGGCGGTGACCTATACGCTGAACACCACCTTCGGTACGGGTATTGTCGCGGGTGAGAGCGGTATTCTGCTTAATAATCAGATGGATGATTTCTCCGCCAAACCGGGCGTACCGAACGTTTACGGGCTGGTGGGCGGCGATGCTAACGCTGTCGGGCCGAATAAACGTCCGCTGTCATCAATGTCACCAACCATTGTGGTGAAAGACGGAAAAACCTGGCTGGTGACCGGTAGTCCTGGCGGAAGCCGAATTATCACCACTGTGCTGCAAATGGTGGTGAACAGCATCGATTATGGCATGAATGTCGCCGAAGCGACCAATGCGCCGCGTTTCCACCATCAGTGGTTGCCGGACGAGCTGCGTGTTGAGAAAGGATTTAGTCCGGATACGCTCAAGCTGCTGGAAGCAAAAGGTCAGAAAGTGGCGCTAAAAGAGGCGATGGGCAGTACACAAAGCATTATGGTTGGGCCGGACGGCGAATTGTATGGCGCTTCCGACCCACGTTCGGTAGATGATTTAACGGCGGGGTATTAATATCTTAAGCCCTCTCCAGGTAGGTGAGGGCTTTTAGATTACAAATTCTCTATTTCACCCGCGCCATATAATACGCATCGACATATTCGCCATTACGAAAAGCGTAATTTTTGCCGGTACCTTCTATGAGAAATCCGAATTTTTTATAGACTGCGATTGCTGGGGCGTTATCCGCAAACACCGTCAACTCAATACGATCTATCCGTAACCAGTTGTCGCACATTTCAATCAATTCGCGGATCAGGGCGCTGGCGATGCCACGGTTGTGCCAGCGGGAGTCAACACAGATACCAAAAGTTGCAACATGACTGCGACGTGGGCCTTGATAAGCTTCCACGAAAAGATGACCCACCACGATACTATCAATGCAGGCAACCAGTTGTTTAAATCCCTGGCGATCTTTCAATCTTTCTGGCCACCAGCCTTCCGAAGGATGAGGTAGTTGTAGCGTGTTGTAATACACCTCCGGCTGGGCGTGAATCTGCCTGATGGCCTCGTAATCCCGTGTTTCTGCGTGGCGTATTACTATCTCACTCATTCCTTTGTCCTCTTTGGGGTAAATGTCCCTTTCAACATCATTGACTTTCAAATGCGAGTCAAATGCATTTTTTTGCAAAAAGTGTTGGACAAGTGCGAATGAGAATGATTATTATTGTCTCGCGATCAGGAAGACCCTCGCGGAGAACCTGAAAGCACGACATTGCTCACATTGCTTCCAGTATTACTTAGCCAGCCGGGTGCTGGCTTTTTTTTTTGACCTTTCGTTCTCAATTTATCCACGGGAAGTGCTTGTGTTTGTTATGCGCACTCCTGTAGGAACCGCGTCCGCTTTGCGCTAAGGTGTAAATAACCACCTTAAAAAGGACGAAATCATGGTCATCAACTGCGCCTTTATTGGCTTCGGCAAAAGCACCACCCGTTACCATCTGCCGTATGTACTTAACCGCAAGGATAGCTGGCATGTCGCGCATATTTTTCGCCGCCATGCGAAGCCGGAAGAACAGGCTCCCATTTATTCCCATATTCATTTCACCAGCGATCTCGACGAAGTGCTAAACGATCCCGACGTTAAGTTGATTGTCGTCTGCACTCATGCGGACAGCCACTTCGAGTACGCGAAACGCGCGCTGGAAGCCGGGAAAAATGTGCTGGTCGAAAAACCGTTCACCCCGACACTTGCGCAGGCGAAAGAGCTGTTTGCGCTGGCGAAAAGCAAAGGGCTGACCGTTACGCCGTATCAGAATCGTCGCTTTGACTCCTGTTTTCTGATGGCGAAAAAAGCGATTGAAAGCGGCAAGCTGGGAGAGATTGTCGAAGTGGAAAGCCATTTTGACTATTACCGCCCGGTGGCAGAAACCAAACCCGGGCTGCCGCAGGATGGCGCGTTCTATGGCCTTGGTGTGCATACGATGGACCAGATTATCTCGCTGTTCGGTCGCCCGGATCACGTCGCTTATGACATCCGCAGCCTGCGTAATAAAGCCAATCCTGACGACACCTTCGAAGTGCAGCTGTTTTATGGCGATCTAAAAGCCATCGTCAAAACCAGCCATCTGGTGAAAATCGATTATCCGAAATTTATCGTTCACGGTAAGAAAGGTTCGTTTATTAAATACGGTATCGACCAGCAGGAAACCAGCCTGAAGGCTAATATTATGCCGGGCGAGCCGGGATTCGCAGCGGATGATTCGGTCGGTGTGCTGGAGTATGTCAATGACGAGGGCGTTACGGTCAGAGAAGAGATGAAGCCAGAGATGGGCGATTATGGGCGCGTTTATGATGCGTTGTATCAAACCATCACCAACGGTGCACCAAATTACGTCAAGGAATCTGAAGTTCTTACCAATCTGGAAATCCTTGAACGCGGTTTTGAGCAAGCCTCTCCCTCCACAGTGACTCTTGCGAAGTAAGTTTGATGGACCTCTCGAATAGTTCAATTTTTTTGAACAGAGGGGTCAATTTTCACCCTCTATCATCCCAGGCGGATCGGGTCCACACTAAGCCCATCGAAATCATTCAGGGGGCGAATACAAATGATCTACTTACGCAAAGCAAATGAACGTGGTTATGCAAATCATGGCTGGCTGGACTCCTGGCATACTTTCTCTTTTGCCAACTATTACGACCCGAACTTTATGGGCTTCTCCGCGCTGCGCGTGATTAACGACGACGTGATTGAAGCAGGGCAGGGCTTCGGCACTCACCCGCATAAAGATATGGAAATTTTGACCTACGTGCTGGAAGGTACTGTTGAGCACCAGGACAGCATGGGCAATAAAGAGCAGGTTCCGGCGGGCGAGTTCCAGATTATGAGTGCGGGTACGGGTATTCGTCACTCAGAGTACAACCCAAGCAGCACCGAGCGTCTGCACCTGTATCAGATCTGGATCATGCCAGAAGAAAACGGTATTACGCCGCGTTATGAACAGCGTCGCTTTGATGCCGTACAGGGCAAACAACTGGTGCTCTCGCCGGATGCGCGTGATGGTTCATTGAAAGTGTATCAGGATATGGAACTGTACCGCTGGGCGCTGGTAAAAGATGAGCAGTCGATTCATCAGATTGCCGCTGAACGCCGCGTCTGGATTCAGGTAGTGAAAGGCAATGTTACCATTAACGGCGTGAAAGCCTCGACCAGCGATGGTCTGGCAATCTGGGATGAGCAGGCAATCTCCATCCACGCTGACAGCGACAGCGAAGCGTTACTGTTCGATCTGCCGCCGGTTTAAAACTTAACGGCATTTTTGAAGCCTGCCTTTTTGTGGGCTTCATCGCTCGCCCCGGTCGCGTGCTAATGTACGCGACCGGGGTTTCGTCGCGTCTTTAGCACAATGCGATGCAATTGATTTAGTGTATATCTAATTATTGTAAACAAGCACTGTTTTCTCCGGGAAGGTTCTGATGCGTCCGTGTTAAACTAAGAGAATCTATCTCTTTTGTACCTTCAGGACGATGAAAAAGAAAAGACCCGTACTTCAGGATGTGGCTGACCGTGTTGGCGTGACCAAAATGACGGTCAGCCGTTTTTTACGCAACCCGGAGCAGGTTTCCGTCGCTCTACGTGGCAAGATTGCCGCCGCTCTTGATGAACTGGGTTATATTCCCAATCGCGCGCCCGATATCCTCTCTAATGCCACCAGCCGGGCGATTGGCGTCCTGTTACCTTCACTCACCAACCAGGTTTTCGCTGAAGTATTACGCGGTATCGAAAGCGTCACGGACGCACACGGTTATCAGACGATGCTGGCGCACTACGGTTATAAACCGGAAATGGAGCAAGAACGCCTCGAATCAATGCTTTCCTGGAATATCGACGGACTTATTCTCACCGAACGTACCCACACGCCCCGCACCTTAAAGATGATTGAAGTAGCGGGTATTCCGGTGGTGGAGCTGATGGACAGTAAGTCGCCGTGCCTCGATATCGCCGTCGGTTTTGATAACTTTGAAGCGGCACGCCAGATGACCACCGCCATTATTGCTCGCGGGCATCGTCACATTGCCTATCTCGGCGCACGCCTCGACGAACGTACTATCATCAAACAGAAGGGATATGAGCAGGCGATGCTGGATGCAGGCCTGGTGCCGTATAGCGTGATGGTCGAGCAATCTTCTTCTTACTCTTCCGGTATTGAACTGATTCGCCAGGCGCGGCGGGAATATCCGCAGTTGGATGGCGTATTTTGTACTAATGATGACCTGGCGGTCGGCGCGGCGTTTGAATGTCAGCGTCTGGGGCTGAAAGTTCCTGACGATATGGCGATTGCCGGTTTCCACGGTCATGACATTGGTCAGGTGATGGAGCCACGGCTGGCGAGCGTGCTGACGCCGCGTGAGCGGATGGGCAGCATTGGCGCTGAGCGCCTGCTGGCGCGTATTCGTGGCGAATCTGTGACACCGAAAATGTTAGATTTAGGTTTCACCTTGTCACCAGGCGGATCTATTTAAGCTCACAAATTTGAAGTAGCTCACACTTATACACTTAAGGCACGGATGGATATTGCTTCTGTTTTTGTCCGGCTGGACAATGTTACCGATAACAGTTACCCGTAACATTTTCTGATTCTTGTATTGTGGGGGCACCACTTTGAGCACGACTAACCATGATCACCACATTTACGTCTTGATGGGCGTATCGGGCAGCGGCAAATCTGCAGTCGCCAGTGAAGTGGCGCATCAACTTCATGCCGCGTTTCTTGATGGCGATTTCCTCCATCCGCGCTGCAATATCGAAAAAATGGCGTCTGGCGAACCGCTGAATGACGACGATCGCAAACCGTGGTTACAGGCGCTTAACGACGCCGCGTTTGCCATGCAGCGCACCAATAAAGTGTCGCTGATCGTCTGTTCTGCACTGAAAAAGCACTATCGCGACCTGCTGCGTGAAGGTAATCCGAATCTCTCTTTCATCTACCTGAAAGGCGATTTTGATGTAATTGAAAGCCGTCTGAAAGCGCGCAAAGGCCATTTCTTTAAAACCCAAATGCTGGTGACGCAGTTTGAAACGCTGCAGGAGCCGGGTGCGGACGAAACCGATGTACTGGTGGTGGATATCGATCAACCGCTGGAAGGTGTTGTGGCAAGCACCATTGAGGTTATTAAAAAAGGCAAATAAGTAGTGACTACATTAACGCTTGTTTTAACAGCAGTAGGGTCTGTTTTACTGCTGCTGTTTTTAGTCATGAAGGCGCGTATGCACGCTTTCCTGGCTTTGATGGTGGTGTCTATGGGGGCTGGCCTTTTTTCCGGTATGCCGCTCGATAAAATCGCAGCGACGATGGAAAAAGGGATGGGAGGCACCCTCGGCTTCCTGGCGGTAGTTGTCGCTCTGGGAGCCATGTTTGGCAAGATCTTACATGAAACCGGCGCAGTCGATCAGATTGCCGTCAAAATGCTCAAATCCTTCGGTCACAGTCGTGCGCATTATGCCATTGGCCTTGCGGGTCTGGTCTGTGCGCTACCGCTGTTCTTTGAAGTGGCGATTGTTCTGCTGATTAGCGTTGCTTTCTCAATGGCGCGCCATACTGGCACGAACCTGGTGAAGCTGGTTATCCCGTTATTCGCGGGCGTGGCGGCAGCAGCGGCGTTCTTACTACCGGGGCCAGCGCCAATGCTGCTGGCATCGCAGATGAATGCTGACTTTGGCTGGATGATCCTGATTGGTCTGTGTGCGGCAATCCCGGGAATGATTATTGCCGGGCCGCTGTGGGGTAATTTCATCAGCCGCTACGTGGAGCTGCATATTCCTGACGATATCAGCGAACCGCATCTCGGCGAAGGCAAAATGCCGTCCTTCGGATTCAGCCTGTCGCTGATCCTGCTGCCGCTGGTGCTGGTGGGGCTGAAAACCATTGCCGCGCGTTTTGTGCCGGAAGGCTCTACCGCTTACGAATGGTTCGAGTTTATCGGTCATCCGTTTACCGCAATTCTGGTTGCTTGTCTGGTAGCAATTTATGGCCTGGCAATGCGTCAGGGTATGCCAAAAGACAAAGTGATGGAGATTTGTGGTCACGCGCTGCAACCGGCGGGGATCATTCTGCTGGTGATTGGTGCAGGCGGCGTGTTCAAACAGGTGCTGGTTGACTCTGGCGTAGGTCCGGCACTGGGCGAAGCGTTAACCGGCATGGGCCTGCCGATTGCCATCACCTGCTTTGTGCTGGCTGCGGCGGTGCGTATCATTCAGGGTTCTGCCACCGTTGCCTGTTTAACGGCGGTGGGACTGGTGATGCCGGTTATTGAACAACTGAACTACTCCGGTGCGCAAATGGCGGCGCTGTCGATTTGTATCGCCGGTGGTTCGATTGTTGTCAGCCACGTTAACGACGCCGGTTTCTGGTTGTTCGGTAAATTTACCGGCGCGACCGAAGCCGAAACGCTGAAAACCTGGACCATGATGGAAACCATCCTCGGCACCGTTGGTGCCATCGTCGGGATGATTGCGTTCCAGCTGTTGAGTTAAGTTTGTTCGCCCGGTAGTTGTGACGCTACCGGGCTCTTTTAGAAAAACTCTCCTCGTTACCCCTTCATCCACATTCGAATGCCGTCAAGGAACATCTGAGTTGCCATCATCACCAGAATCAATCCCATCAGGCGTTCAAGTGCATTCACCCCTTTCTCGCCCAGCAGACGTAAAAATAGCGAAGACTGTAGCAGGATAACAAAGGTGCCGCCCCAGGCCAGTAGCAGAGCAATTACCAGATGTCCCATCTGATTCGGGTACTGATGAGACAACAACATCAGCGTGGCGAGAATAGTCGGCCCGGCGACTAACGGAATTGCCAACGGCACGATAAACGGCTCTTCACCTGCCGGAAGCCCGCTGCTATTTCCTGAAGCACTGGGGAAAATCATCTTAATGGCGATCAGAAACAGAATGATGCCGCCAGAAATGGAGACGGTTTCTGCCCGCAGGCTAAGAAATGCCAGAATTTTCTCACCCGCAAACAGGAACACCAGCATCACCAGGAGAGCAATAAGCAACTCTCGCACCATGATTGCCCGCCGTCTTTTCGGTTCAGTATGTTTCAGTACGGACATGAAAATAGGTAGGTTTCCGAGCGGATCCATAATCAGGATCAATAAAACTGCTGCAGAAATGATTTCATTCATAACTCAAATTCCCTGATAATTGCCGCGGACTTTCTGCGTGCTAACAAAGCAGGATAAGTCGCATTACTGATGGCTTCGCTATCATTGATTAATTTCACTTGCGACTTTGGCTGCTTTTTGTATGGTGAAAGATGTGCCAAGAGGAGACCGGCACATTTATACAGCACACATCTTTGCAGGAAAAAACGCTTATGAAAAATGTTGGTTTTATCGGCTGGCGCGGTATGGTCGGCTCCGTTCTCATGCAACGCATGGTTGAAGAGCGCGACTTCGACGCCATTCGCCCTGTCTTCTTTTCTACTTCTCAGCTTGGTCAGGCTGCGCCGTCTTTTGGCGGAACCACTGACACACTTCAGGATGCCTTTGATCTGGAGGCGCTAAAGGCCCTCGATATCATTGTGACCTGTCAGGGCGGCGATTATACCAACGAAATCTATCCAAAGCTTCGTGAAAGCGGATGGCAAGGTTACTGGATTGACGCAGCATCATCTCTGCGCATGAAAGATGACGCCATCATCATTCTTGACCCCGTCAATCAGGACGTCATTACCGACGGATTAAATAATGGCATCAGGACTTTTGTTGGCGGTAACTGTACCGTAAGCCTGATGTTGATGTCGTTGGGTGGTTTATTCGCCAATGATCTTGTTGATTGGGTGTCCGTTGCAACCTACCAGGCCGCTTCCGGCGGTGGTGCGCGACATATGCGTGAGTTATTAACCCAGATGGGCCATCTGTATGGCCATGTGGCAGATGAACTCGCGACCCCGTCCTCTGCTATTCTCGATATCGAACGCAAAGTCACAACCTTAACCCGTAGCGGTGAGCTGCCGGTGGATAACTTTGGCGTGCCGCTGGCGGGTAGCCTGATTCCGTGGATCGACAAACAGCTCGATAACGGTCAGAGCCGCGAAGAGTGGAAAGGGCAGGCGGAAACCAACAAGATCCTCAACACATCTTCCGTAATTCCGGTAGATGGTTTATGTGTGCGTGTCGGGGCATTGCGCTGCCACAGCCAGGCATTCACTATTAAATTGAAAAAAGATGTGTCTATTCCGACCGTGGAAGAACTGCTGGCTGCGCACAATCCGTGGGCGAAAGTCGTTCCGAACGATCGGGAAAGCACTATGCGTGAGCTAACCCCAGCTGCCGTTACCGGCACGCTGACCACGCCGGTAGGCCGTTTGCGTAAGCTGAATATGGGACCGGAGTTCCTGTCAGCCTTTACCGTGGGCGACCAGCTGCTGTGGGGGGCCGCGGAGCCGCTGCGTCGGATGCTTCGTCAACTGGCGTAATCTTTATTCATTAAATCTGGGGCGCGATGCCGCCCCTGTTAGTGCGTAATACAGGAGTAAGCGCAGATGTTTCATGATTTACCGGGAGTTAAATAGAGCATTGGCTATTCTTTAAGGGTGGCTGAATACATGAGTATTCACAGCCTTACCTGAAGTGAGGACGACGCAGAGAGGATGCACAGAGTGCTGCGCCGTTCAGGTCAAAAAAATGTCACAACCAGAAGTCAAAAATTCAGTTGGATGGGGTGACACAATAAAACAGGAAGACAAGCATGTCCGATCGTATCGATAGAGACGTGATTAACGCGCTAATTGCAGGCCATTTTGCGGATCCTTTTTCCGTACTGGGGATGCATAAAACCACCGCGGGACTGGAAGTCCGTGCCCTTTTACCCGACGCTACCGATGTGTGGGTGATTGAACCGAAAACCGGGCGCAAACTCGCAAAACTGGAGTGTCTCGACTCACGTGGATTCTTTAGCGGCGTCATTCCGCGGCGTAAGAATTTTTTCCGCTATCAGTTGGCTGTTGTCTGGCATGGTCAGCAAAACCTGATTGATGATCCTTACCGTTTTGGTCCGCTAATCCAGGAAATGGATGCCTGGCTATTATCTGAAGGTACTCACCTGCGCCCGTATGAAACTTTAGGCGCGCATGCAGATACTATGGATGGCGTCACGGGTACGCGTTTTTCTGTCTGGGCTCCAAACGCCCGTCGGGTCTCGGTAGTCGGTCAATTCAACTACTGGGACGGTCGCCGTCACCCGATGCGCCTGCGTAAAGAGAGCGGCATCTGGGAACTGTTTATCCCTGGGGCGCATAACGGTCAGCTCTATAAATACGAGATGATTGATGCCAATGGCAACTTGCGTCTGAAGTCCGACCCTTATGCCTTCGAAGCGCAAATGCGCCCGGAAACCGCGTCTCTTATTTGCGGGCTGCCGGAAAAGGTTGTGCAGACTGAAGAGCGCAAAAAGGCGAATCAGTTTGATGCGCCAATCTCTATTTATGAAGTTCACCTGGGCTCCTGGCGTCGCCACACCGACAACAATTTCTGGTTGAGCTACCGCGAGCTGGCCGATCAACTGGTGCCTTATGCTAAATGGATGGGCTTTACCCACCTCGAACTGCTGCCCATTAACGAGCATCCGTTCGATGGCAGTTGGGGTTATCAGCCAACCGGCCTGTATGCACCGACCCGCCGTTTTGGTACCCGCGACGACTTCCGTTATTTCATTGATGCCGCACACGCAGCTGGTCTGAACGTGATTCTCGACTGGGTACCAGGCCACTTCCCGACCGATGACTTTGCGCTTGCCGAATTTGATGGCACGAACTTGTATGAACACAGCGATCCGCGCGAAGGCTACCATCAGGACTGGAATACGCTGATCTACAACTATGGTCGCCGTGAAGTCAGTAACTTCCTTGTCGGTAATGCGCTTTACTGGATCGAACGTTTTGGTATTGATGCGCTGCGCGTCGATGCTGTGGCATCAATGATTTATCGCGACTACAGCCGCAAAGAGGGGGAGTGGATCCCGAACGAATTTGGCGGGCGCGAGAATCTTGAAGCGATTGAATTCTTGCGTAATACCAACCGTATTCTTGGTGAGCAGGTTTCCGGTGCGGTGACAATGGCGGAGGAGTCTACCGATTTCCCTGGCGTTTCTCGTCCGCAGGACATGGGCGGTCTGGGCTTCTGGTACAAGTGGAATCTCGGCTGGATGCATGACACCCTGGACTATATGAAGCTCGACCCGATTTATCGTCAGTATCATCACGGTAAGCTCACCTTCGGGATGCTCTACAACTACACTGAAAATTTCGTCCTGCCGTTGTCGCATGATGAAGTGGTCCACGGTAAAAAATCGATTCTCGACCGGATGCCAGGCGACGCATGGCAGAAATTCGCTAACCTGCGCGCGTACTATGGCTGGATGTGGGCATTCCCGGGCAAGAAACTGCTGTTCATGGGGAACGAATTTGCCCAGGGCCGCGAGTGGAACCATGACGCCAGCCTCGACTGGCATCTGCTGGAAGGCGGCGATAACTGGCACCACGGTGTCCAGCGTCTGGTGCGCGATCTGAACCTCACCTACCGCCACCATAAAGCGATGCATGAACTGGATTTTGACCCGTACGGTTTTGAATGGCTGGTGGTGGATGACAAAGAACGCTCGGTGCTGATCTTTGTGCGTCGCGATAAAGAGGGTAACGAAATCATCGTTGCCAGTAACTTTACTCCGGTGCCGCGTCATAATTATCGCTTCGGCATTAACCAGCCGGGTAAATGGCGTGAGATCCTCAATACCGATTCCATGCACTATCACGGCAGTAATGCAGGTAATGGCGGCACGGTACACAGCGATGAGATTGCCAGCCACGGTCGTCAGCATTCACTGAGCCTGACGCTACCACCGCTGGCCACTATCTGGCTGGTTCGGGAGGCAGAATGACACAACTCGCCATTGGCAAACCCGCACCCCTCGGCGCGCATTACGACGGTCAGGGCGTCAACTTCACACTTTTCTCCGCTCATGCCGAGCGGGTAGAACTGTGTATCTTTGACGCCAATGGCCAGGAACATCGCTATGACTTGCCAGGGCACAGTGGCGACATTTGGCACGGTTATCTGCCGGATGCGCGTCCGGGTTTGCGTTATGGTTATCGCGTTCATGGCCCCTGGCGACCCGCTGAGGGACATCGCTTTAACCCGGCGAAGTTGTTGATTGATCCTTGCGCGCGGCAAATTGACGGGGAGTTTAAAGATAACCCGCTGCTGCACGCAGGTCATAATGAACCTGACTATCGCGACAACGCCGCCATTGCGCCGAAATGTGTAGTGGTGGTTGATCACTATGACTGGGAGGATGATGCCCCGCCGCGCACGCCGTGGGGCAGCACTATCATTTATGAAGCCCATGTCAAAGGATTAACGTATCTGCACCCGGAGATCCCCGTCGATATCCGCGGCACTTATAAAGCCCTGGGGCATCCGGTGATGATCAACTATTTGAAACAGTTGGGCATTACCGCGCTGGAGTTGCTGCCGGTGGCACAATTTGCCAGCGAACCACGCCTGCAACGCATGGGGTTAAGTAACTACTGGGGCTATAACCCGGTAGCGATGTTTGCGCTGCATCCGGCGTATGCCTGCTCGCCAGAAACGGCGCTGAATGAGTTTCGCGATGCAATCAAAGCACTGCATAAAGCTGGTATCGAAGTCATTCTTGATATTGTGCTTAACCATAGTGCGGAACTGGACCTCGACGGTCCGTTATTCTCTCTGCGTGGGATCGACAACCGTAGCTATTATTGGATAAGAGAAGACGGTGATTATCACAATTGGACAGGCTGTGGCAACACGCTCAATTTGAGTCATCCGGCGGTGGTGGATTATGCCAGCGCCTGCCTGCGTTATTGGGTAGAAACCTGCCACGTCGATGGTTTCCGTTTTGATCTGGCGGCAGTCATGGGCCGTACGCCTGAGTTCCGTCAGGATGCTCCGTTGTTTACCGCAATTCAGAACTGCCCGGTGCTCTCGCAGGTGAAGTTAATTGCCGAACCGTGGGATATTGCGCCTGGTGGTTATCAGGTGGGAAATTTCCCGCCACTGTTTGCTGAGTGGAACGATCATTTCCGTGATGCTGCCCGTCGTTTCTGGCTGCATTATGATTTGCCTCTGGGGGCGTTTGCCGGGCGTTTTGCTGCCTCCAGCGATGTTTTTAAACGTAATGGTCGTCTGCCGAGTGCCGCGATTAATCTCGTCACCGCGCATGACGGTTTTACGCTTCGCGACTGCGTTTGCTTCAACCATAAACACAATGAAGCAAACGGAGAAGAAAATCGCGACGGGACCAACAACAATTACAGTAACAATCATGGTAAAGAAGGATTAGGCGGTACTCTTGACCTGGTTGAACGGCGGCGCGACAGCATTCACGCCCTGTTAACAACGTTGTTGCTCTCCCAGGGTACGCCGATGTTACTGGCCGGTGACGAACATGGTCATAGCCAGCATGGCAATAACAATGCCTACTGTCAGGATAATCAATTAACCTGGTTGGACTGGTCGCAGGCAAGCAGTGGTTTAACCGCATTTACCGCCGCGTTAATCCATCTGCGCAAGCGCATTCCCGCTTTGGTGGAGAATCGCTGGTGGGAAGAAGGCGACGGCAATGTCCGTTGGCTAAATCGATATGCTCAACCTTTAAGCACGGATGAGTGGCAAAACGGGCCGAAACAGCTGCAAATTCTGCTCTCGGATCGCTTTTTGATCGCAATTAACGCCACGCTTGAGGTAACAGAGATTGTTTTACCTGCTGGGGAGTGGCACGCCATTCCCCCATTCGCTGGAGAGGATAACCCAGTGATTACGGCTGTCTGGCAGGGACCTGCACACGGATTGTGTGTGTTCCAGAGATGATAAAAAAGGAGTTAGTCATGGTTAGTTTAGAGAAGAACGATCACTTAATGTTGGCGCGCCAGCTGCCATTGAAATCTGTTGCCCTGATACTGGCGGGAGGACGTGGTACCCGCCTGAAGGATTTAACCAATAAGCGAGCAAAACCGGCCGTACACTTCGGCGGTAAGTTTCGCATTATCGACTTTGCACTGTCTAACTGCATCAACTCCGGGATCCGTCGTATGGGCGTGATCACCCAGTACCAGTCCCATACTCTGGTGCAGCACATTCAGCGCGGCTGGTCATTCTTCAATGAAGAAATGAACGAGTTTGTCGATCTGTTGCCAGCGCAGCAGAGAATGAAAGGGGAAAACTGGTATCGCGGCACCGCAGATGCGGTCACGCAAAACCTCGACATTATTCGCCGTTACAAAGCGGAATATGTGGTGATCCTGGCGGGCGACCATATCTACAAGCAAGACTACTCGCGTATGCTTATCGACCACGTTGAAAAAGGCGCACGTTGCACCGTCGCTTGTATGCCTGTACCGATTGAAGAAGCCTCCGCATTTGGCGTTATGGCGGTTGATGAGAACGATAAAATTATCGAATTCGTTGAAAAACCCGCTAACCCGCCGTCAATGCCGAACGACCCGAGCAAATCTCTGGCGAGCATGGGTATCTACGTCTTTGACGCCGACTATCTGTATGAACTGCTGGAAGAAGACGATCGCGATGAGAACTCCAGCCACGACTTTGGTAAAGATTTGATTCCCAAAATCACCGAAGCCGGTCTGGCCTATGCGCACCCGTTCCCGCTCTCTTGCGTACAATCCGACCCGGATGCCGAGCCGTACTGGCGCGATGTGGGTACGCTTGAAGCTTACTGGAAAGCGAACCTCGATCTGGCATCAGTGGTGCCGGAACTGGATATGTACGATCGCAATTGGCCAATTCGCACCTACAATGAATCATTACCGCCAGCGAAATTCGTGCAAGATCGCTCCGGTAGCCACGGGATGACCCTTAACTCACTGGTTTCCGGCGGTTGTGTGATCTCCGGTTCGGTGGTGGTGCAGTCCGTTCTGTTCTCGCGCGTTCGCGTGAATTCATTCTGCAACATTGATTCCGCCGTATTGTTACCGGAAGTATGGGTAGGTCGCTCGTGCCGTCTGCGCCGCTGCGTCATTGATCGTGCTTGTGTTATTCCGGAAGGCATGGTGATTGGTGAAAACGCAGAGGAAGATGCACGTCGTTTCTATCGTTCAGAAGAAGGCATCGTGCTGGTAACGCGCGAAATGCTACGGAAGTTAGGGCATAAACAGGAGCGATAATGCAGGTTTTACATGTATGTTCAGAGATGTTCCCGCTGCTTAAAACCGGCGGTCTGGCTGATGTTATTGGGGCATTACCCGCAGCACAAATCGCAGACGGCGTTGACGCTCGCGTACTGTTGCCTGCATTTCCCGATATTCGCCGTGGCGTAACCGATGCGCAGGTGGTATCTCGCCGTGATACCTTCGCTGGGCATATCACGCTGTTGTTCGGCCATTACAACGGGGTTGGCATTTACCTGATTGACGCGCCGCATCTCTATGATCGTCCGGGAAGCCCGTATCACGATACCAACTTATTTGCCTACACTGACAACGTATTGCGTTTTGCGCTGTTGGGGTGGGTTGGGGCAGAAATGGCCAGCGGGCTTGACCCATTCTGGCGCCCTGATGTGGTGCATGCGCACGACTGGCATGCGGGCCTTGCGCCTGCGTATCTGGCGGCGCGCGGGCGTCCGGCGAAGTCGGTGTTTACTGTGCACAACCTGGCCTATCAAGGCATGTTTTATGCACATCACATGAATGACATCCAATTGCCATGGTCATTCTTTAATATTCATGGGCTGGAATTCAACGGACAAATCTCTTTCCTGAAGGCTGGTCTGTACTATGCCGATCATATTACGGCGGTCAGCCCGACCTACGCTCGCGAGATCACCGAACCGCAGTTTGCCTACGGTATGGAAGGTCTGTTGCAGCAGCGTCACCGTGAAGGGCGTCTTTCCGGCGTACTAAACGGCGTGGATGAAAAAATCTGGAGTCCAGAGACGGACTTACTGTTGGCCTCGCGTTACACCCGCGATACGTTGGAAGATAAAGCGGAGAATAAGCGCCAGTTACAAATCGCAATGGGGCTTAAGGTTGACGATAAAGTGCCGCTTTTTGCAGTGGTGAGCCGTCTGACCAGCCAGAAAGGTCTCGACCTGGTGCTGGAAGCCTTACCAGGCCTTCTGGAGCAGGGCGGACAGCTGGCGCTACTCGGCGCGGGTGATCCGGTGTTGCAGGAAGGTTTCCTTGCCGCGGCCGCAGAATATCCCGGACAAGTGGGCGTTCAGATTGGCTATCACGAAGCATTTTCGCATCGCATTATGGGCGGCGCGGACGTCATTCTGGTGCCCAGCCGTTTTGAACCGTGCGGCTTAACGCAACTTTATGGATTGAAGTACGGTACGCTGCCGTTAGTGCGGCGCACCGGTGGGCTTGCTGATACGGTTTCTGACTGTTCTCTTGAGAACCTTGCAGATGGCGTCGCCAGTGGGTTTGTCTTTGAAGATAGTAATGCCTGGTCGCTGTTACGGGCTATTCGACGTGCTTTTGTACTGTGGTCCCGTCCTTCACTGTGGCGGTTTGTGCAACGTCAGGCTATGGCAATGGATTTTAGCTGGCAGGTCGCGGCGAAGTCGTACCGTGAGCTTTACTATCGCTTGAAATAGTTTTCAGGAAACGCCTATATGAATGCTCCGTTTACATATTCATCGCCCACGCTTAGCGTAGAAGCTCTTAAGCATTCTATCGCTTACAAGCTGATGTTTACGATTGGCAAGGACCCGGTCGTCGCCAATAAACATGAATGGCTGAACGCAACATTATTTGCTGTGCGCGATCGTCTCGTGGAGCGCTGGTTACGTTCAAACCGTGCCCAGTTGTCGCAAGAAACGCGTCAGGTTTACTACCTGTCGATGGAATTTTTGATTGGCCGTACGCTTTCCAACGCCATGTTGTCGCTAGGAATTTACGAAGATGTACAGGGCGCACTGGAAGCGATGGGATTAAATCTCGAAGAGCTGATTGATGAAGAAAATGACCCGGGCCTCGGTAACGGTGGTCTGGGACGTCTGGCGGCTTGCTTCCTCGATTCTCTGGCGACGTTAGGGTTGCCGGGGCGTGGTTACGGTATCCGTTATGATTACGGTATGTTTAAGCAGAACATCGTTAACGGTAGCCAGAAAGAGTCGCCAGACTACTGGCTGGAATACGGTAACCCGTGGGAATTCAAACGCCACAACACGCGCTATAAAGTCCGTTTTGGTGGTCGCATTCAGCAGGAAGGTAAAAAAACGCGCTGGATCGAAACCGAAGAGATTCTGGGAGTGGCTTACGATCAGATTATCCCAGGTTACGACACCGACGCGACCAACACGCTGCGTTTGTGGAGTGCGCAAGCCAGTAGCGAAATTAACCTCGGTAAATTCAACCAGGGTGACTACTTCGCGGCAGTGGAAGATAAAAACCACTCCGAAAACGTATCCCGCGTACTGTATCCGGACGACTCCACCTACTCCGGGCGTGAACTGCGTCTGCGTCAGGAATATTTCCTGGTTTCTTCGACCATCCAGGACATTTTAAGTCGCCATTATCAGTTGCATAAAACCTACGATAACCTGGCGGATAAAATCGCGATTCACCTCAACGACACCCACCCGGTGTTGTCGATTCCTGAGATGATGCGTCTGCTGATTGATGAGCATCAATTTAGCTGGGACGACGCATTTGAAGTGTGTTGTCAGGTCTTCTCCTACACCAACCACACGCTAATGAGCGAGGCGCTGGAAACCTGGCCGGTTGATATGCTGGGTAAAATTCTGCCGCGTCACCTGCAGATCATCTTTGAAATTAACGACTATTTCCTGAAAACCTTGCAGGAACAGTATCCGAACGATACCGACCTGCTGGGACGGGCGTCGATCATTGATGAATCCAACGGTCGTCGCGTGCGTATGGCCTGGCTGGCGGTTGTGGTGAGCCACAAGGTTAACGGTGTATCAGAATTACACTCTAACCTGATGGTGCAGTCGCTATTTGCTGATTTTGCGAAAATCTTCCCTGGACGTTTTACCAATGTCACCAATGGTGTGACCCCGCGTCGCTGGTTAGCGGTAGCGAACCCATCGCTTTCAGCTGTGCTGGACGAACACCTGGGCCGTAACTGGCGCACCGACCTTAGCCTGCTTAATGAGCTGCAACAACACTGTGATTTCCCAATGGTTAATCACGCGGTGCATCAGGCGAAGCTGGAGAACAAAAAGCGTCTGGCGGAGTATATCGCCCAGCAGCTGAATGTGGTGGTAAATCCGAAAGCGCTGTTCGATGTGCAAATCAAACGTATTCACGAATACAAACGTCAATTGATGAATGTGTTGCACGTGATCACCCGCTATAACCGCATCAAGGCCGACCCGGATGCGAAGTGGGTACCGCGCGTGAATATTTTTGGCGGTAAGGCGGCTTCGGCCTATTACATGGCGAAGCACATTATCCATTTGATCAATGATGTAGCGAAAGTGATCAACAACGATCCGCAGATTGGCGACAAGCTGAAAGTGGTGTTCATCCCGAACTACAGCGTTAGCCTGGCACAGTTGATCATTCCGGCGGCCGATCTATCTGAACAGATTTCTCTGGCAGGGACGGAAGCTTCCGGCACCAGTAATATGAAGTTTGCACTTAACGGTGCGCTGACTATCGGTACGCTGGACGGTGCGAACGTCGAGATGCTGGATCATGTCGGTGCTGACAATATCTTTATCTTTGGTAACACGGCGGAAGAAGTTGAAGAACTGCGTCGTCAGGGCTACAAACCGCGTGAATACTACGAGAAAGATGAGGAACTGCATCAGGTGCTGACGCAAATCGGCAGCGGTGTATTCAGTCCGGAAGATCCGGGTCGCTATCGTGATCTGGTTGATTCGCTGATCAACTTCGGCGATCACTACCAGGTACTGGCGGATTATCGCAGCTATGTCGATTGTCAGGATAAAGTCGACGAACTTTACGAGCTTCAGGAAGAGTGGACCGCAAAAGCGATGCTGAACATTGCCAATATGGGCTACTTCTCTTCTGACCGTACAATCAAAGAGTACGCTGATCATATCTGGCATATTGATCCAGTGAGATTGTAAGTTCACTAAAAAATAGAACGGGGCCAAATCGGTCCCGTTTTTTTTCGCCTTTATTTCGGAGAAGTGTCCAGAGAGGCAAGGGGATTCGGGGGAGTATAATTTCGCCATTCAGAAAGAATGGAAAGAATAATGCAAAACAGAAAATGGATTTTGACCTCGCTGATAATGACTTTTTTCGGCATCCCCATACTGGCGCAATTTTTGGCAGCGGTTATTGCCATGCTGGGGGCCGGGCTTGCCGCTATTCTTGAGGCTTGCAATTTACTCTTTACGCCAACAATTTATCTTCTACTCAACGTCTTTATGCTGACGCTGGGGGCGATAATCCTATTTTTCTCTGGTCGCGTGTGGGCCGGTGATAGCGCACCAGAAAACAGAGAAATAGCCGTCTGGCGGCAATGCTTTTTTCTTTTACCTGCACTGTTAACTCTGGTTGGCTGGATAATCACGCTACATCTGGCAGATTATCAACTTCGCCAGCTGGGAGCGGGTTGGTTGGCAGATCTTATTCTCCCCTGGCTGGGCGTATTGTTAGTCTCATTAGTCGGTGGTGAGTACTGGTGGATAGTCATTATTCCCGTTGGCGCGCATATCAGTTTTTCGCTGGGGTACGGCTGGCCAACCAGACATCCTTTAACCGGCACGTCCGGACTGCGTTGCCGTAATTCCCTCCTGTTTATCCTTCTTATGCTTGGTTTTATCGCTGGCTATCAGGCTTATTTATATAAACAGCTTAATCCTGGTGTTGGTGTACGCGAAAATATTGATATCTGGGCCTGGCGACCCGATAAACTCAATAATCAACTGACGCCACTGCGTGGTAAACCGCAAATTCAGTTTACACAAAACTGGCCGCGACTCGATGGTGCTACAGCGGCGTACCCAATTTATGCTTCTGCCTTTTATGCGTTGAGCGTTATACCGGAAGATTTCCACACCTGGGAATATCTGGAGAACTCTCGTACCCCCGATGCATATAACAGGATTGTTAAAGGTGATGCCGATATTATTTTTGTGGCGCAACCTTCCGGTGGGCAGAAAAAACGCGCAGAGGAATCGGGCGTCACTTTGAACTACACTCCTTTCGCCCGTGAAGCATTCGTTTTCATCGTCAATGCGGATAACCCGGTTAATTCCCTGACTGACCAACAGGTGCGTGACATCTTCAGTGGCGCAATTATCAACTGGCGTACTGTTGGCGGTAACGATCAGGAGATCCAGACCTGGCAACGCCCGGAAGACTCTGGCAGCCAGACAGTGATGCAATCGCAGGTCATGAAAAATGTCCGCATGATCTCGCCGCAGGAAACCGAAGTGGCAAGCATGATGGAGGGAATGATTAAAGTTGTTGCCGAATACCGTAATACAAACAACTCAATAGGCTACACCTTCCGCTATTACGCAACACAAATGAACGCCGATAAAAATATAAAACTGCTAGCTATTAACGGTATTGCACCGACTGCGGAAAATATTCGTAACGGCAAATATCCGTATATCGTCGATGCCTTTATGGTAACGCGGGAAAATACTACGTCAGAAACACAAAAACTGGTCGAATGGTTTTTAACGCCGCAGGGGCAGAGTCTGGTGGAAGATGTGGGCTATGTGCCGCTGTATCCAACAATGAAATAACGCTCGAGAGAAAGGAATCAGCGCAATGAATAAATTCTCCGGTGTTTTACTATTAGGTACGGCGTTACTGGCGGGATGTGTCGACCGGGAAGGGTACTATAACAGCGTCAGGGAAGAAGAGAGTCATGGACTGACGTCTCTGCGGGGGCAACCTGAATTACGTTACAACGATGATTGGTCAAGATGGCCGAGAGTGTACGGCGCTACAGCCTTATACTCGCTGTATGCCTCCGCGTATTATGAATTAGTACCCGAGCCAAAAGATAAGGATCGAACCTCGCTGGCCTGGCAGGCGTATGGTTTGCAACAAACCCGAACAGCTGAAGCCTACGATAGTCTGATCAAGGGTACCGCGACGGTTATTTTTGTTGCACAACCGTCGGAAGGACAGAAAAAACGTGCAGAAGAAGCAGGCGTTAAACTGAAATATACCGCGTTTGCCCGCGAAGCCTTTGTCTTTATCGTTGATATCAAAAACCCGGTTAATTCACTTAGTGAACAGCAGGTCAAAGACATTTTTAGCGGTAAAGTGAGTCGCTGGAATAAAGTGGGCGGCGGTGACGAAAGTATAAAAGTCTGGCAGCGGCCAGAAGATTCTGGAAGCCAAACGGTTATGAAGGGACTGGTTATGCAAGATACTCCAATGCTGCCAGCCAAAAAATCCACTGTTATCGATCTTATGGGCGGTTTAATTACCGAAGTCGCCGACTACCAAAACACAACATCTTCCATTGGATACACCTTCCACTATTACGTCACACGTATGAATGACAATATGCTCAAAATGCGCAAACAGATCAAACTGCTAGCTATAAATGGCATTGCGCCTACAGAGGAAAATATCCGTAACGGCACTTATCCGTACATAATTGATGCTTATATGGTGACGCACGAACCCCCTACGCTGGAAACGCAGAAATTCGTCGACTGGTTTTTAAGCCCGCAGGGACAGCAATTGGTAGAGGATGTGGGGTATGTGCCGATTCATGACGCATCATACGAATCATCAGTGCAATAATGATGAATAAAATCAGACTTTATATTCCTCCGTTAATTCTTGGTTTTTTTATTGTGCCGTTGTTGGTGTGGCCGACGGTGGTTGCGCTGGCTGCTTCTGTTATCACGCTGAGTTTTCTGGGAGAGATACTGTTCTCTATCCCGCTCATGATCAGGCGTATTTCACTTCTGCAATTACAACTATGGTTATCGGCTGAATATGCGCTTTTCTTCTGTGCAATGGTGGGCGTTGGTTGGCAATTTGCGCGCAGAACGCCACCTGAATTGAAAAGCAGACTGCATTGTTGGCTGGTATTTGCACCAGTTTATTTCTGGTTGCTCCTGTGGAATATCATTTTCTATGTCGCGCCAGCGAATATTGCGTTGCTGGAGAATATGCGCAGTTTCTTTCTGACAGTTGTCTGGCTCCCACTGAATTTTTCGCCATTTTGGTCTCAACCGTGGATTGACTTTGTCGGTCCAATAAGCGCACAGCTTGGTTTTGCGTTGGGATATTACTGCCAGTGGTGTAGCAAAAATAGAAGCCAGAGGCAGAAATGGGGCGAGTGGGGAACGTGCTTAAGTTTGGCGATTTTAGCTCAGGGGCCGTTATTCATATTGTTACAGGGAATACTTTAAGGAATCAGTACGTTATGGCGAAGGCAAAAAAGAAAAAATTACCCAAAGATTTTGATGAAATTCTCCAGACTGGGGATTTCGAAGCATTTAAAGCGGTCTTTGAGAGTTGCGACGTTAACGCGTATGGCGGTTACGGTAAAGAACCCGCACTGGCAAAATGCTGGCAATGCCCGGAGAGTTGGGCGCAATGGCTGGTAGAACAGGGGGCAGATCTTACTGCAACAGATGAATACGGTGCAACGCCGCTGCATAATTGGGCGCACTGTTGGACGCAGAATGTCGACGTTTTGCTTAAGTTAGGCGCTGATGTAAACGCCGTTTCCCGTCATCGAGGAACGGCCTTGCATAGCGCGGCGAAATCACATAAACCGGAAAACGTCAGGAAACTTATTCAGTGGGGGGCACAGATCGATGTCTTGAATGCTGAACGGCATACGCCGCTGGAGGCAGCGCTATGTGTCTGTCGGACTATTAATATTGAAGAAATGGTGCAACTGGCAGAAATTTTGCTGGCCGCTGGGGCGGAAAGAACGCCACGTATGCGTGAGTTTGTTACCCGCATTGGTGAGAAATTTGAATTTTTACGTGCAGATTACAATCCGGAAAGTGTAGATAAAGTCAGCGCCGCGCTGGATCGACTGTACCAGATTTTTGATGTTGAACCTGTACCGCGTCGATATGTTCATGACGGTGTTTCACCCATTGTAATTAATGCACAAGAAGAGAATATTTTTGCCGCATTATGGCAGCAACTCGTGCCGGGTATTGGCGCAGCCAATTCATTGCAGGGAGAAGTTATTCGTATTGCTGGAAAAATAATTTATGAACTTGACGGTAATGGCGGTATTAACTGGGATGCCGATTATAAAAAAATGGCAGATGCCTTTCTGGAATATGTCAGCCAGGGAAATGCGCTCCCGGAACAGTTGTTGGAAGAAACTCGCTTGCTTATTGCACTACTCAAGAAAAAGAAAGGCGAGCCGCACCGTCTGGTTGAGTTAAGCGTTATTTGGGTAACCGCGAATTTACAGCCCATCAGGTTGGATAATGTAAAATATAAGCGCTAACAAAATTGCGGATTGAAGGGATTGACAACAATGACGACTTTATCCGCTTTAAACGCATTTCATGAGGAAAACTATGATGTGGTTTGCCCAAAATGCGCAGCAAAAGCGACGGGAAAAACCATAGTAAATGGGACTAAAGGCACCTATCGCTGGCCGTTAATAAGGTTTGCCATCTCGCAAATTACCTGTATGCACTGTGGTTTTAATCGCCAGCTGACGCCAATGCAATCACGTCAACCGGATGCCTGGACGTTCTGGTATGTCTGTGGATTTAAAGGTAAGCGGATATGGGCGATAAATTATCACCATCTTCAGTTTATGATTGCCGTGCTTGCAGAAGAGATTACCGAATCCAATATGTCGTTATATCAACTTGCACTCTATGAAGCATGGCCTGACACACTGAAATTAAAAAAGAACAGGCAAGAGTTGCTTCGGTTATTCAAGCAACTGGCAACCCGATAGCCCGGTTGCACTTTACAACCGGGCATTATCCTTACGACGCCAGAGACAACCTCTGCTGCGTATACTCCCCCAGCCACTGACTCACACGAGATTGTTGATCCGCATTCAGCCACATGCCTTGTTTTGTGCGACGCCACAGGGCATCGTCGGCGCGGCGGACCCATTCGTGGTCGACCAGATATTTCAGCTCTGCTTCGTAAAACTCATGCCCGAAATCCTCCCCAAGATCGCTTACCGCCCCCGCATTGCCGAGCAGCAGCTCGCTATTGCTGCCGTAAGTGCGCGCGTAGTGACGTGCCAGCGATTCAGTCAGGAACGGGTAACGGCGGCGCAGGCGGGCGGCGTAATCGTCGCGGTCGCCTTCAATGGCTCCGCCCGGCAGCACGCTCTCTTTCGTCCACGCTGGGCCAATGCCCTGATAATATGGCGTCAGTTTTTCCAGCGCGTGTTCCGCCAGTTTGCGGTAGGTGGTCAGCTTACCGCCGAATACCGATAACAGCGGAGCTTTGCCGTTTTCATCATGGATATCAAGGGTGTAATCACGGGTAATGGCCTGCGGCGAATCAGATTCATCATCACACAGTGGACGCACGCCGGAGTAGGTCCAGACGATATCGTCCCGGCTTAACTGCTTTTTAAAGTGCGTGTTATACACTTTCAGCAGGTACTTGATTTCACTCTCTTCAATCTTCACTGCTTTTGGATCACCTTTGTATTCCACATCGGTGGTGCCGATGATGGAAAACTCGTCCATCCACGGGATCACGAAGACAATACGTTTATCTTCGTTTTGCAGAATGTAGGCTTGCTTCTGGGTATGCACACGCGGCACGACAATATGGCTGCCTTTGATCAGGCGAATGCCATAAGGTGAGGGTAGATGCATCCCGTCGTCGAAGAACTGCTTCACCCACGGGCCGG
Organism: Escherichia sp. MOD1-EC5189; assembly: GCF_002966045.1. Taxonomy (NCBI): domain Bacteria; kingdom Pseudomonadati; phylum Pseudomonadota; class Gammaproteobacteria; order Enterobacterales; family Enterobacteriaceae; genus Escherichia; species Escherichia sp. MOD1-EC5189. The sequence goes on along the minus strand of NZ_PTRX01000009.1, from coordinate 88,887 downwards.
TGGCGTTCACGAGGCCGCGCGCTTGCCAGCTGTATTTTTTGCCGGTATCGATATCTTCCGCTTCCACAATCCACAGGCCGTTTTCGCGGCGAGCAGAAGTGGCACGAGTACGGGTAAGCACTTCACCGCCTTTACGCACCACCATCTGGGCGTTGGCGAGTACCAGACGGGCGTCGTCTACCCAACAGTCGGAATATTCGAATCCGCGCTTAATTTCCGGTTTTAACACTGAATTTGCGCCAAAACGCAAACCGGTTGATCCCGGCAGGCTGGTGCGTTTACCCAGATGATCGTACATAAACAGACCAATACGGATCATCCACGCCGGACGCAGATGCGGGCGATGCGGCAGGCGAAAACGCATCGGGAAAGCGATATGGGGAGCCATTTTCAGCAACACTTCACGTTCAGCCAGCGCCTCGCTGACCAGGCGGAATTCATAGTGCTCAAGGTAGCGCAGGCCACCATGAATGAGTTTTGAACTGGCGGAAGAGGTCGCACAAGCGAGATCCTGCGCCTCCAGCATCAGCACGGATAAACCGCGTCCAGCGGCGTCTGCCGCGATACCAGCACCATTGATGCCGCCACCTATCACAATCAGATCTTTGGTTTCCATGCTGCCCTCATTCACTTTCGTTAAAGCTCATAAATGTTCGTTATCGAACATATTAGCAAAGAATCGCGCTTTGGGTAACATTGAAAAAACATTTTAGAGTGATATGTATAACATTATGGCGTTTATCTGCCGCTTCGACGTAAACTGTGCGGTAAATTTGCCCACTTGTTTGTAAAGAAAGAGAGACGCATGGATCAGTTCGAATGTATTAACGTTGCCGACGCGCATCAGAAGTTGCAGGAAAAAGAGGCGGTGCTGGTCGATATTCGCGATCCACAGAGTTTCGCAATGGGGCATGCGGTGCAGGCTTTCCATTTAACCAACGACACATTGGGCGCGTTTATGCGTGATAACGACTTCGATACGCCAGTCATGGTGATGTGTTACCACGGTAATAGCAGCAAAGGCGCGGCGCAGTATCTGCTGCAACAGGGCTACGATGTGGTCTATAGCATTGATGGCGGCTTTGAAGCCTGGCAGCGTCAGTTTCCTGCAGAGGTGGCGTACGGCGCGTAACGCTTTATACTGTCCCCTTTTGTGTGGAATAAGCGACAGCAACGATGTTGATGATTACCTCTTTTGCTAACCCCCGCGTGGCGCAGGCGTTTGTTGATTACATGGCGACGCAGGGTGTTATCCTCACGATTCAACAACATAACCAAAGCGATGTCTGGCTGGCGGATGAGTCCCAGGCCGAACGCGTGCGGGCGGAGCTGGCGCGTTTTCTCGAAAACCCGGCAGATCCGCGTTATCTGGCGGCCAGCTGGCAGGCGGGCCATACCGGCAGCGGCCTGCATTATCGCCGTTATCCCTTCTTTGCTGCCTTGCGTGAACGCGCAGGTCCGGTGACCTGGGTGATGATGATCGCCTGCGTGGTGGTGTTTATCGCCATGCAAATTCTCGGTGATCAGGAAGTGATGTTATGGCTGGCCTGGCCATTCGATCCGACATTGAAATTTGAGTTCTGGCGTTACTTCACTCATGCATTAATGCACTTCTCGCTGATGCATATCCTTTTTAACCTGCTCTGGTGGTGGTATCTCGGCGGCGCGGTGGAAAAACGCCTCGGCAGCGGTAAGCTAATTGTCATTACTCTCATTAGCGCCCTGTTAAGCGGCTATGTGCAGCAAAAATTCAGCGGGCCGTGGTTTGGCGGGCTTTCTGGCGTGGTGTATGCACTGATGGGTTACGTCTGGCTACGCGGCGAACGCGATCCGCAAAGTGGCATTTACCTGCAACGTGGGTTAATCATCTTTGCACTGATCTGGATTGTCGCCGGATGGTTTGATTTGTTTGGGATGTCGATGGCGAACGGAGCACACATCGCCGGGTTAGCCGTGGGTTTAGCGATGGCTTTTGTTGATTCGCTTAATGCGCGAAAACGAAAATAATTCCAGGGACTTATAAATGAAACAAACACAACGTCACAACGGTATTATCGAACTGGTTAAACAGCAGGGTTATGTCAGCACAGAAGAACTGGTGGAGCACTTCTCCGTCAGCCCGCAGACTATTCGTCGCGACCTCAATGAGCTGGCGGAGCAAAACCTGATCCTGCGCCATCATGGCGGCGCGGCACTGCCTTCCAGTTCGGTTAACACGCCGTGGCACGATCGTAAGGCCACCCAGACCGAAGAAAAAGAGCGTATTGCCCGCAAAGTGGCGGAGCAAATTCCTAACGGCTCGACGCTATTTATTGATATCGGCACCACGCCGGAAGCGGTGGCGCACGCGCTGCTTAATCACAGCAATTTGCGCATTGTGACCAACAATCTCAACGTCGCTAACACGCTGATGGTAAAAGAAGATTTTCGCATCATTCTTGCAGGTGGCGAATTACGCAGCCGCGATGGTGGGATCATTGGCGAAGCGACGCTCGATTTTATCTCCCAGTTCCGCCTTGATTTCGGGATTCTGGGGATCAGCGGCATCGATAGCGACGGCTCGCTGCTGGAGTTCGATTACCACGAAGTTCGCACCAAACGCGCTATTATTGAGAACTCGCGCCACGTTATGCTGGTTGTCGATCACTCGAAATTTGGCCGTAATGCGATGGTCAATATGGGCAGCATCAGCATGGTCGATGCCGTCTACACCGACGCCCCGCCACCAGCGAGCGTGATGCAGGTGCTGACAGACCATCATATTCAGCTGGAGCTGTGCTGATCCTGCACGGCTTCCCACGTCAGACCAAAACGCGCCAGGTATTTGCGTAGCCGATCCGCGTCGTTGACGCTGGCTTTGCCCTGGCGCGAAACATCAAAGAGTTCACGCCCGGCAGCGGAAAGCGATTTTGCCTGACGGCAGATAGCGATAACGTGTTCCAGTTGCAGCCGATCAAAGAGGTCGATGTTTTCCGCTTCAGCGCCCAGTAGCTGCTTAAGCGCAGAAGAGCGGCTATCCTGCCAGTTGTAGCGTAGACGGTTTATCTCATCTTCTACGGTTTCAAGGGTGATACGCCCACTATCGGCAAACGTCGCCATGCGTGTGACGCTGGCAGAAAGCTCGCGAAAGTTACCGCGCCATGTTGCCTGGGGAGATGTCGCAAAGGCCAGCCAGGCGCGCCTCGCTTCGGTGTTAAAACGCACGCTGTCGCCGGTGAGTGAGGCGTGGCGCTCCACTTCATAATCCAGGTTCGGTTCAATATCTTCCTGGCGCTGGCGTAGACCCGGCAGGGTGAAGGTCCAGAGATTGATCCGCGCGTACAGGTCTTCGCGAAATTTGCCTTCGGCAACCAGCTGACGCAAATCGCGCACCGTTCCGGCGATCAGCTGAAAATCACTGCTCACCTGGCGATCGCTACCAAACGGGTAAAAGGTTTTCTCTTCAATGGCTTTTAGCAACATTGCCTGTTCGTCTGCGCCCAGTTCGCCAATCTCATCAAGAAACAACATGCCGCCGTTGGCGCTGCGTAATAATCCTTCACGAGATTCCCGCGCCCCGGTAAACGCGCCTTTCACATGACCAAACAGCGCCGACATGGCGGTATCGCCGCGCAGAGTGGCACAGTTCACCTCCACAAACGCGCCGCTAAACTGATGCCGCGCCTGTTTTAACTCGAAGATGCGTCGTGCCAGAAACGACTTACCCGCACCGGTCGGGCCGTTAAGCAGGATCGGTGCGCGAGATTTGATCGCCACTTTTTCGATCTGCTCAATCATGCGGTTGAAGTGGGCGTTACGCGTGGCAATGCCGGATTTGAGGAAATCGAGGGTTTGCTGGCGTTCCTCGGCAAAGCGGCTGGCGATGGCGTTATAACGGCTTAAATCGAGATCGATAATCGTCACTTCACCTGCACCGCGCGGCTGTTCTTTTTTACGCGGTGGCGAAGATTGTATTAACCTGGCGGGCAGGTAACGTGCTTCCGCCAGCAGAAACCAGCAAATCTGCGCGACGTGGGTACCGGTGGTGATGTGAATTAAATAGTCTTCTTTATCAGGTTCGAACGCGTAACCACGGGCGAAATCATGCAGGCAGGCGTAAACCTCCTCGAAATCCCACGGGTTATGCAGTTCAATCTCAACGCTCACCACTTCTGTTTCTGGCGAAACATTGGCGATATCGCGTTTAAGCGTTTCAAACAGCGAGCGTGAGCGGGCGTCGTGCAACAATTCCAGTCGATCGATGACTAACGATTCTTGCTGGCATAGACAGAGTGACGGACGCCATTTCGACCATCGCTGACTGCCGCGCCCGGCATAATCCAGTACGGTGCCGACAAAGCCAAAAGCCACTGTTTTACGCATCTTAGATATCCTTATAAAAGACGATATTTCATTATCGGCGAATTGGCTTTGCGGGAAATCTCCGTTTACGGACGTAAAGATTTAATCTATTAAAAACAATTAGTTAAGAAATTAATCTACTCATTTAATTTTCTGGCACGACGGTTGCAATTATCAGGACAGCAAACAACGAAAAGAGAAAAACAAAATGAATTACGAATTACTGACCACTGAAAATGTCCCGGTAAAAATGTGGACCAAAGGCGTACCGGTAGAAGACGATGCGCGTCAGCAACTGATAAATACGGCGAAGATGCCGTTTATTTTCAAACATATTGCGGTAATGCCTGATGTACATCTGGGTAAAGGTTCCACCATTGGTAGCGTGATCCCGACCAAAGGGGCGATTATTCCGGCGGCGGTGGGGGTAGATATCGGTTGTGGAATGAACGCACTGCGAACTGCGTTAACGGCGGCAGATCTGCCTGAAAACCTGGCGGAGCTGCGTCAGGCGATTGAAACTGCCGTGCCGCACGGACGTTCCAATAATCGTAGCCGTCGTGATAAAGGCGCATGGGAGAATCCGCCTGTTAACGTCGATGCGAAATGGGCTGAGCTTGAAGCCGGTTATCAGTGGTTAACGCAAAAATATCCGCGTTTCCTTAATACCAATAACTATAAACACCTGGGAACGCTGGGAACGGGAAACCACTTTATTGAAATCTGTCTTGATGAGTCGGACCAGGTGTGGATTATGCTGCACTCCGGTTCACGCGGAATTGGTAATGCAATCGGGACTTACTTTATCGATCTGGCGCAAAAAGAGATGCAGGAAACGCTTGAAACGTTGCCATCGCGTGACCTGGCGTACTTTCTGGAAGGTACGGAATACTTTGATGATTACCTGAAAGCGGTGGCCTGGGCGCAGCTTTTTGCCAGCCTTAACCGCGATGCGATGATGGAAAACGTGGTAACGGCGTTGCAGAGCGTTACGCAGAAAACGGTAAGACAGCCACAAACACTGGCGATGGAAGAGATCAACTGTCACCACAACTATGTGCAAAAAGAACAGCACTTTGGCGAAGAGATCTATGTGACGCGTAAAGGCGCGGTGTCTGCGTGTGCTGGTCAATATGGAATTATTCCCGGTTCGATGGGGGCGAAAAGCTTTATTGTCCGTGGGCTGGGAAATGAAGAGTCGTTCTGTTCGTGCAGCCACGGTGCCGGGCGGGTAATGAGCCGTACTAAAGCGAAAAAACTGTTCAGCGTGGAAGATCAAATTCGTGCCACCGCGCATGTGGAATGCCGTAAAGATGCCGAAGTGATCGACGAAATCCCGATGGCGTATAAAGATATCGACGCGGTGATGGCGGCACAAAGCGATCTGGTGGAAGTTATCTACACCCTGCGTCAGGTGGTGTGTGTAAAAGGATAAATGATGAAAAGGATGATTGCGCTGGATGGCGCACAGGGCGAAGGCGGCGGGCAGATCCTGCGCTCGGCGCTGAGTCTGTCGATGATAACCGGCCAGCCATTTACCATCACCGGCATTCGCGCCGGGCGGGCGAAACCGGGGCTGTTGCGCCAGCATCTGACGGCTGTAAAGGCGGCGACGGAAATTTGCGGAGCAACGGTGGAGGGCGCGGAGCTGGGGTCGCAGCGTCTGGTCTTCCGGCCCGGTACCGTGCGCGGTGGCGACTACCGCTTTGCTATTGGTAGCGCCGGAAGTTGCACGCTGGTACTACAAACGGTACTGCCCGCGCTGTAGTTTGCCGATGGTCCTTCTCGTGTTGAAGTGAGCGGAGGTACCGATAACCCGTCGGCCCCGCCTGCAGATTTTATCCGCCGGGTGCTGGAGCCGCTGCTGGCGAAAATGGGAATTCATCAGCAAACCACATTATTACGCCACGGTTTTTATCCTGCCGGAGGCGGCGTGGTGGCGACGGAAGTCTCGCCCGTGGCATCGTTTAACACCTTGCAACTTGGCGAGCGCGGGAACATTGTGCAGATGCGTGGAGAGGTGCTGTTAGCTGGCGTGCCGAGGCATGTCGCTGAGCGTGAAATCGCTACGTTGGCGGGTAGTTTTTCCCTGCATGAGCAGAATATTCATAACCTGCCGCGCGACCAGGGGCCGGGTAATACCGTCTCGCTTGAAGTCGAAAGTGAAAATATCACTGAACGCTTTTTTGTCGTCGGTGAAAAGCGCGTCAGTGCCGAAGTGGTGGCTGCGCAGTTAGTGCAAGAGGTGAAACGTTACCTGGCGAGCCCGGCGGCGGTGGGGGAATATCTCGCCGACCAGTTGGTGCTACCAATGGCGCTGGCGGGGGCGGGAGAATTTACGGTCGCCCATCCCTCATGCCATCTGCTGACCAATATCGCGGTGGTGGAGCGTTTCTTGCCAGTGCGGTTTAGTCTGGTGGAGGCGGATGGCGTAACGCGGGTGAGCATTGAATGATATAAAGATGTAAGCCGGATCCGACGTATTATCCGGCTAAACTCACACCCCATATCCCATCATCTTCAGCAGTTTCTGCGCGTGTTGTACCGCGGCCTGACGGTGGGCGACACCGAGTTTTTGGTACAGATTGCGGATATGCGTTTTGATGGTGGTTGCCGCCACTTCCAGCTCGCCTGCAATTTGTTCATTGCTGTAACCGGAGTAAATCAGCCCCAATACCTGCCATTCGCGTTGGGTCAGCGGGCTGGTACGGATCAATTCTGGTACTTCCGGATGATTTAGCAGACGTTCAACGAAATTCTCATCAAAATGGGCGAATTTATGCCGATGATGTTGATTTATTTCCCGCAGAATACGCTGTGCGCGATGCTGTTCCAGCTCAGGCAACGTATTGAGTTGAATCAGTTGGCGTAACTGTTGCGCCATCGCTTCGCCTTCGATGACAAAGTGACTGATAAATCCGGTACGATTCGCCAGTTTTAATGCCTCCAGCAACACACGCTGGGCATCATTTTTGCGACCGGCCTGCCAGTACAGTTGATTAAGCAGCAACAGGTTACGGTTGAGATCGCTCATTAACCGCAGACTGCGGGCGTTTTCATTGAGTTCTTCAAGAACAATTTCTGCCGGTTCAAACTCGCCCAGCAATATTTGTGCACGGGCGATGTTGCGCCATTGACCTTGCAGGAAGTGGTTATTCGCAAACTCCGGTTTGGCTGTGTGACGCAACCAGTTGGCGGCGGCAGCTTTGTCGCCGGTCATTTGCCAGTAAATGACCCGGACTTTGTTGGCGTTAGAGATCCAGTCGCTGTGATATTTGCCATTTCCCAGCAGATTTTCCAGACGATTCAGTTGGCTACGGGCGTTATCCAAATCACCTCGGGCCAGCGAGCATTGAATCAACATTGCCAGGCACTGGAGCTGTTGCTGTGGTTGATAAGATGACAAAACTTCAATCCCGCTGCGTGCCGATGCTTCGGCTTCGTCCAGCCGTGCCCAGGCCCATAACAGTTGAGCTCGGATACGTACCAGAAATTCATGCATTGGCAGCTGTTCCAGATGCTGCTCGTTGATCAGCTGGAACGCTTTTTCCTGCGTTTCCCACGCGGTTTGCAGAAAACCCTGAGCAAACAGAATTTCGCTTTGCTGGATTAAACTCCACAAAGCGTAGTGCCAGACATCGTGCTGGCGTGCCATCTGTTCGGTTTGCTGCATTAACGCCAGTGAGCGGGTCAGTTCCCCTTTGCAGTGCAATACTTCACCCAACACCGAAGTTGCTACAATGCGGCTGTAGAACCAGCCGGGAGGCAGTTCTTCCAGTGCCAGTTTTGCCAGCCGTTCAGCTTCATCCGGGTTACCATCGTTAATTGCCACCTGGGCGCGCAGAGCATTAAATTCTGCGTGCATGGTGCCTTCTCTGATGTCTTTGATTTCATGTTCAGCACGAGCCAGCAGGGTGTTTACTTCGCCGTAGCGATGCTGGCTTTGCATCAGCCACGCTTGTAATAACACCAACTGCGGATTTTCCAGCAAACTCTCCCACGGCAGGGCTTTAAGTGACTCTTCAAGTAGCGAAAGTTCGCTGTGGTTGAACAAACTCCAGGCGTGATTAAGCAGAATATCGCGCAGCATCAGCGCATCGCCTGCCGCCAGCGCATGATGAATCGCTTCGCTGGGGAATCCCTGGGCCATCCAGCTTTCTGCGGCGGCACTGTGGATTTTCGGCAGCTCCGCCGCCAGTTCCCACTGGCAGCGCTGGCGCAGGAAGTTGCCAAACAGCGGGTGATAGCAGAACCACTCGCCGCTATCATCCATCCGCTGTAAAAACAGCCCCTGACGCTCAATCTCTTCGAGGCGCATTTGCCCGTTTTCTTCGCCGGTCACACGAGTGATGAGTGCATCGTTCATTGAGCGCAAAATGGCGCTTTTCAACAGAAAATGGCGCGTTGCGAGATCGACGTTGTCCAAAACCTCATCGACCAGATAATCCGAAAGATGACTGGCATTGATTCCCGCCAGGCGGCGTGCCGACTTATGGGCTGAGTGGGTATTCTGCCGGGCGGAGAGGGCAATTAACTGTAGCGCAGTCGCCCAACCGGAAACGTCATCGCAAATCCGACTGCTTTCTGCGGCTTCAATCGGCGATGACAGGCGGCAATCAAAAAACTGCTTCGCTTCCTGGTGGGTAAACGCCAGTTGCTGACTGCCAATTTCCAGCAGTTGGTCGCGAACACGCAGATTGGCAATGCCCAGTTGCGGAAGATTGCGTGACAGCACCACCAGGGTGAGATTTTCTGGTTGATGGCGAATAAAGAAGCGCATTGACTCGTGGATCACCGGATTAGTGATCAGATGATAGTCATCGATGACCAGATAAAGTGGGCTATGCCATTCCGCCAGCTCAATGAAAAGCTGGGCGAAGAGTGACGTCAGGCTGGCATATTGCCGTTTTTGCGCCATCGTCTCACAAATCGCACAGTGACCGTTGGTTGCCTGTTGCACGGCGGCAATGAAATAGCTGGCGAAACGCTCTTGCTGGTTATCGCCCTCATCCAGCGAGTACCAGCCCAAATCGTTTTTGCCTGCCGCCCATTGAGAAATGAGTGTGGTTTTTCCGTAGCCCGCAGGACTCGTGATCAGCGCCAGCCGGAAGTTGTTCGCGCCGGAAAGTTTAGCCAGCAGGCGCTCACGAACCACGGTATGGTCGAGTCGAACCGGACGACTTAATTTTGACAGAATCAGCATAGTTAATCACTTCACTGTGGAAAATGAGGAAATATTATTTTTTTTGCGCTTCGTAATTAATGGTTATAAGGTCGGCCAGAAACCCTTCTAATGCAAGCGATGACGTTTTTTTATGTGTCTGAATTTGCACTGTGTCACAATTCCAAATGTTTATTAACAACTCACCTAATAACGACGCTGATGCAGCGTGAATACTGGGTTTTACGGTATTTTCCTCATGTTCATCAGTTTCATTTAAGCAAGGGAGTCTTCTCAATTCCTGATGAAAGAGCCATCTAAAAAGAGGATCTTAATAAACCTATTAAGAATGAGATGGAGCAAACTGGATGTTTTACTTATGAAACTGTTTCACTCCTTTACTTAATTTATAGAGTTACCTTCCGCCTTTTGAAAATACACAACGGCCATTTTTTGCACTTAGATACAGATTTTCTGCGCTGTATGGCATTGATTTGCTGCTAATCCTGTGGATTGCACTAGGTTTAAGTGGTCGAGATCACATTTCCTTGCTCATCCCCGCAACTCCTCCCTGCCTAATCCCCCGCAGGATGAGGAAGGTCAACATCGAGCCTGGCAAACTAGCGATAACGTTGTGTTGAAAATCTAAGAAAAGTGGAACTCCTATGTCACAACCTATTTTTAACGATAAGCAATTTCAGGAAGCGCTTTCACGTCAGTGGCAGCGTTATGGCTTAAATTCTGCGGCTGAAATGACCCCTCGCCAGTGGTGGCTGGCAGTGAGTGAAGCCCTGGCGGAAATGCTACGTGCCCAGCCATTCGCTAAACCGGTGGCCAATCAGCGACATGTTAACTATATCTCAATGGAGTTTTTGATTGGACGCCTGACGGGTAACAACCTGTTGAATCTTGGCTGGTATCAGGATGTACAGGATTCGTTGAAGGCTTATGACATCAACCTGACTGACCTGCTGGAAGAAGAGATCGACCCGGCGCTGGGTAACGGTGGTCTGGGACGTCTGGCTGCGTGCTTCCTCGACTCAATGGCAACTGTCGGTCAGTCTGCGACGGGTTATGGTCTTAACTATCAATATGGCTTGTTCCGCCAGTCTTTTGTCGATGGCAAACAGGTTGAAGCGCCGGATGACTGGCATCGCGGTAACTACCCGTGGTTCCGCCATAACGAAGCACTGGATGTGCAGGTAGGAATTGGCGGTAAAGTGACGAAAGACGGACGCTGGGAGCCGGAATTTACCATTACCGGTCAAGCGTGGGATCTTCCCGTTGTCGGTTATCGTAATGGCGTGGCGCAGCCGCTGCGTCTGTGGCAGGCGACGCATGCGCATCCGTTTGATCTGACAAAATTTAACGACGGTGATTTCCTGCGTGCCGAACAACAGGGCATCAACGCGGAAAAACTGACCAAAGTTCTCTATCCAAACGACAACCATACTGCCGGTAAAAAGCTGCGCCTGATGCAGCAATACTTCCAGTGTGCTTGTTCGGTAGCGGATATTCTGCGTCGCCATCATTTGGCGGGGCGTAAACTGCACGAGCTGGCAGATTACGAAGTTATTCAACTGAACGATACCCACCCGACTATTGCCATTCCAGAGCTGCTGCGCGTGCTGATTGATGAGCATCAGATGAGCTGGGATGACGCCTGGGCCATCACCAGCAAAACTTTTGCTTACACCAACCATACCCTGATGCCAGAAGCGCTGGAACGCTGGGATGTGAAGCTAGTGAAAGGCTTACTGCCGCGCCACATGCAGATTATTAACGAAATCAATACTCGCTTTAAAACGCTGGTGGAGAAAACCTGGCCGGGCGATGACAAAGTGTGGGCCAAACTGGCGGTGGTGCACGACAAACAGGTGCATATGGCGAACCTGTGTGTAGTTGGCGGTTTCGCGGTGAACGGTGTAGCGGCGCTGCATTCAGATCTGGTGGTGAAAGATCTGTTCCCGGAATATCACCAGCTGTGGCCGAACAAATTCCATAACGTCACCAATGGTATTACCCCTCGTCGCTGGATCAAACAATGCAACCCGGCACTGGCGGCTCTGTTGGATAAATCACTGAAAAAAGAGTGGGCTAACGATCTCGATCAACTGATCAATCTGGAAAAATTCGCTGATGATGCGAAATTCCGCCAGCAATATCGCGAGATCAAGCAGGCGAATAAAGTCCGTCTGGCGGAGTTTGTGAAAGTTCGTACCGGTATTGAAATCAATCCTCAGGCGATTTTCGATATTCAGATCAAACGCTTGCATGAGTACAAACGTCAGCACCTGAATCTGCTGCATATTCTGGCGTTGTACAAAGAGATTCGTGAAAACCCGCAGGCTGACCGCGTACCGCGCGTTTTCCTCTTCGGCGCGAAAGCCGCACCGGGCTACTACCTGGCGAAGAATATTATCTTTGCGATCAACAAAGTGGCTGATGTGATCAACAACGATCCACAGGTTGGCGATAAGTTGAAGGTGGTGTTCCTGCCGGATTATTGCGTTTCGGCGGCGGAAAAACTGATCCCGGCGGCGGATATCTCCGAACAAATTTCGACTGCAGGTAAAGAAGCTTCCGGTACCGGCAATATGAAACTGGCGCTCAATGGTGCGCTTACTGTCGGTACGCTGGATGGTGCTAACGTCGAAATCGCCGAAAAAGTTGGTGAAGAAAATATCTTTATTTTTGGTCATACCGTGGAACAAGTGAAGGCAATTCTGGCCAAAGGCTACGACCCGGTGAAATGGCGGAAGAAAGATAAGGTGCTGGATGCAGTATTGAAAGAGCTGGAAAGCGGTAAATACAGCGACGGCGATAAGCATGCCTTCGACCAGATGCTGCACAGTATCGGCAAACAGGGCGGCGATCCGTATCTGGTAATGGCGGATTTCGCAGCCTATGTAGAGGCACAAAAGCAGGTGGATGTGCTGTACTGCGACCAGGAGGCCTGGACTCGCGCGGCGATCCTCAATACCGCCCGCTGCGGTATGTTTAGCTCGGATCGCTCTATTCGCGATTATCAGGCTCGTATCTGGCAGGCAAAACGCTAAGGAAGCTCGATGGAAAGCAAACGTCTGGATAATGCCGCGCTGGCGGCGGGGATCAGCCCCAATTACATCAATGCCCACGGTAAACCGCAGTCGATTAGCGCCGAAACCAAACGGCGTTTGCTTGACGCGATGCATCAACGTATCGCCACGAAAGTGGCGGTAACGCCAGTCCCGAATGTCATGGTCTATACCAGCGGCAAAAAAATGCCGATGGCGGTGGAGGGCAGCGGCGAATATAGCTGGCTGCTGACCACCGAAGAAGGAACGCAGTACAAAGGCCATGTAACGGGGGGCAAAGCGTTCAATTTACCGACGAAGTTGCCGGAAGGTTATCACACGTTGACACTCACCCAGGACGACCAGCGCGCGCATTGTCGGGTGATTGTCGCCCCGAAACGCTGTTACGAACCGCAGGCGTTGCTGAATAAACAAAAGCTGTGGGGCGCCTGCGTCCAGCTTTATACGCTGCGATCGGAAAAAAACTGGGGTATTGGGGATTTTGGCGATCTCAAAGTGATGCTGGTGGATGTGGCAAAACGTGGCGGGGCTTTCATCGGTCTGAACCCGATTCATGCGCTCTATCCGGCAAATCCGGAAAGTGCCAGTCCGTATAGCCCGTCTTCTCGTCGCTGGCTAAATGTGGTTTATATTGACGTTAACGCCGTCGAAGATTTCCATCTTAGCGAAGAGGCTCAGGCCTGGTGGCAGTTACCGACCACGCAACAGACGCTGCAACAGGCACGGGATGCCGACTGGGTCGATTACTCCACCGTTACTGCGCTGAAAATGACAGCATTGCGGATGGCGTGGAAAGGTTTTGCGCAACGTGATGATGAGCAGATGGCCGCGTTTCGCCAGTTTGTTGCAGAGCAGGGCGACAGCCTGTTCTGGCAGGCGGCGTTTGACGCGTTACATGCCCAGCAAGTGAAAGAAGACGAAATGCGCTGGGGCTGGCCTGCATGGCCAGAGATGTATCAGAACGTGGATTCACCAGAAGTGCGTCAGTTCTGCGAAGAACATCGTGATGACGTCGATTTTTATCTCTGGTTGCAGTGGCTGGCTTACTGCCAGTTTGCCGCCTGCTGGGAGATAAGCCAGGGCCATGAAATGCCGATTGGCTTGTACCGTGATCTGGCGGTTGGCGTAGCAGAGGGTGGAGCAGAAACCTGGTGCGACCGGGAGTTGTATTGCCTGAAAGCGTCGGTGGGCGCACCGCCGGATATCCTCGGCCCGTTGGGGCAGAACTGGGGATTGCCGCCGATGGATCCGCATATCATCACCGCGCGTGCCTATGAACCGTTTATCGAGCTGTTGCGTGCCAATATGCAAAACTGCGGCGCGTTGCGAATTGACCATGTGATGTCGATGCTGCGTTTGTGGTGGATACCGTATGGCGAGACGGCAGATCAGGGCGCGTATGTTCACTATCCGGTAGATGATCTGCTCTCGATTCTGGCACTCGAAAGTAAGCGGCATCGCTGCATGGTGATTGGTGAAGACCTCGGCACTGTACCGGTAGAGATTGTCGGTAAACTGCGCAGCAGCGGTGTGTACTCCTACAAAGTGCTCTATTTCGAAAGTGACCACGAGAAGACATTCCGCGCGCCGAAAGCGTATCCGGAGCAGTCGATGGCGGTTGCGGCGACACACGACCTGCCTACACTGCGTGGCTACTGGGAGAGCGGGGATTTAACACTGGGCAAAACGCTGGGGCTGTACCCGGATGAAGTGGTATTGCGCGGTCTGTATCAGGATCGCGAACTGGCGAAGCAAGGGTTACTGGATGCACTGCATAAACATGGTTGCCTGCCAAAACGTGCGGGGCATAAGGCATCGTTAATGTCGATGACGCCGATGCTTAATCGTGGTTTGCAACGTTATATCGCTGATAGTAACAGTGCTCTGTTAGGGCTTCAGCCAGAAGACTGGCTGGATATGGCCAAACCGGTAAATATTCCCGGAACCAGTTACCAGTATAAAAACTGGCGGCGCAAGCTTTCCGCAACGCTTGAGACGATGTTTGCCGATGATGGCGTGAACAAGTTGATTAAGGATCTGGACAAGCGGCGCAGGGCGGTAGGGAAGAAGAAATAGAGTGCGATTGATGCCGGATGCGATGCATCCGGCAGTCAGTGTTATCAAATCACCATATTCAGCAGCAGACAGCCTACCAGACCGCACACCGAGATAATGGTTTCCAGCATCGACCAGGACTTGATGGTCTCGCCGATAGTCAGGTTAAAGTACTCTTTGAACAGCCAGAAGCCCGGATCGTTCACGTGAGAGAAAATCACACTACCGGAACCAACCGCAATAACCATCAGTTCCGGGCTAACGCCTGTCGTTGCAATCAGTGGTGCCGCGATACCCCCCGCAGTGATTGCCGCAACGGTTGCGGAACCCAGCGCGATACGCAGTACGGCAGCAATCGACCAGGCCATCAGCAGCGGAGAAATGTTGGTTTCGTGCATCATGGAAGCAATGTATTTGTCTACGCCGCTGTCTACCAGCACCTGCTTGAACGCACCGCCACCACCGATGATCAACAGCATCATCGCGATGATTTTGATGGAAGAAACCAGCGTGTCGTTAATCTGATCCATTGAACGACCACGGTTCAGACCAAAGGTGAACATCGCAATCAGCACGGCAATCAGCGTTGCCATTACCGGGTCACCGAGGAACTCCGCCACTGGCAGGAAAGCGTGACCTTTCGGCAGGATCATTTCGGCAATTGCACGCATCGCCATCAGCACAACCGGCACCAGAGAAGTCCAGACGCTGACGCCAAAGCTTGGCATCTCTTCTTCGCTGAAGGTTTTCGCGCTGTACAGACCTTCCGGGATTGGCTTATCGATACCTTTCAGCACGCGAGCGTAAACCGGACCCGCGAGAATAACGGTCGGGATTGCCAGAATAGTTCCGTACAGCAGGGTCTTACCCATATCAGCATTGAAAATGGTGGCAATCGCAGTTGGGCCCGGATGTGGCGGCAGGAAGCCGTGGGTCACAGACAGCGCAGCCGCCATTGGTACACCAACATACAGCAGCGGAATATTCGCGGAAGCCGCGATGGTAAACACCAGCGGCAGCATTAGCACGAAGCCCACTTCATAGAACAGGGCAAAACCGACAGTAAAACCGGTTAACACTACCGCCCATTGGATGTGTTTTTTACCAAATTTGGCAATCAGCGTGGTGGCGATACGTTGTGCACCACCGCAGTCTGCCAGCATTTTGCCCAGCATCGCGCCAAAACCCATGATCAGGGCAAGGCTACCGAGCGTCCCGCCGACACCAGCTTTGATGGAGCCAATAACTTTATCCAGCGGCATTCCCTGCATTAATCCAACAGCAAGCGCCACGAGGACGAGAGCGATGAAGCCGTTCATTTTGAAGCGGATCATCAGGAGCAACAACAAGATTACACCGATAGCAACAATGACTAATGGCATGATTTACCTGGCCTTTCATTTGTTATGGGTAACGTCAATTTTCTGACGACAAACTCTAATTATCCCAATCGGGAACAGAGATATTGCGGCACCACGACTGATACCCACTAAAACTAATTATTGTAGTCAGATGTCAGGAGTATGTTTGGTACCCGCGTGAATGATACGGGTAACATCTGGCGTTTGAGAATCACCAGAGCGGGGTAAATTTAAATTATGAGAGGTTGGTCATATTATCGCGGGGAAACGTAGGGATTGGATTTGCCGAGGCAATGTAGCGCCAACGCCTGGCAGACGGCCCGATAAGAAGCTTTAGCGTCGCATCGGGCAATCTATAAAAGAGAGGATAACTTAGTAGTAAGAGTGTTCGCCGCGCTGGTGTTCGGTGAGATCGCGTACACCTTTCAGCTCCGGGAATTCGTTCAGCAGCTGCTTTTCGATCCCTTCTTTCAGCGTCACATCGACCATTGAACAACCGTTACAACCGCCGCCAAATTGCAGAATGGCGTAACCGTCTTCGGTGATTTCCATCAGCGAAACGCGACCACCGTGACCGGCAAGCTGTGGGTTGATCTGCGACTGCAGCATATACTCCACGCGCTCCATCAGCGGCGCATCGTCAGCTACTTTGCGCATTTTGGCGTTTGGGGCTTTCAGCGTCAGCTGAGAACCCAACTGGTCGGTAACAAAGTCGATCTCTGCATCTTCCAGGTAAGGCGCGCTTAACTCATCAACATACGCGGTCAGCAGGTCAAATTTCAGGGCAGTGTCGGTGGCTTCCACAGCGTCCGGCGGACAATAAGAAACGCCACATTCAGCGTTAGGCGTGCCAGGGTTAATCACAAATACGCGGATTTGTGTCCCTTCTTCCTGATTTGCCAGCAGTTTGGCAAAGTGCGCTTGTGCAGCATCGGAAATACGGATCATAGTAATGGCCTAATAGTTGACTATTTTAGTTGGTTATAATACGCCCATCATCGAGGCTCTACAAGGTTCGACAAAGGCACCAGACCTGGACAGTCGCCGCACCATTGCGTAAAAGCAACTGCGCAATCTCTGCGACGGTACTTCCGGTGGTAACGACATCATCCACTATCACCATATGGCGACCTTGCACCGGCAATTCAAGGCGAAAGGCATTTTTCAGGTTGCGTTTGCGCAGCCGGGCGCTAAGAAAATGCTGGGTCGCAGTGGCCCGTGTACGTGTGACGGCTTCGCTATCCCATTGGCAGTGCAACCAGCGTGATAACGGCTGACACAGCAAATCGCTCTGATTAAATCCCCGACGCCAGTGACGCCGCTGCCATAACGGCACGCTGATGATGCGGTCCGGCAATTGCAAACCGGTGGCGCGACGAGCGTGTAAGACTTCCAATAGTAACAGACGTGACAGGGCGCTGGCGATTTCGCAACGCCGGGAAAACTTAAGCTGGTGGATGAGCGGACTTAACGGCGGTGCATAGTCGGCAACCGTGACCAGTCTTTGCCACGGCGGTGGTTTTTGCAGGCAGCGACCACAGGGAAGATGGGAGTGTGTTGCGGGTAATCCACATTGTGGGCATAACGTTTTATCTGTACGGGTGGCGCGAGAGCATACCGAACAAATCCCCCAATGGCCTAACGCCAGGGGCATTCGGCATAGCCAGCATAATCCCGGTACTGTTAGCATATGTTCATCCTTGTAAGTAAAAAGAGAACAATAGCGGATGAATAACATCTGGTGGCAGACCAAAGGTCAGGGGAATGTTCATCTTGTGCTGCTGCACGGATGGGGACTGAATGCCGAAGTGTGGCGTTGCATTGATGAGGAACTTAGCTCGCATTTTACGCTGCATCTCGTTGATCTGCCCGGCTTCGGGCGCAGCCAGGGATTTGGTGCGATGTCACTTGCTGATATGGCTGAAGTCGTGCTGCGACAAGCTCCGGACAAAGCTATCTGGTTAGGCTGGAGTTTGGGCGGACTGGTGGCAAGCCAGATTGCGTTAACCCATCCCGAGCGGGTTCAGGCGCTGGTCACCGTGGCGTCGTCGCCATGTTTTAGTGCTCGTGACGATTGGCCGGGGATCAAACCGGACGTGCTGGCAGGTTTCCAGCAGCAACTCAGTGACGATTTTCAGCGCACGGTAGAACGGTTCCTTGCGTTACAAACCATGGGTACAGAAACGGCACGCCAGGATGCGCGAGCGCTGAAGAAAACCGTTCTGGCGTTACCGATGCCGGAGGTCGACGTGCTTAATGGCGGGCTGGAAATTCTGAAAACGGTCGATCTCCGTCAGCCGCTGCAACACGTACCAATGCCATTTTTGCGATTGTATGGTTATCTCGACGGCCTGGTGCCGCGCAAAGTGGTGCCGATGCTGGATAAACTCTGGCCACACAGCGAGTCGTACATCTTCGCCAAAGCGGCCCATGCTCCGTTTATTTCGCATCCGGACGAGTTTTGTCACCTGCTGGTGGCGTTCAAGCAGAGGGTGTAGGTAGCTGTTGAAATGGCGAGACAGAATTTTACTGACTCGCCGCAGCCAACTCTTCTTCTGACACCCCGGTAAAGCGCATGATGTCCGCAAGGGGGACTCCGGATTCAAGCATTATTTTTGCTATATGCAAGGCTTTGGATTGTTCCCCCTCTTGCCGCAATCTTTCCGCAATAGTCATTAAACTCTCCTTGTGTTTCGGTGAACGTTCGGCAACGCCGTCGATAAAATCGTTAAAACGTACCGCATCGCCGGTTTGTAGTATGTAATTAAACAGCCCTTTGATTTGTCTGTCATTAGCGTATCCACTACTTAATAAGCAGGCCATTTGCTCTACCAGCCCCATCAGGTCGCGTTGACGTATATGTTTTTGAATTAGCTCCAGCAGCGCCATGCGCCGGTGCTGCATGATTTCATCATCAGGCATGACAGTGACATCAATCAGCGGAAATGCAGAGGCATAAAGCTGCCTTGCCAGTTTGGGATCGGCGAAACAATCCAGCCAACACAGTGAATAGGGATAGGGGCTTTCAATGCCGTGGTAAAACAACAATGGCACCACCATCGGCAACGTTTTGTATCCGGCATCCAGGTGATTTTGCATTGCGGCAATGGCGTAACGCATCATGCGAAATGCGATCAGTTTGTTTGAGGTGCTTTGATGTTCAATCAGACAATAGATATATCCCGGTCCTTGTTCCGTTTTCACCGACCACAGCACGTCGGAATAGCTTTCACGCAGATCGTCATCAATAAAGCTGCTCGACTCCAGCTTGAGGGTTTTCATATCACAGAGCGCGTGAATAGGTGCCGGTAAATGGAACGCAAGAAAATCGCGTGCCGTGTCCGGTTGGCGTAAAAAGAGTTTAAACAGTGCATCATGTGGGGTGGAACTCTGCTTTTTGCTCATGGCGTTCCTTCACCTGTTGTTTGAATGCCGCGACTCTACGCGCCACTCCACACCTGTGCATTAGCGAGTTTTCATCCCTGCGAGACGCTTTCAGAGGAACTTACGTTGTACTGCAAGAGTTGCATTTTTATGGAAAGCCGCACGCAAAAAAGCCCGGTTGCAAACGCATACCGGGCTTTCAAAACAGGTAGTAAAACAAGGTTAACGTAACGCCCACCACTCACGCAGACAGGCTTTGCCTTCCGGGCAGCTTTTACAACTGCCAGAGAGGCAGCCGTCAGGTTCTTCCTGAATCCGCACGGCTTTGCCCATACTTTCCAGCTGTTGCAGCATGGCGTTAATCATTGGCTGCGGGGTGTTCAGTGTCTGGCTTATCTGGGCCGCTTCCATACGGCCCCGTAATGCCAGCAAATCACGCACCTGAATGAGCGAAGCCATTGCTGTATCCTTAGTGGCAATCGCCAGTGGTGCTGGCTGCACAGCAACTGCTTACCGATTTGCGTGTTGCCAGCAGTTCGATATCGACCCGGCTACGTGCGCGACGCAGCAAACCGATGACCACGATGTTAAACAGGATAACCGCCAGAATGCATACCAGACTGTAGGTTGGATGCTGGCTGTAGCTGGCGACCTGGTAGAACAATGTTGCCAACGAGTAAGCGATATTTAGCCCCCACAGGATGGAGAAGCCCATCCAGCCACGGCTGGATTCACGCGCGATAGCGCCCATCACCGAGATACACGGTACATACAGCAGAACGAAAATCAGGTAGCTGTAAGCAGCTGCTGCGCTTCCAAATTTCTGATCCATCACGCCCATCGCCCCGGTACCCATTTCGCCGTCGCCTTTGCTGGCTTCAATGGGGTTCATCAGTACGCTAAGGCTGAAGGTGTCTTTCAGGCTCTGCCAGGTTTCATCTACCGCACTGAACAGCTCTTCACCGAGGTTAAATTCTGCCGGATTGAACTCTTCGTCCTGAATATTTTCTGCGGTGTAGAGGGTGTTGAGCGTACCCACTACCACTTCTTTCGCCATGGCACCTGTAAACAGGCCAACCGTTGCCTGCCAGTTATCTTCATGCACGCCAATTGGCTTGAAGACCGGGGTGATCACCCGGCTGACGGACGCCAGCGCCGAGTCGTTGATGTTATCGACGATTTTCCCGCTCAGCGAGAAGCTGTTGAAAGCGCTCAGGAAAATGCTGACGATGATGATCACTTTACCAGCACGCAGAACGAAGCCTTTCAGACGCTGCCAGGTCTGGATAATCAGGCTTTTAACGTGTGGTACATGGTAGACCGGTAGCTCCATGACAAACGGCGTCGCTTCACCGCGCATGATGGTGTACTTGAGCATCAGGCCAGTCAGCACCGCCATCACAATACCGAGCATATACAGCGAGAAGACCGCCAGCGCACCGTTCTGCCCGAAGAAGGCAGCCGCGAATACGGCGAAGATAGCCAGACGCGCGCCGCAGGACATAAACGGTGCCATCATGATGGTCATCAGACGTTCACGCGGTGCATCAAGCGTACGTGCGCCCATTACCGACGGTACGTTACAACCGAAACCAACGATCAGCGGTACAAAGGATTTCCCGGGCAAGCCCAGCGCCTGCATCAGACGGTCCATCACAAACGCCGCACGCGCCATATAGCCGGAGTCCTCGAGGAAGGAGAGGAACAGGTACATCATGCCGATCTGTGGCACCAGTGGCAGAACGGTGTTAATACCGCCCCCCAGGCCCTGGGCGAGGAAGATAGTCAGCCAGTCCGGGAAGTGGAGCGTGTAGCCAATCCACTGAATACCATGCACAAATAGCGCCACGGAGCCGACGTCAAACAGCGGCTGTAACGCCCCGCCGATGTTGATAGCCAGCAGGAACATCAGGTACATCACAAAGAGGAAAATCGGCAGACCGAGGAAACGGTTGAGCACGATTTTATCTACCGCAGTGGTGAAACGGCTGGGTTCTGCCGTCAGGGTGTTGCTTACCACATCACAGATGGCAGCAATGCACTGGTAACGCGCATCGGCAATATGCAGCGCCGGATCGTCCATCTCATTACGCAGACGGGCGAGGGCGGCATCAAGATGCTGCGACGCTTCACCGGCGTAGGCGCGGCTGTAGATATCGCCTTCCAGCATTTGTAGGCCCAGCCAGCGACGTTGTTTCAGCGGGATGTCGGAAGGCATCACTTTTGCCAGTGAATCTGCTTCGTTGAGCAGCGGCTGTGCGTAATGCACCAGTTCCACATTCTCGTTAGCTTTATAGCGATCAATCGCCAGCTTGAGCGCTTCAATACCGCGACCACGAGTTGAAACCAGCGGGATCACCGGGCAGCCAAGACGCGCCGACAGAGCATCAATTTCAATGCGAATATTTTGCTTCTCGGCAATGTCGAGCATGTTCAGCGCCACGATGCAGGGAATGCCGAGTTCCAGCAGTTGTAGCGTCAGGTACAGGTTACGCTCAAGGTTAGACGCATCCACCACGTTAATCAGCAGGTCAGCGTCGCCACTCAAAATGTAGTGACAGGCGATTTGCTCATCGAGCGAGGTCTGCGATGAGATGGTGGTCAGAGAATAGGTGCCGGGCAGGTCCACCAGCGTGACCTGATGATCGGTGGTGGAGAATTGCCCTTCTTTACGTTCGACGGTAACGCCAGCCCAGTTACCTACACGCTGACGTGCGCCAGTGAGCTGGTTAAATAAGGTTGTCTTGCCAGAATTTGGATTACCAATTAAGCCAATGGTTAATTTTTTCATTGTTGTTATCACCGTATTAACAGGAAACCGCTTCCACTTCTAATAAGGCCAGATCTTTTTTGCGTAATACCAGGCTCACTCGACGGGTTTCGATATGAATGGGGTCGCCAAGTGGAGCGACGCGCACCACATTAAAAGAGGAGCCAGGTAACATGCCAAGAGAAAGCAGTTTTTGGCGATATGCCGGGCTGATTTCACGGGAAAAGCCAGTGATTTTCCACGCAGTATCTGGAGTGTATTGCATAGGTGCCTACTTGTTTCTCATTAACTGGATAACTACCTCATGGGGCGTTTGACAGCGACATGAGACCAGATGATTTGCCAACGAAGGAGAGATTAAATAATCAACAACACAATGATAATGAGAATGGTTTCTATCAGCAATACTTAAAATGTGTGCGAATGTTGGTTTAGATAATAATCTGCGTGAATGTTGATGTGGCTCAAGGTTATATCGCAGCGAAAATATAATTCGAATGGCGAATTATCAGGGCGGGTTAATGTTTAATTAAGGTTTCAGTTGTTAATGAAGTGATAAATATTGACGAAATATAGTGTGAGTTTCGTTGTGGAATAAAAATGCCGGAGATATTCTCCGGCATTTTTATGTCAGGCATGGCGTTTATTGCCAGATGCGGCGTGAACGCCTTATCTGGCCTACGATCTTGTGCAAATTCGAACCGTAGGCCAATCAGGAGGTTTAACGTTTTTTGCCCATTGCCGCCGCCAGCGCATCCATCATCGCGCTGTTACCGGCAGGCTGCGCTTCACGACCGCGTGGTTTGGCTGCCGGGCGGTTGTTTTGCGGACGTTCATTACCGCCGCCGCGACGGGCGTTGGTTTCGCCAGGCTGCTCGTCCAGACGCATAGTCAGGGCGATACGTTTACGCTGAAGATCCACTTCCAGCACTTTCACCTTCACAATGTCGCCCGCTTTCACCACGGTATGCGGATCTTCCACAAACTTGTTCGACAATGAAGAGATGTGAACCAGGCCGTCCTGATGCACGCCAATATCGACAAACGCGCCAAAGTTGGTGACGTTGGTCACCGCACCTTCGAGGATCATACCCGGTTGCAGGTCGTTCATTGTCTCGACGCCATCGGCAAACTGGGCGGTTTTAAATTCCGGACGCGGATCGCGACCTGGTTTTTCCAGCTCTTTGATGATGTCGGTTACCGTCGGCACACCGAATTTCTCATCAGTAAAGTCAGACGCTTTCAGGTTACGCAGTTCGCTGCTGTTACCCATCAGATCTTTCAGTGCCTGCTGTGTTGCTGCCAGAATGCGTTCCACCACCGGATAGGCTTCCGGGTGAACAGTAGAGGCATCCAGCGGGTTGTCACCGTGGTTAATGCGCAAGAAGCCTGCGCACTGCTCGAAGGCTTTCGGCCCCAGACGGCTGACTTTCAGCAGTTGCTGGCGGTTCTGGAACTGGCCGTTCTCATCGCGCCAGGCCACAATGTTTTGCGCCATCATGCGCGTCAGGCCAGCCACGCGAGTTAACAGCGGAACAGAAGCGGTATTGAGATCGACGCCAACGGCGTTTACGCAGTCTTCTACTACTGCATCCAGTTTGCGGGCCAGTTGCGTCTGGCTGACGTCATGCTGATATTGACCTACGCCGATAGATTTCGGATCGATTTTCACCAACTCCGCCAGCGGATCCTGCAAACGACGGGCGATAGACACCGCGCCACGCAGCGAAACGTCGAGATCCGGGAACTCCTGCGCCGCCAGTTCGGAAGCCGAGTAAACCGACGCGCCTGCTTCGCTGACGATCACTTTCTGCGCGGTCACTTTCGGGAACTGCTTCTGCACGTCGAGATAGAAACGCTCAGTTTCGCGGGAAGCCGTACCGTTACCGATTGCCACCAGTTCAACGTTATGTTTTTCACACAAGGCAGCAACGGTCATCGCTGCTTTTGCGGCTTGTCCGGTGTGCGGGTAAATGGTGTCGGTCGCCACCAGTTTACCCGTCGCATCGACTACCGCCACTTTTACCCCAGTACGCAGACCCGGATCGAGGCCCATCGTTGCACGCAGTCCGGCAGGGGCCGCCATCAGAAGATCGTGCAGGTTACGGGCAAAGACGTTGATTGCTTCATCTTCCGCGCGTTCACGCACTGTGCCCATTAGTTCGGTTTCCAGGTGCATCAGCACCTTGATGCGCCAGGTCCAGCTCACCACGCCTTTGCGCCAGCTATCCGCCGGGGCATTGTTCAGGCGCAGACCGAGGTGATCCATGATGATTTGCTCGCAATAGCTCTCTTTTGGCGGTTCGTCGAACTGCGGATCGGCATTTAGCGAAAGCTGGAGTACGCCTTCGTTACGCCCACGGAACATCGCCAGCGCGCGGTGAGAAGGCACCGTTGACA
Organism: Escherichia sp. MOD1-EC5189; assembly: GCF_002966045.1. NCBI lineage: Bacteria > Pseudomonadati > Pseudomonadota > Gammaproteobacteria > Enterobacterales > Enterobacteriaceae > Escherichia > Escherichia sp. MOD1-EC5189. The sequence goes on along the minus strand of NZ_PTRX01000009.1, from coordinate 64,338 downwards.
GCGGTTCGTGATGATCGAAATAGTCGCGGAATTTCGCCCCTTCCTCTTCTTTACCGTTCACCACCGTAGAAACCAAATGCGCGTTCTTCCACAGATAATCACGCACTTTCGCCAGCAGCGCGGCATCTTCGGCAAACCGTTCCATCAGGATATAGCGCGCGCCGTCCAGCGCGGCTTTGGTATCTGCTACGCCTTTATCGGCATCAACATATTGTGCAGCGGCGACTTCTGGCGTGTGCGACGGCTCGTTCCACAGTAGGTCGGCCAACGGCTCAAGCCCTGCTTCAATGGCGATTTGCCCGCGGGTGCGGCGTTTAGGTTTGTAGGGCAGGTAGAGGTCTTCGAGTTCGGTTTTACTTAAGGTGGCGTTGATAGCATTCGCCAGCTCGTCGGTCAGTTTGCCTTGCTCGGAAATGGACTTGAGGATCGCCTGACGTCTCTCTTCCAGCTCGCGCAAATAGCTCAGACGCGTTTCCAGATTACGCAACTGCGTGTCATCCAGACCGCCGGTGATTTCCTTACGATAACGTGCGATAAACGGCACGGTATTCCCTTCGTCAAGCAGGCGTACGGCAGCGTCAACCTGTTCCGGGCGCGCCTGAATTTCACCCGCAATAATGCGGCAGAACGAATCATTCATCATGGTTTGAGTTCATCTTTTCGGATCAAAAATCAGGGGATAGTTATACGGACTGGCTGGCAAAAATGCCAGCCATCGGCAGGAGGTTAAGACTCTTCCTTACGGTTTCACGTACTCGATAGCATTAACATACCAGCTCGCTTCCCCGGCAGGGGTATTGACCACTGCCAGATCGCCCACCTCTTTTTTCAGCAATGCGCGGGCCATCGGGGAATCGATAGAGATGTAATCTTTACGGCCAAAAATTTCATCGTAGCCGACAATACGGAAACGGTGAGTCACGCCATCGTCGTTTTCAATCTCCACCCACGCGCCAAAAAAGACTTTGCCTTCCTGCTGCGGGGAGTAATCGACGATTTTGAGATTTTCCATGCATTTAGTGAGATAGCGCACGCGACGGTCGATTTCACGCAGGCGCTTTTTATTATACTGATAGTCAGCATTTTCGCTGCGGTCGCCCAGACTTGCGGCCCAGGTCACTTTCTTTGTGACCTCCGGGCGTTCTTCACGCCAGAGATAATTTAGCTCTTGTTTGAGTTTTTCATACCCTTCCCGGGTAACCAGGGGCGTTTTCATCTCGTTGATTCCCTTTGTCTGTTTGATAATGCGCACATTGGGTATAACGTGATCATATCAACAGAATCAATAATGTTTCGCCGAATAAATTGTATACTTAAGCTGCTGTTTAATATGCTTTGTAACAATTTAGGCTGAAATTCATACCAGATTTAGCTGGTGACGAACGTAAGCTTTTTTAAGAATACACGCTTACAAATTGTTGCGAACCTTTGGGAGTACAAAGAATGCAAGAGAACTACAAGATTCTGGTGGTCGATGACGACATGCGCCTGCGTGCGCTGCTGGAACGTTATCTCACCGAACAAGGCTTCCAGGTTCGAAGCGTCGCTAATGCAGAACAGATGGATCGCCTGCTGACTCGTGAATCTTTCCATCTTATGGTACTGGATTTGATGTTACCTGGTGAAGATGGCTTGTCGATTTGCCGACGTCTTCGTAGCCAGAGCAACCCGATGCCGATCATTATGGTGACGGCGAAAGGGGAAGAAGTGGACCGTATCGTTGGTCTGGAGATTGGCGCTGACGACTACATTCCAAAACCGTTTAACCCGCGTGAACTGCTGGCCCGCATTCGTGCGGTGCTGCGTCGTCAGGCGAACGAACTGCCGGGTGCGCCGTCACAGGAAGAGGCGGTAATTGCTTTCGGTAAGTTCAAACTCAACCTCGGGACGCGTGAAATGTTCCGTGAAGATGAGCCAATGCCGCTCACCAGCGGTGAGTTTGCGGTACTGAAGGCGCTGGTTAGCCATCCGCGTGAGCCGCTCTCCCGCGATAAGCTGATGAACCTTGCCCGTGGTCGTGAATACTCCGCAATGGAACGTTCCATCGACGTGCAGATCTCGCGTCTGCGCCGCATGGTGGAAGAAGATCCAGCGCATCCGCGTTACATTCAGACCGTTTGGGGTCTGGGCTACGTTTTCGTGCCGGACGGTTCTAAAGCATGAGGCGATTGCGCTTCTCGCCACGAAGTTCATTTGCCCGTACGTTATTGCTCATCGTCACCTTGCTGTTCGTCAGCCTGGTGACGACTTATCTGGTGGTGCTGAACTTCGCGATTTTGCCGAGCCTCCAGCAGTTTAATAAAGTCCTGGCATACGAAGTGCGTATGTTGATGACCGACAAACTGCAACTGGAGGACGGCACGCAGTTGGTTGTGCCTCCCGCTTTCCGTCGGGAGATCTACCGTGAGCTGGGGATCTCTCTCTATTCCAACGAAGCTGCCGAAGAGGCAGGGCTGCGTTGGGCGCAACACTATGAATTCTTAAGCCATCAGATGGCGCAACAACTGGGCGGCCCGACGGAAGTACGCGTTGAGGTCAACAAAAGCTCGCCTGTCGTCTGGCTGAAAACCTGGCTGTCGCCCAATATCTGGGTACGCGTGCCGCTGACCGAAATTCATCAGGGCGATTTCTCCCCGCTGTTCCGCTATACGTTGGCGATTATGCTATTGGCGATAGGTGGGGCGTGGCTATTTATTCGTATCCAGAACCGACCGTTGGTCGATCTCGAACACGCTGCCTTGCAGGTGGGTAAGGGGATTATTCCGCCGCCGCTGCGTGAGTATGGCGCTTCGGAGGTGCGTTCCGTTACCCGCGCCTTTAACCATATGGCGGCTGGTGTTAAGCAACTGGCGGATGACCGCACGTTGCTGATGGCAGGGGTAAGCCACGACTTGCGCACGCCGCTGACACGTATTCGTCTGGCGACCGAGATGATGAGCGAGCAGGATGGCTACCTGGCAGAATCGATCAATAAAGATATCGAAGAGTGCAATGCCATCATTGAACAGTTTATCGACTACCTGCGCACCGGGCAGGAGATGCCGATGGAAATGGCGGATCTCAACGCAGTGCTCGGTGAGGTGATTGCTGCCGAAAGTGGCTATGAGCGGGAAATTGAAACCGCGCTTTACCCCGGCAGCATTGAAGTGAAAATGCACCCGCTGTCGATCAAACGCGCGGTGGCGAATATGGTGGTGAACGCTGCTCGTTACGGCAATGGCTGGATCAAAGTCAGCAGCGGCACGGAGCCGAATCGCGCCTGGTTCCAGGTGGAAGACGACGGTCCGGGAATTGCGCCGGAACAGCGTAAGCACTTGTTCCAGCCGTTTGTCCGCGGCGACAGTGCGCGCACCATTAGCGGCACGGGATTAGGCCTGGCAATTGTGCAGCGTATCGTGGATAACCATAACGGCATGCTGGAGCTTGGCACCAGCGAACGGGGTGGGCTTTCCATTCGCGCCTGGCTGCCAATGCCGGTAACGCGGGCGCAGGGCACGACAAAAGAAGGGTAAATAAAACGGGAGGAGAAGGAGCCTCCTGTTTTATTTTGTGCACTCAGTATCTACTGAATGAATACGGTTTCAGACACCGGCACCATACGAAGTAAAGTGTACTGTAAGCTGATTGCAGGCGAGCGTATCCTGATTAGTAAAAGCACACTAAAGGAATAGCTTGATGCAACTTACCAACGAAGAACAAGCACAGATTGCTCGTATAAAAGAAAAAATCCCACGCATTGCCGCACTGGATCCTGAATGTAAGTTATTCGGTTCTGAAGGTTGGAAATATCAATGGCCGAAGCCTGCCAGCGAGGCGGAAATAGCTTCCTGGGAGAAAAAACATAGCGTCACTTTGCCTCGGGAATATCGAATTTTTCTTCGCTATATCGCTAATGGCGGTCCGGCACATGCCTACGGTCTTGAATCTTTAGGCGGTACAGATATTTATGGCGATATAACAAAAGAAAGCCCTGTACCGCTTTATATGACGCAGCAGGATGTTGATGTGTTGAATGCTGGCCGTACAGAAGATGATGAAGAATATAGTTTTTTTGACGGCGCATTGACCATTCTCACCCTGGGATGTACTTATGATATTTGCCTGGTGGTGACGGGGCAGTATCGCGGAAGGTTAATGCTGACTGATGGTGATGAAGATTATCCGTTTGATTTTATATATGATAAAAATTTCCTCAACTGGTATGAACGCTGGCTGGACGATTTTATTGCTGGCATGAGTATGAAGGGTTTCGATAGAAGTTTGCCAGGAACGCAAATTCAACTGCGTGAGTGGTTTTTAACTGAGAAAATCCCGGACTTACGTAGATCCATTTTATTCTCGCTATGCCGTTTTCCACAGATAGAACCCGAAACTTTTGCCCTTTGGGAACATGTTTGCCGCACAGAGAATGATAAAGAATTGTGTGAAGAGGCATTCATAAGATTACGCCAAAAAAAAGTTTCTTGTGCTGCAGATATTTTTCGACTCTATTTTACAATGCCAGATGAATTACGTGATATTGCTATTAAAGATCTCCGTTTTGCCTGTAGAGATAGTGTGGTGAATATTGAGGATTATATTCATTCACTGTTAATAATAATGCCTGAACTTGACGATGACACTCTATCCTCAGCTGTCTTTGCTATACGAGAAATAGAGTATAATAAATATGATACTTTTCTGCCGCTTCTCGAACGTATCACTGATGACCGTCAGCAAACATTATTGTGGGCGATGAGTAAGGCGCCTGATTTCAATGAAAGCCGAGGATTCGTTGAGTTGGTATTACCGCTTTTTGCATCATCAAAGATGGAGAATGTAAGGAAGGCTATTTTGTTGCTCATTGAAGTTAAAGATAATCGTATTCCACCATTGGTTGATGAAGCTGCAACTCGTTTCCCTGAACTGACCATTTTACGAGAAAACTACTATCTCAGGACGTGGGGACATAAGCCATAAATTAATGGTTCAGAAATGATCTAACGCGGAGAAAAATATGATCAGGGAACATATTCAGCAAGCGATAAATAATAGGTTAGCATTTGATGGCCCATTCAATGTTGTTCCTGAACCTGCAAGCACTGCGTTTGATAGCCGGATCCCGACATTGAAAAACGGTGTCTGGCAGAAGGCCAGCCCTATGTTGCAGGCGCGTTTTGCACATTGTGGACGTTGGTTAAGCGCTACACATGGAAGCTGGCTAAGTATAAGTGACATGGAAACGCTTTGGCAGGAACACATAGAAGATACGTTTCTTGATGAAATCAAAATGAATGCTGTAGCTTCAAGTGATAATTGGGATAACCATGCCTTGGGACTATTTCGTTCTCATCGCCTGTCACTTTTTGCCGGTAGTGATTACAGTTATGAAATGGTTTTTCTCCTTTGGCTAGATAGTACCGTTGAGCCAGAGGTCTGGGTTTATGACTGCAATGGGGAATCACGTTATAAAGATCTTAATGATTACCTGAATGCATATATTAATGATGACGTAAGCGCCTGTGAGCGCTCCTGGCGAGTAGAATGAATAGCCCCCCTTGCCCCTTTGATCCACAAACCGCACATTACCTCGGCACAGTGCAAATCCACTACACCCAAACCGCCTTCAACGCTGCCGTTAAGCATTATACCTGTTACATTAAAAAGCGTTTTAAAGGGTTTAAATGGGGAATTCGAACCGCTGGCTTATTGGCTATACTGCCCATGATCCCACAATGGTTGAAACCTTCTCATGACTTTAAACTCAACGCAATCAGTACGTTAATTCTTCTATTAATGTTGCCACTCCTCTTATCAATGTTCCTGTTAATCAGCAGAAGAATTAACGATTTTAAGTCAAAAACAAAGCAAGTTACTTTTACGAAACCCGTGCGTTATGCGTTTTATTTCGAGGGGATTGTTTTTTATGAATCTCATCAGCAGGGCATACTTCGCTGGGAAGATTTTTATAGCATTGAGTATGAAGAAGATTATTTGTGGCTTTTTCTGCATTTACCGAAGAGTTGGCCCAGAGAAGCGACGAAAGCGTTTTGCGATATTTTCATTCCCACCAGCGCGATAAAAGCGCAGCCTGAACTGGATACGTTTTTTCGTGAAACACGCCACTCGCTGGATTATCTGTTTGTCCCGTTTAATTCTGACAGAAAATAAAAAATCCCCCGTATCTGGTGAAACGGGGGATTTCGTCGCTTAACTTATCGGATTACAGTTTTGGACCAGCCGCTACCAGCGCGGCACCCGCAGGGGTGTCGGTGTATTTATCGAAGTTGTCGATAAACAGTTTCGCCAGCGTTTCAGCTTTTTCCTGCCACTGTTCCGGAGAAGCGTAGGTGTTACGCGGATCGAGGATCTTAGTGTCTACGCCCGGCAGTTCAGTCGGGATCGCCAGGTTAAACATCGGCAGAGTGAAGGTTTCTGCGTTATCCAGCGAACCGTTGAGGATAGCGTCGATAATGGCGCGGGTATCTTTAATGGAGATACGTTTGCCAGTACCGTTCCAGCCAGTGTTAACCAGATATGCCTGCGCACCCGCCGCTTGCATACGTTTCACCAGCACTTCTGCGTACTGAGTTGGGTGCAGCGACAGGAACGCCGCGCCGAAGCAAGCGGAGAAGGTTGGCGTCGGTTCGGTGATGCCACGTTCAGTACCGGCCAGTTTGGCGGTGAAGCCAGAGAGGAAGTGGTACTGAGTTTGATCGGCAGTCAGGCGAGAAACCGGCGGCAGCACACCAAAGGCGTCTGCGGTCAGGAAGATAACTTTAGTTGCGTGGCCCGCTTTGGAAACCGGTTTAACGATGTTATCGATGTGATAGATCGGATAAGAAACGCGGGTGTTCTCGGTTTTTGAACCATCGTCAAAATCGATAGTGCCATCTTCACGTACGGTGACGTTTTCCAGCAGCGCATCGCGACGGATAGCGTTGTAGATTTCAGGTTCCGCTTCTTTCGACAGCTTGATGGTTTTCGCGTAGCAGCCGCCTTCGAAGTTAAACACGCCATCGTCATCCCAGCCGTGCTCGTCATCGCCAATCAGGCGACGTTTCGGGTCGGTGGAAAGGGTGGTTTTACCGGTGCCGGAAAGACCAAAGAACACCGCAACATCGCCTTTCTCGCCAACGTTGGCGGAGCAGTGCATAGAAGCGATGCCTTTCAGCGGCAGCAGGTAGTTCATCATTGAGAACATCCCTTTCTTCATTTCGCCGCCGTACCAGGTGCCACCAATCAGCTGCATGCGCTCGGTCAGGTTAAACGCCACGAAGTTTTCGGAGTTCAGACCCTGTTCTTTCCACTGCGGGTTAGTGCATTTTGCGCCGTTCATAACGATAAAGTCAGGTTTAAAACCAGCCAGCTCTTCATCGCTCGGGCGAATAAACATGTTTTTGACAAAATGCGCCTGCCAGGCCACTTCGGTGATGAAACGGACGGAAAGACGCGTGTCTGGGTTCGCACCACAGAAAGCGTCGACAACGAACAGACGTTTACCGGAAAGCTGTTTGGTCACCAGGCCCTTCAGATGCTGCCAGGTTTCCGGAGAGAGAGGTTTGTTGTCGTTCTTACCTTTGCCTTTATCAGCCCACCAGAAGGTATCGCGAGTGGTATCGTCACGGACGATATATTTATCTTTTGGTGAGCGACCGGTGAATATACCGGTATCGACGGCAACGGCACCCAGATTAGTTAACACCCCGCGCTCATAACCTGTCAGGCTCGGATCGAGCTCTTCCTGATACAGCAGGTCGTAGCTTGGGTTGTAAACGATATCATGTACGTCACTGATACCATAAGCCTCGAGTTCTTGCGGGGTCAAACCATTGTTAACGCGCATTTCACTGCTCCTTAGCCAATATGTATTGCCTGAATAGTAAAGTCTTTTTGGGGGTGTTAACCGCGACAAGGCTCATAGATTTACGTATCTGGAGAAATTCATATTTGACAAAAAACTCCGTGATTCCTGTCACGAAACGGTTGCTATTATCGCAGAAATAGCATTTTAGGTGTGGAAAATGTTCTTAAAAGGTTAAATCTTGGTTTATATGGCGGGAATATTGTGAGTGGAACCGCATTCCTGAATGAAATTGATGCAAATTCAATCAGTAAAGTATCGATTCACCACGCTAACTTTTTTTGATTATTTTCTGAAAAAAGCAAAATAGTACTGCCCGGATGCGATAATTAATCCACCTTTTGATTCTGGATAACTAACATGGATAACGTTGAACTTTCACCCGCAACACGCTGGGGAATGATTGCTACCGGATTACTTCAGGGACTGGTTTGTTACCTGCTGATCGCCTGGCTTGCCGGAAAAAATCTCAGTTGGATTGTTTATGGCGTGCCTGCGACCGTCGCGTTTTCATCCGTTTTACTCTTCTCCGTGATCTCCTTTAAACAGAAGCGCCTTTGGGGATGGCTGGCGCTGGTGTTTATTGCCACGCTGGGAATGAGCGGCTGGCTGAAGTGGCAAACTGATGGCATGAACCCCTGGAGAGCTGAAAAGGCGCTTTGGGATTTTGGTTGCTATCTGCTGCTGATGGCAATGTTGTTGCTACCGTGGATACAACAAAGCCTTCGCATCCGCAATGACAGTAGCCGCTATCGCTATTTTTACCAGTCAGTATGGCATAACGTACTTATATTACTGGTGATTTTTCTCGCCAATGGCCTGACGTGGCTGGTACTTTTACTGTGGGGCGAGTTGTTTAAACTTGTTGGCATCACGTTTTTCAAAACGCTCTTTTTTGCAACCGACTGGTTTATTTATCTCACGTTAGGTCTGGTTACCGCACTGGCGGTGATCCTCGCGCGTACACAGTCACGTTTAATCGACTCTATTCAAAAGTTGTTCACGTTAATCGCCACGGGGTTGCTGCCGTTAGTATCATTGCTAACCCTGATGTTTATCATCACCCTGCCGTTTACGGGCCTGAGCGCGATTTCTCGCCACATCTCCGCCGCCGGGTTGCTGTTGACGCTGGTCTTTTTGCAATTGATTTTAATGGCTATTGTCCGCGATCCGCAAAAAGCGTCACTTCCCTGGACGGGGCCGTTGCGTTGCCTGATTAAAACCGCTCTGCTGGCTGCTCCGCTGTATGTGTTCGTCGCCGCCTGGGCGTTATGGCTGCGGGTCGCTCAGTACGGCTGGACTGTCGACCGCTTGCAGGGCGCGCTGGCGGTGCTGGTGTTACTGGTATGGTCGCTGGGGTATTTTGTCAGTATCGTCTGGCGTAAAGGGCAAAACCCTCTTGTTCTTCAGGGCAAAGTGAACCTTGCGGTTTCGTTATTGGTGTTGGTAATACTGGTGCTTCTTAATTCGCCGGTGCTGGATAGTATGCGCATTAGTGTGAACAGTCATATGGCACGTTATCAGAGCGGCAAGAACACGCCAGATCAGGTAAGTCTCTACATGCTCGAACAGAACGGTCGCTATGGACGTGCGGCGCTTGAGTCGCTGAAAAGCGATGCCGAGTATATGAAAGACCCGAAACGCGCACGGGATCTGCTGATGACGTTAGATGGAGAGCAACATCTTCAGGAACAGGTATCGGAAAAAGTATTAGCCGAAAATGTGTTAATTGCCCCAGGCTCTGGCAAACCGGATACGGCATTCTGGTCGGCCTTAATCCAGGATCGCTATAACGTGATGACCTGTATTGAAAAAGACGCCTGCGTACTGGTCGAGCAAGATCTGAATAGTGATGGTCAGGTGGAGCGGATCCTGTTTGCTTTTAATGATGACAGAGTCATTGTCTATGGCTTTGACCCGGCCAGAAAAGAATGGGACGCGCTTGATATGAGTTTACTTCCGCGCCAAATAACGAAAGAAAAATTACTCGCTGCTGCGAAGGATGGAAAACTGGGGACGAAGCCTAAAGCATGGTGTGATCTGACGGTAGATGGTGAAACGCTGGAAATAAACCTAAGTAAGTGACAATGCGTATTTGATTTTTTATCGGATACGACGCTTTATCTTACCAACAATAACTTGCGAATTATTGCGTAGGCCTGGTAAGCGCAGCGCATCAGGCCATTACGTCGTAAAATCCGGCAGAGCACTCTCTGCCGGACATACTCATTAATGAACTTGCGGATCTGCCGGAGACGCGTTGTTGCGGATTTCAGCAATATCCATCGCATTGAACAGATAGTGGTTACCGCAGTAATCACAATGCATGTCAATTTCGCCTTCTTCCGCCAGAATGCTATCCACTTCTTCATCCGGCAGTGTTTTTAGCGCGTCGGCGCAACGTTCACGCGAACAGGTGCATTTGAACTCCACATCCTGCGGATCGTAAACCGTCACCTCTTCTTCGTGATACAAACGCCACAACACTTCGTTTGCCGGTAAGGTCAGCAGTTCTTCAGTTTTGATGGTTTCGGTTAGCGTTGCCAGGTGGTCAAAGTCGTCCTGCTGGGCATTTTGCGCAGGCATTACCTGCAACAACATACCGCCTGCAGCCGGTTTGCCGTCTACGTCGCCGGTGCGAATAAACAGGCGCGTCGGCAGCTGTTCAGAACGCATAAAGTAATCTTCCAGGCAGGCCGCCAGGGTATCACCTTCCAGACCCACCACGCCCTGATAGCGTTCACCTTCGCTCGGGGTGATGGTGATCACCACGTAACCATTGCCCACTAGCGTTTTCAGGTCGGCATTTTCTGGAATTTCGCCCTGCACGCGCGCCACACCGCGCATCTGCTGGTTGTTGTTACCGTTAATAACCGCCAGATTCATCGGTCCGTCGCCTTGCAGTTGTACGGTGATATCACCATCAAACTTCAGCGTAGCGGTTAACAGGCTGGTCGCAACCAGCAGTTCTGCCAGCACGTTTTTAACGGGCTGCGGATAATCGTGATTCTCAAGGATCTGTTGCAGGGTTTCCGAAACGGTTACCAGTTCGCCGCGAACGGCAAAGTTTTCAAACAGATAGCGATGTAATTGGTCATGTTGCGGCATAATCATCTCTCTTGCAGGTGACAGTTATTCACTGTCGCCGTGTTTAAATCGTAACAGGTCGCGGCGCTCTTTTTTGTCCGGGCGTCGGTCCGGGTGCGGCATGGTTAAGGCATTAAGTTTACGTGCCAGCGCCATTTTTTCGCGTTTCTCTACACTTTCTGCAGTCTCTTCATACAGCAAGACTGCCTCGCTGGCGGGGCGACGCTGTTCAGTAATCGCCTTTACAATCACCGTTCGTTCGTCATTTCCCTGGCGCAGAGTGAGCGTGGCATTCAGCTCGACGATTTTGCTTGGCTTGCTGCGCTGCCCGTTGTAGTGCACCTTACCGCCTTCGATCATTTCGCGGGCCAGCGCGCGGGTTTTATAAAAACGGGCGGCCCATAGCCATTTATCCAGTCGAACCTCAACAGCAGGTTTTTCTTTCATGGCGTCTCCTTCACATTAGCGAGGGGATCAGGCGGCGGTAGTCATTCAGTGACGGATGGTGCTGATACTGTTTCTCGGCAATCCCGGAGTCAGGATTAGTCACGCCGAGGCAGTAACGAATACCAAATTGTGCGGCAGCATCGAGAATCGCTTCGCTGTCATCAATAAACAGCGTTCTTTCAGCTTTCAGACCCGTAGCTTCGGCCACCGCATGCCATAACCGCTGATCCTCTTTCGGATAACCAAATGTGTGGGTGGAAAGTAATAAATCAAGGTGTGCGTCCAGACCGGTATGCTCAAGTTTTACCGCCAGGTTATGCGGATGAGCATTGGTGAGCAAAATTCGCTGCTTACCACTGGCTTTCAGTGCCTCAAGAAACGGAATGGTATCTTCACGCAGTACGGCACGCGGTCCCATCTCGGTGGTCATCGCACAGATATCCAGACCCAGTTGCTCACTCCAGTAATCAAGACAGTACCAGTTTAGCGTATGCTGCACGTCGTGATATTGCTGGCGCATATAGTCCATCGCTTCCTGTGGTGTGACCCCGTTTTTCGCCCCCCATGTTTCAGGCACCAGCTTTTGCCAGAAATAGTTATCGAAGGCGAGGTCGAGCAACGTGCCGTCCATATCCAGCAGAACGGTATCTACGTCCTGCCAGGCAATGTTGATATGCATGAGAGAAATCTCCAGAGTGAAGCAATTTGCGCGACAGGGTAGCATAACCTGCCGCGCAAACGTGTTATTCGATAAGGCTTTCTGAAGGGGTGATCAGTTGCGGGTTCAGGCAGCTTTCATAATAGGCCTGAATCTCCATCATGCGAGTGCGATGACGCTGGTAACGACGCCAGGCCTGTACGCCATTGTAAATGGCGCTACCCAGCATCGTCAGTAGCAGCAGTGTGGTGCTGAGATAGCGCCACAGACCGGAACGATCCGGGATCGGATGAAGGCCAATATGCTGCGTACCATTGGCGTCAGTGAAGATTTTTGTGACGATACCCTCGGCGTTAAACGGCGTATGCATTAACATTTGCGCCAGTTTCTGGAAAGCGTTCCACTGTTCTTGCGGCGGGTAGTCGTAAAGTGATGTTGAAGGCCAGGGTTGATCAACAAAATCGCTGCCTTCGTCGCTGACAATCAGGAATCCGCCGGGGGCCGGACTGTTTAGTGATTGTGCCGCTCGCGCCGTTTCATGCGTGATAAACGGCGCGGTGGAAGTTGCCACCAGGTTATCCAACGATTCCGCACTCACCGGGCGTAATAACACATTCACGCCATCGAGTTTCCCGGCGTTAGCGCGTTTAACCAGCGCGTCCCAGTCTTTACTGTTGCCGAGATTGACCAGCGCATTTTTCAGTCGCACACAGTCATCTTTGGCAGAACAAAGATCCGCTGTCTTCAGTACGATATCGCCAAAATCATCAAGCAATACCATACCGGATTTTTGAATTGCTGAACGTAATGAGGCGCTGACGCGAGATTCATCTTCCGGCTTTGGATGTAACTGGCGGTTAACTGCTTCGGTCAATGCCGTCGCTTTGTTGACCAGTTCAGATTCCGGTAATGGTAATGAACGGGCGTCATTCCAGATGATCTGCGAGCAGTCAAACGGTAAAAAAGGTGAATTGGTTTTCGCGCTCCAGGTACCGGAAGTGCGAATATTACACATTCCCGTACCGCTAATACGCAATGTATCGCCAACCCGCACGCCAGCGTCAGCCAGTTGTTTCACGCTGGTGGCTTCAATGGTCTGCGCGCCTTTCATCCACGAGAGGGTGAATTTCAGCGGCATATCCAGCGGGATCCAGAATAACAGCATAAACAGCACCAGTAGCGAGCCCGCAGCGATAATCGTACTGCGCAGCCAGTGCTGTAACGGAAAGTTTTTTACTTCATCATGCAGCGAAAGATATCGCCCCTGACGCACTACGTGGCGGTCGAGATAGATATCGATATCGGTTTGTTGACCGAGATCCTGAGCAATGTAGGGCTGCCAGTGTGCGGGATAGACCAGGTCGATAATACCGAGTGAAATATTGTTGATCTGTTCCTGATCGTTTTCGCCAAACAATCCCCAACGACGGGGTGTACCGCGCAGACAATGAATTTCCCGCAGGGAGGATTTTGCCGGGGGCGCGAATAGCCCCCACAGTCCTGCGCCCAGCAGCAGTAACGCGCCGCCTGCCAGCCACGGAACAAATACATCCGGGGTAATCAGGCAGAAAAAGAACATCAGGAAGGAGGCGACAATCAGCAACGCTTCGCGCAGCCCGCGCGGACGACTTAGCGCATACTCTTCGTGCGTTTCTTTGCGAATATTGAGTAGCTCGATTTGCTCACTCTCTTCCCCGCGAATAGACGCCTGTGTTGACGGAACAGGTTGCAAGGCATAGCCGCGAGTTTCCTGTATGTACTCCTGCAGCGTATGACCGTTGAGTGAAATAACCAGCGGCAGCGAATCGGTATGAATCAGTTCAACGGTATTCTCATCGTTGATGTACTGCTCCCAGAAAGGGGGCAGGTGGACTTCTACCGAATCGAGGTAGTAACGCCATTTATTCGGATCGTCGGTAGAGATGCCGTAACGCGTGATAGCGTGTGTCAGCATCATGACGTTGTTGCTTTCGGCATTCAGCGCCAGAGAGACCGGTGCCGCGCTGGCTCCCGTTGGGCCAGGCACCTGTAATACCTGCGTCAGGCTCTCAAGATAATTTTCAACGGCGCTACGTTCTTCAGGTGTGAGTTTGCGCGTTTGCGCGTCTGCGAAAGCGTTGGTCCAGGGCAGTTGACGCCGTCTGGATCGCACTTTTATCAGCCATCCCGCAAGTAGTGAGCAGGCCAGCAAAGCAGCTAAAAAAATCACAATGGTGCTCATGCTTTCCCCATCTTACTTAGTCTGTCAGGCGTGGTCAGTCGCACCGGACACAATACATGATTCTGCGGTTGGCTATCGGCAAGCGTGGAGTTTAACTTGAGCATCATTAAGCACATCACAGTAACCGCTGATCATAGCAAACCCTCTGAAGGCGGAATATCAGCAAATTCCTGGAGTTATTTCAACCTATTGACTTTTAATTTGATTTGAGGATGATTATTTAATAAGTTACATAAATGTAAATAACATGCAATTCACATTGCCGAAAGCGTGTCCGATATCGCACAATAACCGCTGATTTCACAGCATAGATCCCACGATGAGCAAATCATTACAAAAACCCACCATTCTGAATGTTGAAACTGTAGCCCGTTCACGACTGTTTACCGTCGAAAGCGTGGATCTGGAGTTCAGCAATGGCGTGCGGCGTGTTTATGAACGAATGCGTCCAACCAACCGGGAAGCGGTGATGATTGTGCCGATTGTGGACGATCACCTGATCCTGATCCGCGAATACGCAGTGGGAACGGAATCCTACGAATTAGGTTTTTCGAAAGGATTAATTGATCCGGGTGAAAGCGTCTACGAAGCCGCTAACCGCGAGCTAAAAGAAGAGGTTGGATTTGGTGCGAACGATCTGACTTTTTTGAAGAAGCTCAGCATGGCACCGTCTTACTTTTCCAGCAAAATGAATATCGTGGTAGCGCAAGATCTCTATCCGGAATCGCTGGAAGGCGATGAGCCAGAGCCGCTACCACAGGTGCGCTGGCCGCTGGCGCATATGATGGATTTGCTGGAAGATCCTGACTTCAACGAAGCACGTAATGTCAGCGCACTGTTCCTCGTGCGCGAGTGGTTGAAGGAGCAGGGGCGAGTGTAAATGCGTGAAGTTTGCCTGATGCACAATGCTTATCAGGCCTGCGCGGCTCCTGCAATATATTGATTTTTCTCGATGTTGCCAGACGGATAACGTGTTCACGCCGTATCCGGTATAAATAAAGTGACACTTTGTCAGCAAACTGAAAAAGGCGCCGAAGCGCCTTTTTAATCAGAACAATTCCTGTGCCTCGCCATTATCGATAATGGTCGTTCCCACCTCGTGCACCGCCTGTTGTGTTGGCTGTGTACCTTCGATGAAATACTCTTCGCGGCTGTTGCCACCATTAGCTAACTGCCCGGTGCTGCGATCGATATTCACCGTCACAATACCCGGCGGCGGCGTCAGCGGCTGTTCCGGCACGCCTTCAAGAACGGCTTTCATATAAGCGTCCCATGCAGGCTGGGCACTCTTGGCACCGCCTTCGTAACCTGAGATCTGATCTTTAATCGCTCCGGAAGCCGTTGTATGACCGAGATTACGGCGGTGATCATCAAAGCCAATCCAAACCGAGGTCACAACGCCCGGACCGTAACCCGAGAACCACGCATCTTTCGAACTGTTAGTGGTACCCGTTTTTCCGCCGATATCATGCCGTTGTAAATCACGACCTGCTCGCCAGCCGGTACCCTGCCAGCCTGGCTCACCAAAAATATTGGTGTTCAGGGCGCTCTTAATCAGGAATGCCAGCGGAGTGTTGATGACGTGCGGTGCGTACTCCTGCGCGCCAGTCTTCGCGACTAACGCCTGATTCGCCTGCTCCAGCTGCGGCATTGGTACAGAAGCATTCTGCTGCTCGCGGGAGATAGCGACATCTTCAACATCGTTATTTTCCAGCACGTTCGATTTCTGCGTATCACCGTAAATCACCGGAATATCGCATTCCGGGCAGGCTACTTTCGGTTTCGCTTCGAAAATCACGCCGCCCTGATCGTTTTCAATTTTGCTGATAAACCACGGGTCCACCAGGAAGCCGCCGTTCGCCATTACCGCGTAGCCGCGCGCCACCTGCATTGGGGTGAAGGACGCTGAACCCAGCGCCAGCGATTCGGTGTGGACAATGTTTTGCGCCGGGAAGCCGAAGCGTTGCAGATATTCTGCAGCGTAGTCGACGCCCATCGCCCGCATTGCGCGTACCATCACCACGTTTTTCGACTGGCCCAGTCCCTGACGTAAGCGAATTGGACCGGCATACTGTGGTGGTGAGTTCTTCGGCTGCCAGTCAGAACCGGCACCTGCATCCCAGCGGGAAATTGGCACATCGTTCAACATACTTGCCAGCGTCAGACCTTTATCCATCGCCGCGGTGTAGAGGAACGGTTTGATGTTGGAACCTACCTGACGCAGTGCCTGGGTGGCGCGGTTAAACTTGCTCTGATTGAAATCAAAGCCACCGACCAGCGCCATAACGGCACCGTTTTGCGGATTGATCGACACCAGCGCCGAGTTCACTTCCGGCACTTGTGCAAGCCACCATGCATCGCCAACCTGACGAACCCAGATTTGCTGACCCGTTTGCAGAACATCGGTCACTTTACGCGGCGTCGGTCCCTGCTGAGTATCCGAACGGTAAGGACGCGCCCAGCGAACGCCTTCCATACTCAATGCGACGGTCGACCCGTCCGCCAGCATCGCCGTCGCTTCCTGAGGATTGGCGCTGGTGACTGCGGCAGGCAGCAGCGGACCATAGGTCGGCAGCGCCTTCAGCGTATCGGTAATCTTGTTGTTATCCCACGCCGATTCGCCCACTTTCCACAGCACATTTGCCGGGCCGCGATAGCCGTGGCGCATGTCGTAGTCCAGCACGTTATTACGTACTGCCTGCTGTGCGGCCTGCTGTACTTTGCGGGTGATGGTGGTGTAAATGCGATAACCGTCTTCATAGGCACTTTCGCCATAACGGTTATACATCTCCTGGCGCACCATTTCGCTCAGGTACGGCGCAGAGAAAGCAATCTCCGGCGCGTGATAGTTAGCGTTAATCGCCTCAGTGCGTGTCTGATCGAACTGTTGTTGGGTGATATACCCTTCATCCAGCATCCGCGACAGTACGACGTTACGCCGCGCGACGGCACGATCCATTGAGTAGAGCGGATTAAAGGTGGAAGGCGCTTTCGGCAGCCCGGCTATCACCGCCATTTCGTTCAGCGTCAGTTGGTCGACCGTTTTACCGAAATAGACTTGTGCCGCAGCACCGACACCATAGGCGCGGTAACCGAGGTAAATCTTGTTCAGATAAAGCTCGAGGATCTCGTCTTTCGTCAGCAACTGTTCAATGCGAATCGCGAGGAAGACTTCCTTAATCTTACGCATCAGCGTGCGTTCTGGACTGAGGAAGAAGTTTCTCGCCAGCTGCTGGGTAATGGTACTCGCCCCTTGTGACGCGTGGCCGGAGAACAGCGCCACACTTGCCGCACGGAAGATCCCCACCGGGTCAACGCCGTGATGCTCGTAGAAGCGGCTGTCTTCCGTCGCGATAAAGGCTTTCACCATCTCCGGCGGGATTTGATCCAACGTAACCGGAATACGACGTTTCTCACCGTATTGAGCAATCAGCTCGCCATCGGCGCTGTAAATCTGCATCGGAATTTGCAGGCGAACATCTTTTAATGTCGCCACATCCGGCAGTTGTGGCTCGATGTAGCGGTATAGGCCATAAATCGAGCCTGCTCCCAGCAGAATGCAACAGACTGCAAGGATCAAAAAATACTTTACGAACTTCACTGGAAATTTCCCATTTAGTTTCATTTGGGCAGTTTATAAACAAACGCGCGGTAGTATAAAGGCAAGCCAGACGCATTGATATACCCGTCAGAGTGACGGGTGATAAGGAGATCATCACAATGGCATTTAAGATCTGGCAAATTGGCTTGCATTTACAACAGCAAGAAGCGGTGGCGGTTGCGATCGTGCGGGGCGCAAAAGAATGCTTTTTGCAACGCTGGTGGCGGTTGCCGCTGGCGAACGACATAATCAAAGATGGGCGGATTGTCGATGCACAGCGGCTGGCTAAAACGTTGTTACCGTGGAGTCGCGAACTGCCGCAGCGTCATCACATTATGTTGGCGTTTCCCGCCAGTCGCACATTACAGCGGTCATTTCCGCGCCCGTCGATGTCCCTTGGTGAGCGGGAGCAAACGGCCTGGCTGTCCGGGACGATGGCCCGCGAGCTGGATATGGATCCGGACTCCCTGCGCTTCGATTACAGCGAAGACTCACTCAGTCCCGCCTATAACGTGACTGCCGCGCAAAGCAAAGAGCTGGCAACGCTGCTTACTTTGGCAGAAAGGTTGCGTGTTCATGTTAGTGCGATCACCCCGGATGCCAGTGCATTACAGCGATTCCTGCCTTTTTTACCTTCTCATCAGCAATGTCTGGCCTGGCGTGATAACGAACAGTGGCTGTGGGCGACGCGCTATAGCTGGGGGCGCAAACTGGCGGTGGGGATGACTAGCGCGAAGGAGCTGGCGGCAGCGTTATCCGTTGATCCCGAAAGCGTCGCGCTATGTGGCGAAGGCGGATTTGACCCGTGGGAGGCGGTTTCTGTTCGTCAGCCGCCGCTACCGCCGCCAGGTGGAGACTTTGCCATCGCGCTGGGGCTGGCGCTAGGGAAGGCGTACTGATGAACCCGCCAATTAATTTTTTGCCCTGGCGACAGCAACGCCGGACCGCTTTTCTTCGTTTCTGGTTGCTGATGTTCGTTGCGCCTCTGCTGCTGACCGTCGGGATAACGCTAATATTGCGTCTGACAAGCAACGCCGAAGCTCGCGTAGATGCCGTTTTGCTTCAGGCGGAACAACAACTCGCCCACAGCTTACAAATAACGAAACCACGTTTGCTGGAGCGCCAACAAATTCGTGAGCAGCGTTTGCAAAGGCAGCGCCAGCGACAATTTACCCGTGACTGGCAATCTGCGCTGGAAGCACTGGCGGCGCTTTTACCCGAGCACGCCTGGCTGACAACGATAAGCTGGCAGCAGGGAACGCTGGAGATCAAGGGGCTAACAACAAGCATTACCGCGTTAAACGCGCTGGAAACGTCACTCCGCCAGGATGCTTCTTTTCATCTCAATCAGCGGGGGGCCACGCAGCAGGATGCGCAGGGACGCTGGCAATTTGAGTATCAGTTAACAAGGAAGGTTAGCGATGGACATGCTCTTTGACTGGTGGTTCGCCACATCACCCCGCCTCCGCCAGCTTTGCTGGGCATTCTGGTTGATGATGTTAGTTACGCTCATTTTTCTGTCATCGACACACCAGGAAGAGAGCGACGCATTAATTCGACTACGGGCAAGTCATTACCAGCAGTGGACCGCACTGTATCGCCAGGTAAACACCACTCCCTTCAGCGAGGAAAAAACGCAGCCCTTTTCGCCACTGGATTTTCAGTTATCCGGCGCGCAACTGGTTTACTGGCATCCATCCGCGCAGGGAGGTGAGTTGGCGTTGAAAACGCTGTGGGAAGCAGTGCCGTCGGCATTTACACGGCTGGCAGAGCGCAACGTCAGCGTGAGCCGTTTTTCGTTAAGCGTGGAAGGTGATGACCTTTTGTTCACGCTACAACTGGAGACGCCGCATGAGGGTTAAACGCTGGTTGTTAGCAGGCATTGCATTGTGCCTTTTAACCGGTATGCGTGACCCTTTTAAACCGCCGGAAGATCTATGCCGGATTAGCGAACTTAGCCAGTGGCGCTATCAGGGGATGGTAGGGCGAGGCGAGCGCATCATCGGTGTAATAAAAGATGGGCAAAAAAAATGGCGACGGGTGCAGCAAAACGATGTGCTGGAAAACGGCTGGACGATCTTACAGCTAACGCCAGACGCACTAACGCTGGGAACCGGGACAAACTGCGAACCGCCACAATGGTTGTGGCAACGGCAAGGAGATACAAATGAAGCAATGGATAGCCGCACTACTGTTGATGCTGATACCCGGCGTACAGGCGGCAAAGCCGCAAAAAGTGACGCTGATGGTGGATGACGTTCCGGTAGCTCAGGTGTTGCAGGCGCTGGCTGAACAGGAGAAGTTGAACCTGGTGGTGTCGCCAGACGTCAGCGGTACGGTGTCGTTACATCTAACAGATGTTCCCTGGAAGCAAGCACTACAAACTGTAGTGAAAAGCGCCGGACTGATAACGCGTCAGGAGGGCAACATTCTCTCGGTGCATTCCGTTGCCTGGCAGAATGACAATATCGCCCGTCAGGAGGCGGAGCAGGCGCGGGCGCAGGCAAATCTGCCGCTGGAAAATCGCAGTATAACCCTGCAATACGCCGACGCGGGAGAACTGGCGAAAGCGGGGGAGAAGCTACTGAGTGCCAAAGGGAGTATGACCGTCGATAAACGCACCAATCGCCTTTTACTGCGAGATAACAAAGCGGCGTTAAGCGCGCTTGAACAGTGGGTAGCGCAAATGGATCTGCCGGTCGGGCAGGTTGAGCTGTCGGCGCATATTGTCACCATTAATGAAAAAAGTTTGCGTGAGTTAGGCGTGAAATGGACGTTGGCTGATGCGCAACAAGCTGGTGGCGTTGGGCAAGTCACCACGCTTGGCAGCGACCTCTCCGTAGCGACGGCGACAACGCATGTCGGTTTTAACATTGGACGCATCAACGGACGTTTACTGGATCTTGAGCTTTCCGCGCTCGAACAAAAACAGCAGCTGGATATTATCGCCAGTCCGCGTTTGCTGGCCTCACATCTTCAGCCTGCCAGCATTAAACAGGGGAGCGAAATTCCATATCAGGTTTCCAGCGGGGAAAGTGGCGCGACGTCGGTGGAATTTAAAGAGGCCGTCCTGGGGATGGAAGTTACGCCCACGGTGTTACAAAAAGGTCGCATCCGGCTGAAATTACACATCAGCCAGAACGTTCCGGGGCAGGTGCTACAGCAGGCCGATGGCGAAGTGCTGGCGATTGATAAGCAGGAGATCGAAACGCAGGTCGAGGTCAAAAGCGGAGAAACGTTGGCGCTGGGTGGCATTTTTACCCGTAAAAATAAATCGGGTCAGGATAGCGTACCGTTGCTTGG
Source organism: Escherichia sp. MOD1-EC5189 (assembly GCF_002966045.1). Lineage (NCBI taxonomy): Bacteria > Pseudomonadati > Pseudomonadota > Gammaproteobacteria > Enterobacterales > Enterobacteriaceae > Escherichia > Escherichia sp. MOD1-EC5189. Next base: position 43,178 of record NZ_PTRX01000009.1, on the reverse strand, counting down.
CGACATTCCCTGGTTCGGGCAATTATTTCGTCATGACGGAAAAGAAGATGAACGACGCGAGTTAGTGGTGTTTATCACGCCACGACTGGTTTCCAGTGAGTAAACAGCCGTAAAAGCGGTAATGTTTTTACGCTGAACGTGTTTCATCTATTTGACGCGCGCAGGTATTTAGCATACAAGGAGTACCGATTTGAGAGTTGGTGCTCTTCGCTGCCTGCGTTCCATGATGATGATTTATCATTCAGGCGGCATTTTGCTGTCTTTTTTACGCTAATCTTACCCGGTGATTTATCGCCAGAGCGGTGGTAGCAAGGCAGCGCGCTTGCAGCGACCAGATATGCAGAGGGATGGGTGATTTATTCAGTTGCCAAACCCGCTGGAGTATTGAGATAATTTTCAGTCTGACTCTCGCAATATCTTATGAGGTTTCAGTTCATGTCCTGCGGCGCTCTCTGAGCGAAGCGGGTTTATCATTAACGAATAGTCTTAGTAGTACCGAAAAAATGGCAGAGAAACGCAATATCTTTCTGGTTGGGCCTATGGGTGCCGGAAAAAGCACTATTGGGCGCCAGTTAGCTCAACAACTCAATATGGAATTTTACGATTCCGATCAAGAGATTGAGAAACGAACCGGAGCTGATGTGGGCTGGGTTTTCGATTTAGAAGGCGAAGAAGGCTTCCGCGATCGCGAAGAAAAGGTCATCAATGAGTTGACCGAGAAACAGGGTATTGTGCTGGCTACTGGCGGCGGCTCTGTGAAATCCCGCGAAACGCGTAACCGTCTTTCCGCTCGTGGCGTTGTCGTTTATCTTGAAACGACCATCGAAAAGCAACTTGCACGCACGCAGCGTGATAAAAAACGCCCGTTGCTGCACGTTGAAACACCGCCGCGTGAAGTTCTGGAAGCGTTGGCCAATGAACGCAATCCGCTGTATGAAGAGATTGCCGACGTGACCATTCGTACTGATGATCAAAGCGCTAAAGTGGTTGCAAACCAGATTATTCACATGCTGGAAAGCAACTAATTCTGGCTTTATATACTCTCGTCTGCGGGTACAGTAATTAAGGTGGATGTCGCGTTATGGAGAGGATTGTCGTTACTCTCGGGGAACGTAGTTACCCAATTACCATCGCATCTGGTTTGTTTAATGAACCAGCTTCATTCTTACCGCTGAAATCGGGCGAGCAGGTCATGTTGGTTACCAACGAAACCCTGGCTCCTCTGTATCTCGATAAGGTCCGCGGCGTACTTGAACAGGCGGGTGTTAACGTCGATAGCGTTATCCTCCCTGACGGCGAGCAGTATAAAAGCCTGGCTGTACTCGATACCGTTTTTACGGCGTTGTTACAAAAGCCGCATGGTCGCGATACTACGCTGGTGGCGCTTGGCGGCGGCGTAGTGGGCGATCTGACCGGCTTTGCGGCGGCGAGTTATCAGCGCGGTGTACGTTTCATTCAAGTCCCGACGACGTTACTGTCGCAGGTCGATTCCTCCGTTGGCGGCAAAACTGCGGTCAACCATCCCCTCGGTAAAAACATGATTGGCGCGTTCTACCAGCCAGCTTCAGTGGTGGTGGATCTCGACTGTCTGAAAACGCTTCCCCCGCGTGAGTTAGCGTCGGGACTGGCAGAAGTCATCAAATACGGCATTATTCTTGACGGTGCGTTTTTTAACTGGCTGGAAGAGAATCTGGATGCGTTGTTGCGTCTGGACGGTCCGGCAATGGCGTACTGTATTCGCCGTTGTTGTGAACTGAAGGCAGAAGTTGTCGCCGCCGACGAGCGCGAAACCGGGTTACGTGCTTTACTGAATCTGGGACACACCTTTGGTCATGCCATTGAAGCTGAAATGGGGTATGGCAATTGGTTACACGGTGAAGCGGTTGCTGCGGGTATGGTGATGGCGGCGCGGACGTCGGAACGTCTCGGGCAGTTCAGTTCTGCCGAAACGCAGCGTATTATAACCCTGCTCACGCGGGCTGGGTTACCGGTCAATGGGCCGCGCGAAATGTCCGCGCAGGCGTATTTACCGCATATGCTGCGTGACAAGAAAGTCCTTGCGGGAGAGATGCGCTTAATTCTTCCGTTGGCAATTGGTAAGAGTGAAGTTCGCAGCGGCGTTTCGCACGAGCTTGTTCTTAACGCCATTGCCGATTGTCAATCAGCGTAACAACAAGAAAGGTCAGGCCGCTTATCAAGCGGTCTATTAGCTTCAGGTTAATTGCAACGTGGTAAGCATTAACCTTTTAGTGGGGTGTTAAATGGATGAATTCAAACCAGAAGACGAGCTGAAACCCGATCCCAGCGATCGTCGTACTGGTCGTTCTCGTCAATCTTCTGAACGTTCTGAGCGTACTGAACGTGGCGAACCGCAGATCAATTTTGATGATATTGAACTTGATGACACTGACGATCGCCGTCCGACTCGTGCGCAAAAAGAGCGCAATGAGGAACCGGAAATCGAAGAAGAAATTGACGAATCCGAAGATGAAACCGTGGATGAAGAGCGCGTAGAGCGTCGTCCGCGTAAGCGCAAAAAAGCAGCCAGTAAACCCGCTTCTCGTCAGTATATGATGATGGGCGTCGGCATTCTGGTTCTCCTGCTGTTGATCATCGGTATCGGTTCTGCGCTAAAAGCCCCCTCGACCCCTTCCAGCGATCAAACCGCGTCTGGCGAGAAGAGTATTGATCTTGCTGGCAATGCGACCGATCAGGCGAATGGCGTGCAGCCAGCGCCGGGAACCACGTCTGCGGAAAATACTCAGCAGGATGTTTCTCTGCCGCCGATCTCTTCTACGCCGACTCAAGGGCAAACCCCGGCGGCAACGGATGGTCAACAACGTGTTGAAGTGCAGGGTGACCTGAACAATGCGCTGACCCAGCCACAAAATCAGCAACAGTTGAATAATGTGGCGGTCAATTCCACGTTGCCGACTGAACCCGCGACGGTCGCGCCTGTTCGCAATGGCAATGCATCGCGTGACACGGCGAAAACGCAAACCGCTGAACGTCCGGCCACTACGCGTCCAGCTCGCCAGCAGGCGGTGATTGAACCGAAAAAACCGCAAGCAACCGTGAAAACGGAACCGAAGCCGGTAGCACAGACGCCGAAGCGTACTGAACCAGCTGCTCCTGTGGCGAGCACGAAGGCACCGGCTGCGACCTCTACGCCAGCACCAAAAGAGACCGCAACTACGGCTCCAGTACAGACGGCATCCCCGGCGCAAACCACGGCAACACCAGCCGCTGGAGGGAAGACCGCAGGTAATGTTGGTTCGTTGAAATCGGCACCGTCCAGCCATTACACTCTGCAGCTGAGCAGTTCCTCTAACTACGACAACCTGAACGGTTGGGCGAAGAAAGAGAATCTGAAAAACTACGTTGTCTATGAAACGACGCGTAATGGTCAGCCGTGGTATGTCCTGGTTTCTGGCGTGTACGCTTCGAAAGAAGAGGCGAAAAAAGCGGTATCTACATTGCCAGCAGATGTCCAGGCCAAAAACCCGTGGGCGAAACCGCTGCGTCAGGTACAGGCCGATCTGAAGTAATCAAGGTTATCTCCCGCAATGGTTTATCATCGCGGGAGTTGCCTGAAGCGCTGGATGCTGTCGGAGCTTTCTCCACAGCCGGAGAAGGTGTAATTAGTTAGTCAGCATGAAGAAAAATCGCGCTTTTTTGAAGTGGGCAGGGGGCAAGTATCCCCTGCTTGATGATATTAAACGGCATTTGCCCAAGGGCGAATGTCTGGTTGAGCCTTTTGTAGGTGCCGGGTCGGTGTTTCTCAACACCGACTTTTCTCGTTATATCCTTGCCGATATCAATAGCGACCTGATCAGTCTCTATAACATTGTGAAGATGCGTACTGATGAGTACGTACAGGCCGCACGCGAGCTGTTTGTTCCCGAAACAAATTGCGCCGAGGTTTACTATCAGTTCCGCGAAGAGTTCAACAAAAGCCAGGATCCGTTCCGTCGGGCGGTACTGTTTTTATATTTGAACCGCTACGGTTACAACGGCCTGTGTCGTTACAATCTGCGCGGTGAGTTTAACGTGCCGTTTGGCCGCTACAAAAAACCCTATTTCCCGGAAGCAGAGTTGTATCACTTCGCTGAAAAAGCGCAGAATGCCTTTTTCTATTGTGAGTCTTACGCCGATAGCATGGCGCGCGCAGATGATGCATCCGTCGTCTATTGCGATCCGCCTTATGCGCCGCTGTCTGCGACCGCCAACTTTACGGCGTATCACACAAACAGTTTTACGCTTGAACAACAAGCGCATCTGGCGGAGATCGCCGAAGGTCTGGTTGAGCGCCATATTCCAGTGCTAATCTCCAATCACGATACGATGTTAACGCGTGAGTGGTATCAGCGCGCAAAATTGCATGTCGTCAAAGTTCGACGCAGTATAAGCAGCAACGGCGGTACACGTAAAAAGGTGGACGAACTGCTGGCTTTGTACAAACCAGGAGTCGTTTCACCCGCGAAAAAATAATTCTCAAGGAGAAGCGGATGAAACAGTATTTGATTGCCCCCTCAATTCTGTCGGCTGATTTTGCCCGCCTGGGTGAAGATACCGCAAAAGCCCTGGCAGCTGGCGCTGATGTCGTGCATTTTGACGTCATGGATAACCACTATGTTCCCAATCTGACGATTGGGCCGATGGTGCTGAAATCTCTGCGTAATTATGGCATTACTGCCCCTATTGATGTGCATCTGATGGTGAAACCGGTCGATCGCATTGTGCCAGATTTCGCTGCCGCTGGTGCCAGCATCATAACCTTTCATCCAGAAGCCTCCGAGCATGTTGACCGCACGCTGCAACTGATTAAAGAAAATGGCTGTAAAGCGGGGCTGGTATTTAACCCGGCAACACCGCTGAGCTATCTGGATTACGTGATGGATAAGCTGGATGTGATCCTGCTGATGTCCGTCAACCCTGGTTTCGGCGGTCAGTCTTTCATTCCTCAAACACTGGATAAACTGCGCGAAGTACGTCGTCGTATCGACGAGTCTGGCTTCGACATTCGACTGGAAGTGGACGGCGGCGTGAAGGTGAACAACATTGGCGAAATCGCTGCGGCAGGTGCCGATATGTTCGTCGCTGGTTCGGCCATTTTCGATCAGCCAGACTACAAAAAGGTCATTGATGAAATGCGCAGTGAACTGGCAAAGGTAAGTCATGAATAAGTTTGAAGATATTCGCGGCGTCGCTTTTGATCTCGATGGTACGCTGGTGGACAGTGCTCCTGGTCTGGCTGCTGCGGTAGATATGGCGCTGTATGCGCTGGAGTTGCCCGTCGCAGGTGAAGAACGCGTTATTACCTGGATTGGTAATGGCGCAGATGTTCTGATGGAGCGTGCATTGACCTGGGCGCGTCAGGAACGTGCGACTCTGCGTAAAACAATGGGTAAACCGCCCGTTGATGACGACATTCCGGCAGAAGAACAGGTACGTATTCTGCGTAAACTGTTCGATCGCTACTATGGCGAGGTTGCCGAAGAGGGGACGTTTTTGTTCCCGCACGTTGCCGATACGCTTGGCGCATTGCAGGCAAAAGGCCTGCCGCTAGGTCTGGTCACCAACAAACCGACGCCGTTCGTCGCGCCACTGCTCGAAGCCTTAGATATCGCAAAATACTTTAGCGTGGTCATTGGCGGCGATGATGTGCAAAACAAAAAACCGCATCCGGACCCACTGTTACTGGTGGCTGAGCGGATGGGCATTGCCCCACAACAGATGCTGTTTGTTGGCGACTCACGCAATGATATTCAGGCAGCAAAAGCAGCTGGTTGCCCTTCTGTTGGTTTAACCTATGGATATAACTACGGCGAGGCTATCGATCTTAGCCAGCCTGATGTAATTTATCAGTCTATCAATGACCTTCTGCCCGCATTAGGGCTTCCGCATAGCGAAAATCAGGAATCGAAAAATGACTAAGCCCATCGTTTTTAGTGGCGCACAGCCCTCAGGTGAATTGACCATTGGTAACTACATGGGTGCGCTGCGTCAGTGGGTAAACATGCAGGATGACTACCATTGCATTTACTGTATCGTTGACCAACATGCGATCACCGTGCGCCAGGATGCACAGAAGCTGCGTAAAGCAACACTGGATACGCTGGCGTTGTATCTGGCTTGTGGTATCGATCCTGAGAAAAGCACCATTTTTGTTCAGTCCCACGTGCCGGAACATGCGCAGTTAGGCTGGGCACTGAACTGCTATACCTACTTCGGCGAACTGAGCCGCATGACGCAGTTTAAAGATAAATCTGCGCGTTATGCCGAGAACATCAACGCGGGTCTGTTTGACTATCCGGTGCTGATGGCTGCGGACATCCTGCTGTATCAAACTAATCTGGTACCGGTGGGTGAAGACCAGAAACAGCACCTGGAACTGAGTCGCGATATCGCTCAGCGTTTCAACGCGCTGTATGGCGATATCTTTAAAGTGCCGGAGCCGTTTATTCCGAAATCTGGCGCGCGCGTAATGTCGCTGCTGGAGCCGACCAAGAAGATGTCCAAGTCTGACGATAACCGCAATAACGTTATCGGCCTGCTGGAAGATCCGAAATCGGTAGTTAAGAAAATCAAACGCGCGGTCACTGACTCCGACGAGCCGCCGGTAGTTCGCTACGACGTGCAGAACAAAGCGGGCGTTTCCAACCTGCTGGATATCCTTTCTGCGGTAACTGGCCAGAGCATCCCGGAACTGGAAAAACAGTTCGAAGGCAAGATGTATGGTCATCTGAAAGGCGAAGTGGCTGATGCCGTTTCTGGTATGCTGACTGAATTGCAGGAACGTTATCACCGTTTCCGCAATGACGAAGCCTTCCTGCAACAGGTGATGAAAGACGGCGCGGAAAAAGCCAGTGCACACGCTTCTCGTACGCTGAAAGCGGTGTACGAAGCGATTGGTTTTGTGGCGAAGCCGTAATTTAACATTAATGCCAAAAACCGGGGAAACCCGGTTTTTTTATCCTCATTTGCAATAATCCGAAAAAATGTGAAGCGCCTCGCCGTTTCCACATCTCACAGTTGCCACTTATCTTCATTTTAATGAAGATATAAACATTCATTTTATTGAAAATATATTATGCGTCGAACGTTTATCAAAAAAGAAGGCGTCGTTATCACGACACTGGCCCGTTATTTGTTGGGTGAAAAGTGCGGTAATCGACTGAAAACCATAGATGAGCTGGCAACTGAATGCCGTTCATCGGTTGGTCTGACACAGGCCGCATTGAAAACACTGGAATCAAGCGGCGCGATACGGATAGAACGCCGCGGGCGCAATGGCAGTTATCTGGTGGAAATGGATAACAAAGCACTGCTGAGTCATGTGGATATCAACAACGTTGTGTGTGCCATGCCCTTGCCCTATACCCGCTTGTACGAAGGTTTAGCGAGTGGACTGAAAGCTCAGTTTGATGGCATTCCTTTTTATTATGCGCACATGCGCGGTGCGGATATTCGCGTGGAGTGTTTGCTTAACGGTGTCTATGACATGGCGGTGGTTTCCCGACTGGCGGCAGAAAGTTATCTCACGCAAAAAGGCTTATGCCTCGCGCTGGAGTTGGGGCCGCATACCTACGTTGGTGAGCATCAGTTGATTTGCCGTAAAGGGGAGTCTGCAAAGGTGAAACGCGTGGGGCTGGATAACCGTTCGGCGGATCAGAAAATTATGACCGATGTCTTTTTTGGCAGTAGCGATGTAGAACGTGTCGATCTCTCTTATCACGAGAGTTTACAACGCATTGTTAAAGGCGATGTCGATGCGGTGATCTGGAATGTGGTAGCGGAGAGCGAACTGGCCATGCTGGGATTAGAAGCGATGCCACTGACGAACGATCTGCGATTTTTACAGGCTACTGAAGCCGTGATACTAACACGTGCCGATGATTACCCGATGCAACAACTGCTGCGTGCAGTTGTTGATAAACAGGCCCTGCTTGCTCATCAACAGCGAGTAGTCAGTGGGGAACAGGAACCCAGTTATTAAACGAAAGGCATCTGAAATGGAAACCAGACTCAACCTGCTTTGTGAGGCAGGCGTTATTGATAAGGACATCTGCAAAGGCATGATGCAGGTCGTCAACGTACTGGAAACAGAGTGCCATCTACCGGTGCGCAGCGAGCAAGGAATGATGGCGATGACACATATGGCGAGCGCACTGATGCGCAGTCGCCGTGGTGAAGAAATAGAGCCGCTGGATAACGAATTGCTGGCAGAGCTGGCGCAATCCAGCCACTGGTCAGCCATTTTACAATTGCATCAGGTGTTGTTGAAGGAATTCGCACTGGAAGTTAACCCGTGTGAAGACGGCTATTTGCTGGCCAACCTTTATGGATTATGGATGGCCGCTAACGAAGAGGTCTGAATCTCCCGGCAAATCCACGTCGCGCATCTTAAATATTCAAAAAAATGAATATTTAATTCAAGGAACAGAAACGAGGCAACAAGATGTTTGTAGAAGCATTGAAACGCCAGAACCCGGCACTGATTTCCGTCGCACTCAGTTTGTGGCAACAGGGCAAAATCGCCCCGGACAGTTGGGTAATCGACGTCGATCAGATACTGGAAAACGGTAAGCGGCTGATTGAGACGGCGCGGCTTTACGGTATTGAACTGTATCTGATGACCAAACAGTTCGGTCGTAATCCGTGGCTGGCAGAAAAACTGCTGGCGCTGGGTTACAGCGGCATTGTGGCGGTGGATTACAAAGAGGCACGAATCATGCGCCGCGCAGGTTTACCGGTGGCGCATCAGGGGCATCTGGTGCAAATCCCTTGTCATCAGGTGTATGACGCTGTTGAACAGGGAACCGACGTCATCACCGTGTTTACCCTCGATAAAGCGCGGGAAGTTTCTGCCGCAGCGGTAAAGGCCGGACGGATCCAGCCTGTGCTGCTCAAAGTTTATAGCGACGATGATTTTCTTTATCCGGGGCAGGAGAGCGGTTTTGTACAGCATTCGCTGCATGAGGTGGTTGCTGAAATTAAGAAACTGCCGGGGCTGCATTTAGCCGGATTAACCCATTTCCCTTGCCTGCTTTGGGATGAGGCTGCCGGGAAAGTTTTGCCGACACCGAATCTTCACACGCTGGTACAAGCACGGGATCAACTGGCGAAATCTGGTATTGCGATTGAGCAACTGAACGCGCCTTCAGCGACCAGCTGCACTTCGCTGCCATTGCTGGCGGAATACGGTGTGACTCATGCCGAACCCGGTCATGCGCTGACGGGCACTATTCCGGCAAACCAGCAGGGCGACCAGCCTGAACGTATCGCCATGCTCTGGTTAAGTGAAATTTCCCACCATTTCCGTGGCGACAGCTACTGCTACGGCGGCGGTTACTACCGTCGTGGGCATGCGCATAACGCACTGGTATTTACGCCAGAAAATCAAAGCATTACTGAAACATATCTCAAAGCCGTAGATGACAGCAGTATCGACTACACCCTGCCGCTGGCAGGCGAGCATTCGGTAAGCAGTGCTGTGGTGCTCTGCTTTCGCACGCAGATTTTTGTCAGCCGTAGCGATGTGGTGCTGGTGTCCGGTATTCACCGTGGCGAACCGGAAATCGTTGGTCGTTATGACAGTCTTGGAAGCTCTCTGGAGGCGTAATGGCGCGATTTGTGGTGTTAGTGATTGATAGCTTTGGCGTAGGGGCAATGAAAGATGTCACGTTGGTGCGTCCGCAGGATGCCGGGGCGAATACCTGTGGTCACATCCTGAGCCAGTTGCCGCATTTACAGCTACCAACGCTGGAGAAAATGGGGCTAATCAACGCATTAGGTTATGCGCCTGGCGATATGCAGCCGTCAGACTCCGCAACCTGGGGCGTTGCAGAGTTGCAACATGAAGGTGGCGACACCTTTATGGGGCATCAGGAAATTTTAGGCACGCGCCCGTTACCGCCGCTGCGGATGCCCTTTCGCGATGTGATTGACCGTGTTGAGCAGGCATTAGTCACCGCTGGCTGGCGGGTTGAGCGCCGTGGCGAAGAGTTGCAATTTCTGTGGGTTAATCAGTCGGTTGCCATTGGCGATAACCTCGAGGCGGATTTAGGCCAGGTCTATAACATCACCGCCAATCTCTCTGCGATCTCTTTTGACGACGCAATCAAAATTGGTCGTATCGTGCGTGAGCAGGTACAGGCCGGTCGGGTCATTACATTTGGCGGCCTGTTAACTGACAGTCAGCGCATTCTCGATGCCGCAGAAAGCAAAGAAGGGCGCTTTATTGGCATCAATGCGCCGCGTTCTGGCGCTTATGACAACGGTTTCCAGGTCGTACATATGGGCTATGGCGTCGATGAAAAAGTGCAGGTGCCGCACCAACTGCATCAAGTGGGCGTGCCCACGGTGCTGGTGGGTAAGGTGGCAGATATCGTCAGCAATCCTTATGGCGTGAGCTGGCAAAACCTGGTGGATAGCCAGCGGATTATGGATATCACCCTCGACGAATTTAACACGCATCCGACGGCGTTTATTTGCACCAATATCCAGGAAACCGACCTCGCTGGTCACGCAGAAGACGTCGCACGTTATGCCGAACGTTTGCAGGTCGTTGACCGTAACCTTGTCCGGCTTGTTGAGGCGATGCAGCCAGATGATTGCCTGGTCGTGATGGCGGATCACGGTAACGATCCGACCATTGGTCACAGCCACCATACCCGTGAAGTAGTGCCAGTGCTGGTTTATCAGCAAGGGCTGGTCCACACGCAACTCGGTGTGCGCACCACGCTTTCTGATGTGGGGGCTACCGTGTGTGAATTTTTCCGTGCGCCACCGCCACAAAATGGTCGCTCTTTTCTTTCCTCCCTCCGGTTTGCAGGAGACACCCTATGAGTTTTGATCCGACGGGCTTCACCCTCGCCCATGAGCATCTGCATATTGATCTCTCCGGCTTTAAAAACAACGTGGACTGCCGCCTTGATCAGTATGCGTTCATTTGCCAGGAGATGAACGACCTGATGGCACTGGGTGTGCGTAATGTGATTGAGATGACCAACCGTTACATGGGGCGCAATGCACAATTTATGCTCGATGTAATGCACGAGACGGGGATCAACGTGGTGGCCTGCACCGGTTATTACCAGGACGCGTTTTTCCCGCAACATGTGGCGACCCGCAGCGTGCAGGAACTGGTGCAGGAGATGGTCGATGAAATTGAACAGGGTATCGATGGCACGGAGCTGAAAGCCGGGATCATCGCGGAGATCGGCTCCAGCGAAGGAAAGATTACGCCGCTGGAAGAGAAGGTATTTATTGCCGCCGCGCTGGCACATAACCAGACCGGACGCCCGATCTCCACGCATACGTCGTTCAGCACGATGGGGCTGGAGCAATTGGCTCTGCTGCAAGCCCACGGAGTTGATCTTTCGCGCGTCACCGTTGGTCACTGCGATCTGAAAGACAACCTCGACAACATTTTGAAGATGATCGATCTCGGCGCGTATGTGCAGTTCGACACCATCGGCAAGAACAGTTACTACCCGGACGAAAAGCGCATTGCGATGCTCCACGCGCTACGTGACCGTGGTTTGCTGAACCGCGTCATGCTGTCGATGGATATTACGCGCCGCTCCCATTTAAAAGCCAACGGTGGTTATGGCTATGACTATTTATTAACCACCTTTATTCCGCAATTGCGCCAGTCAGGATTCAGTCAGGCCGATGTGGATGTGATGTTACGTGAAACTCCCTCTCAATTTTTCCAATAAGGACAGACTCATGAAAAAGATTGGTGTTGCAGGCTTACAGCGTGAGCAGATTAAAAAAACCATTGAAGCGACGGCTCCTGGCTGTTTTGAAGTTTTCATTCATAACGACATGGAAGCGGCGATGAAGGTGAAATCCGGGCAACTGGATTACTACATCGGCGCGTGTAATACCGGTGCGGGCGCGGCATTGTCGATTGCCATCGCGGTGATTGGCTATAACAAAAGTTGCACCATTGCCAAGCCGGGCATTAAAGCGAAAGACGAGCATATCGCCAAAATGATCGCCGAAGGGAAAGTGGCGTTTGGGCTTTCCGTTGAGCATGTCGAACACGCGATTCCGATGCTGATTAACCATCTGAAATAAAAGGCACGACTATGGATCTGTATATTCAGATTATCGTGGTGGCGTGCCTGACGGGTATGACATCGCTTCTGGCGCATCGCTCGGCAGCCGTTTTTCATGACGGTATCCGCCCGATCCTGCCGCAACTGATTGAAGGCTATATGAACCGTCGTGAGGCGGGGAGTATCGCTTTTGGTCTGAGCATTGGTTTTGTGGCCTCGGTGGGGATCTCTTTTACCCTGAAAACCGGGTTGCTCAACGCATGGTTACTCTTTCTTCCTACCGATATCCTCGGTGTCCTGGCGATAAACAGCCTGATGGCGTTTGGCCTTGGTGCACTCTGGGGCGTACTGATCCTCACCTGCCTGCTGCCGGTAAACCAGCTGCTGACCGCGCTACCGGTGGATGTATTAGGTAGTCTGGGGGAATTAAGCTCGCCAGTGGTTTCAGCTTTTGCACTGTTCCCGTTGGTGGCGATTTTCTACCAGTTTGGCTGGAAGCAAAGTCTGATCGCCGCCGTGGTAGTGTTGATGACCCGTGTGGTGGTAGTGCGCTATTTCCCGCATCTCAATCCGGAATCCATCGAAATCTTTATTGGCATGGTGATGCTGCTGGGGATCGCGATAACTCACGACCTGCGTCATCGTGATGAAAATGATATTGATGCCAGCGGGCTTTCGGTGTTTGAAGAACGCACGTCGCGGATTATCAAAAACTTACCGTATATCGCCATCGTAGGGGCGCTGATTGCCGCCGTTGCCAGCATGAAGATTTTTGCTGGTAGTGAAGTGTCGATCTTCACCCTGGAGAAAGCATATTCCGCAGGCGTTACACCGGAGCAATCGCAAACGCTGATCAACCAGGCGGCGCTGGCGGAATTTATGCGCGGGCTGGGCTTTGTGCCGTTGATTGCCACCACCGCGTTAGCAACAGGTGTGTATGCCGTTGCGGGCTTTACCTTTGTTTATGCGGTGGGCTATCTCTCGCCGAATCCGATGGTTGCAGCGGTATTAGGCGCAGTGGTTATTTCGGCGGAAGTCTTGCTGCTTCGTTCGATCGGCAAATGGCTGGGGCGCTACCCGTCGGTGCGTAATGCGTCGGATAACATCCGTAACGCCATGAATATGCTGATGGAAGTGGCGTTGCTGGTCGGTTCGATCTTTGCAGCAATCAAAATGGCGGGCTATACCGGATTCTCTATCGCGGTTGCCATTTACTTCCTCAACGAATCCCTGGGCCGTCCGGTACAGAAAATGGCGGCACCGGTCGTGGCAGTAATGATCACCGGTATTCTGCTGAATGTTCTTTACTGGCTTGGCCTGTTCGTTCCGGCTTAAGGAAGGCACCTATGAAGACGTTTCCTCTGCAAAGCCTGACGCTTATTGAGGCGCAGCAAAAGCAGTTTGCGCTGGTGGATAGCATTTGTCGCCATTTTCCCGGCAGCGAGTTTCTTGCTGGCGGTGATTTAGGCTTAACGCCGGGGCTGAATCAACCGCGCATTACCCAGCGAGTGGAACAGGTGCTGGCTGATGCATTTCACGCACAGGCTGCAGCGCTGGTACAGGGCGCGGGTACTGGCGCGATCCGTGCGGCGTTGGCGGCTTTGCTCAAACCGGGGCAGCGTCTTCTGGTGCATGACGCGCCGGTTTACCCGACGACTCAGGTCATTATTGAGCAGATGGGGCTGACGCTTATCACTGCTGATTTCAATGACCTGTCGGCACTGAAGCAGGTTGTCGACGAGCAACAACCAGATGCGGCGCTGGTGCAGCATACGCGCCAGCAGCCGCAGGACAGCTATGTACTGGCAGATGTGCTGGCAACGCTGCGCGCAGCAGGTGTTCCAGCCTTAACCGATGACAACTATGCGGTGATGAAGGTGGCGCGCATTGGCTGTGAATGCGGGGCGAATGTCTCGACATTTTCCTGCTTCAAGCTATTTGGGCCAGAAGGTGTTGGCGCGGTGGTAGGCGATGCTGATGTTATTAACCGTATTCGCGCCACGCTCTACTCCGGCGGCAGCCAGATTCAGGGCGCGCAGGCGTTGGAAGTCTTGCGTGGGCTGGTATTCGCGCCAGTGATGCACGCGGTACAGGCGGGGGTATCTGAGCGGTTGCTGGCTTTACTTAACGGTGGCGCGGTGGCGGAAGTTAAAAGCGCCGTTATTGCCAATGCACAGTCGAAGGTGTTGATTGTGGAGTTTCATCAACCGATTGCCGCCAGAGTGCTTGAAGAGGCGCAAAAGCGCGGCGCGTTGCCTTATCCGGTCGGCGCAGAGTCAAAATATGAAATCCCGCCGCTCTTTTATCGACTTTCCGGAACGTTTCGTCAGGCGAATCCGCAATTAGAACATTGTGCAATTCGCATTAACCCGAATCGCAGCGGTGATGAGACGGTATTGCGGATTTTGCGCGAGAGTATTGCCAGCGTTTAATTCTGGGAACGATGTTTTCGCAGAGGATGGAGAAAAATACGCCCTCGGAAAATTCAGAGGGCGTTAGCTCATTAAATCGGTGTTAGCCGATTTCTGTCAGAGACTTACTGTGCAGTAGGACCGCAACCGCCAATGATTTTAGAAATAGAAATTGCCGGGTGCAGCAGGTAGTCGTAAGAGCAGTTCTTATCACGGTTTTCAATATGACCAGTACATGCAGTTAACGTAGCCAGTACTGCACCTACCAGTGCAACTTTAATAAATTTGTTCATTTACATTCCCTATGTGTTATATATTAATTAATATTCATTGATTATATGAATATAAGCGGACTGCTCATAAAAAACGATACAGGAATATTTAATTGGCGTCAGTGAGTGAATGACTTAATTTTGTAAGTCGCTGTAACGGTGAATATAATCCATTAGCAAATGATATTTATTAAGAGGGTATGCTTTATTTGCTGAATATATAAAAAGAGTGATAAAGAGGGCCAGAATTATCTGGCCCGGGTAAAATTAATGGTTAGAGAACCAGTTCAATTTATCGCGCAGGCCAACGACCCGACCAATAATAATTAATGAGGGACTGTTCATTTGCTGCGCCAGCTCGCCCAGCTGCGAGAGTGTACCGTCAATCACGCGTTGCGTTACCGCCGTACCGTTTTCGACAATCGCCACCGGCATTTCGCCAGGCATTCCGTGTTCAATCAGTTTTTGCTGAATGGTCGCGGCCTGATTAAGCCCCATATAGAACACCAGCGTCTGTTTTTCGGCTGCCAGGTTTTCCCAGTCCAGCTCGCCACCGGTTTTTAAGTGTCCGGTAATTAAGCGTACGCTCTGAGCATAATCGCGATGCGTGAGCGGAATGCCCGAATAGGCAGAGCAACCAGAAGCTGCGGTAATACCTGGAACCACCGAGAACGGAATGCCTGCATTGCACAGTGTTTCCAGCTCTTCGCCACCACGGCCAAAAATAAACGGATCGCCGCCTTTCAGCCGCACCACGCGTTTGCCTTTTTGCGCTTCCCGCAGCAGGATCTGGTTAATCTCTTCCTGCGGTACGCAGTGGTATCCCGCGCGTTTGCCGACGAAGACACGATCCGCATCGCGGCGTACCAGATTCATAATATCGTCAGAAACCAGACGGTCGTAGACCACCACATCTGCCTGCTGAATTTGTTGCAGTCCTTTTAGTGTCAGCAGACCGGCATCGCCCGGACCTGCGCCAACCAGCACCACTTCACCGCGATGATCGAGCGGTTCATTGATTAACTGTTCGGTCGTTTCGGTAATGGCTTTCTGATCGTTGTTCGCCAGCGACTGCGCCAGGCGATCATTAACGAACAGTTTTTCCCAGAAACGGCGACGTTCACCCATCGTGGCGAACTGTCTTTTGACCCGACCGCGTAACTGCCCCGCATATTTTGCTACCTGGCCGAGATGCAGCGGCAGCAGTGATTCAAGTTTTTCGCGCAACAGTCGCGCCAGAACCGGAGAGGTGCCGCCAGAGGAGACCGCTACCATGAGCGGGGAGCGGTCAATAATCGACGGCATAATAAAGCTGGCGGCTTTCGGCGCATCGACCACGTTACAGAAGATACGACGAGATTCGGCGGCTTCGCTGACACGCTGGTTAAGCGCGTCATCATCCGTCGCCGCAATTGCCAGCCAGCAGGTGTCGAGAAGGCTTTCATCAAATGGCCCTTCGACGAGGGTTAACATGCCTGCATCTGCCCATGCGGTGAACTGTGGAATAAACGCTAATGCATTCACCGTTAAGCGAGCACCTGCGTCTAACAGCAACCTTGCTTTGCGTTCCGCGACATCACCACCGCCGACAATCAAACAGTCGCGGTCGCGTAATTGGCAAAATATAGGCAAATGATCCACGTAAAAACCCCTTAATAATTAACCGGCAGCCGTTTCAGTTTGATTAAATTTGTCCGCAACCGGACGATTAGCTTTCGGCGTAGCATACCAATAACCCAATCCCATGAATACGGCGCCCGATAAAGTATTACCCAGCGTCACCCACAGCAGGTTATGACCAATACCCGCCAGCGTGTAGGCTTCGCTGTGGTTGCCGAACCATGAGAGCGCGAACAGCGTCATGTTAGCGATGGAGTGCTCGTAACCGGACGCAATAAACGCCAGCAGACACCACCAGATTGCGATAAATTTCGCCGCGCCTTCAGTACGCAGTGCCATCCAGATTGCCAGACAAACCAGCCAGTTACACAATGCGCCTTTGAAGAACAGTACCATTGCCGGTGCGGTGGTTTTAGCCAGCGCGACGGAGTGAACAATACTGGTATCTACTGGCAAAAGGCTACCACCGCCCCAGCTATAAAGCATGGCAACAAAGACGGAACCGACCAGGTTACCCAGCCAGGTTTGCGGCAGGATTGCCCACATTTGCCCGTGGCTAATGGTGCCCGCTTTCACCCCAAAGGTGAGGAACATGGTGTGTCCAGTGAACAGTTCAGAACCGGCGATAATCACCAGCGTTAAGGCGATACCAAAGGTCGCGCCCATCACCAGAGGACGAACAGATGGATCGAGCAGGTTACCGAGCGTGAAAATCAGGATGATCCCCAGCCCCACATACGCGCCCGCCATCGCGGAGCTTACCCAGAAGCCGAGCGGGTTATTTGCCGACAGGCGTGCAATGCGCGCAGCGTTAGCCGCACACTTATTAATAGTGTCTGTAAACATTTGATTATCCTTTAAAAAATAAAACAAAAAGTTTAAAAAATGTCCTGCAATATACTTAAGGTCATTACAGGACAATGCAAAAAGGGGAGGCATTGCGCCTCCCGTTAAAACAATTAACCGCGTAGCTGTACCACGCCGTCTTTCACTCGTGCCTCGTAATGCTTGACGGAAAACTGTTCATCTTCCATGCATAAACCGTCGCTTAAGCGAAAACGCTGTTTTTTCAGCGGACTGGCGACCCACAGCTCGCCCTGGTGTTCCGCAATCAGCCCGCGTGACAGCACGCTGGATTCGAAGAACGGATCGATGTTGCTGATCGCAAACACCTGGTCGCTGTGATACGGGCGGAAAATCGCTACCTGCTCGTCACCTAACAGCGCGCAGACGCCGGTTTCAGGCAGGATGTCATCAATTTTGCAGATGTCTTTCCACTGGCTCATGCGTTGTCCTCCACCAGAGTTACCGGGATACGTTCATACGGCGTTGCCGGACGGTGCTGTTCGCGCTCTGGCACCATCTGCACGTTCGGGTCACGCTTATCGCTGTTGATGAAGTGTTTGAAGCGAGTCTGCGCAGACGGCGTATTGACCGTTTCAGTCCACTCACACACTACCGCTTCACGCAGGCGCGCCATCTCTTCTTCCAGATGTGCGTTCAGCCCCAGCTTGTCGTCAATGATCACCGCTTTCAGGTAATCAATGCCGCCTTCGAGGTTTTCTAACCACGGTGCGGTACGCGTCAGTTTGTCGGCAGTACGGATGTAGAACATCATGAAGCGGTCAAGATATTTGATCAGCGTTTCGCGATCGATATCCGCTGCCAGCAGATCCGCATGACGCGGTTTCATGCCGCCGTTACCGCACACATACAGGTTCCAGCCTTTTTCAGTGGCGATAATACCCACATCTTTACCCTGAGCTTCTGAACATTCACGGGTACAGCCGGAGACACCGAACTTCATTTTGTGCGGCGTACGGATGCCTTTGTAGCGGTTTTCCAGTTCCACGCCGAGGCCGACGCTGTCGCCAACGCCGTAGCGGCACCAGGTGCTACCCACGCAGGTTTTCGCCATACGCAGTGCTTTCGCATAGGCATGACCGGTTTCGAAACCTGCTTCAATCAGCTGACGCCAGATCTCCGGCAGATCGTCTTTCTGTGCGCCAAACATCGCCAGACGCTGGGAGCCGGTGATTTTGGTGTAGAGATTAAATTCACGCGCGATACGACCTACTGCCATCAGCCCTTCTGGGGTGATTTCACCACCTGGAGAACGCGGGATCACCGAGTAGGTGCCGTCTTTCTGGATGTTCGCGAGGAAGTTGTCGTTAGAATCCTGTAGCGGAGTATGTTCCGGCTTCAGAATGTATTCGTTCCAGCAGGAGGCCAGCAGTGAACCGACGGTTGGTTTACAAACCTCACAACCGTAGCCTTTACCGTGTTTCGCCAGCAGTTCTTCGAAGGTTTTAATGCCTTCAACGCGGATCAAATGGAACAGTTCCTGACGTGAATAAGCAAAGTGTTCGCACAGGTTATTGTTAACTTCGATACCCTGTTTTGCCAGTTCCGCGTTCAGTACCTGAGTGACCAGCGGGATACAGCCACCGCAGCCAGTACCCGCTTTGGTTTCGGCTTTCAGCGCCGCAACGGTGTGGCAGCCTTTGTTGATGGCAGCAATCAGATCGCCTTTGGTGACGTCAAAGCAGGAGCAGATTTGCGCGCTGTCCGGCAGTTTATCAACACCAATAGACGGCTTGCCGCTACCTGAGTGCGCCGGCAGAATCAGAGAATCCGGGTTTTCCGGCAGCTCGATTGCGTTCAGCACCAGTTGCAGCAGGTTACCGTAGTCGCTGGTATCACCCACCAGTACTGCACCGAGCAGGGTTTTGTTGTCTTCGCTGACAATCAGGCGTTTGTAGATCTCTTTACTTTCGTCGAGGTAAACGTAGCTACGTGCGCCAGGCGTGCGACCGTGAGCATCGCCAATACCGCCTACGTCTACGCCCAGCAGTTTCAGCTTGGCGCTAAGGTCAGCACCTTCAAAGGCGTTTTCGCTACCGAGAATATGGTCAACGGCGACCTGCGCCATTTTGTAGCCAGGTGCTACCAGACCAAATACACGGTTGTTCCAGCTTGCGCATTCACCGATGGCGTAGATATCCGGATCGGAAGTCTGGCAGGAATCATTTATGACGATACCCCCACGCGGAGCAACGTCCAGACCACACTGGGTTGCCAGCTTATCGCGCGGACGGATACCGGTAGAGAAGACGATAAAGTCGACTTCCAGTTCGCTGCCGTCGGCAAAACGCATGGTTTTACGCGCTTCAACACCTTCCTGCACGATCTCAAGAGTGTTTTTGCTGGTGTGAACGCGTACACCCATGCTTTCGATTTTGCGACGCAATTGCTCGCCGCCCATCTGATCAAGCTGTTCCGCCATCAGCATAGGGGCAAATTCGATAACGTGGGTTTCAATGCCTAAGTTTTTCAGCGCGCCAGCGGCTTCCAGACCTAACAGGCCGCCGCCAACAACGGCACCGCGCTTACTGCGACGGGCGCAGGATTCAATGGCGTTGAGGTCTTCAATGGTGCGATAGACAAAGCAGTCCTGAGTATCAGAACCTTTAATTGGCGGGATCCACGGGTAGGAACCGGTCGCCATGATCAGCTTGTCATAAAAAACGGTACGTCCGGCGCTGGAGTGAATCACCTTCTCCTGACGGTTGATGGTGATAGCGCGTTCGCCGACCAGAACTTTAATACCGTGTTTTTCGTAAAAGCCTTCGCGCACCAGCGACAGCTCTTCGGCGGTGTGGTGAGAGAAGTAAGACGAGAGGTGTACGCGGTCATAAGCGATGCGCGGTTCTTCACAGAAAACGGTAATATCAAAGTTGGCCGCATCAGATTTATCAAGAAGATCTTCGATAAAGCGATGGCCGACCATACCGTTACCGATAATTGCGAGTCTGACTTTGCTCATTTTTGCCTCGATTTCTTTTCTATTACCGCTTACCTTAACGATTCAGCAACCCCGCTTATTGATGTAAATCAAATTCACCTTTATATACTCCTTAAGGGGTATATTGCTGATTTGTATAAATTTTCTTAAGTCACGGAATTGTCTGACATTTCATGTTTGTGCAAAAAACAGACAAAATGAACGGGTTTACAGAAATAGATGTACGTAGCAGGGTAAGAGAGGAAAAGGCCGGACGACGATAGCGCCGCCCGGCATGAGCAATTAATGAGAGGTCAGGGTGTTATGCTGGCGGTGACGGCTGACAAAACCTAACAAGAAGCACATCACAAAGACGACAGCGTACAGACCGTTTGCGGTAAGCAGTGCTGCCTGCGGACCGCTATGTTCAACAATCGGTCCGGTGACCACAAAGGTCAACATGGTGCCAATGGTCCCGCAGGTCAGGACAAAGTTAACCAGTTTTGGCGATGGTACTTTGGTCTGCTGTGAACCCAGGGTGATGATGGTGGTATAGATCGCGCTGGAGAAGAAGCCCAGGGCGAGAATTGACCACGCCATATGTGCCGGTGTTCCGGTGTTAAAGACGTACATCAGAATCGCAGCCAGACCAGCCAGTACGGTCAGGATACGTTGCAAATCAAAGAAGCGAAGAATAAAGCTGAACGCCCACATGCCGACCATATAGGACATCCAGAAGTTACTCACCAGCGTACCTGCGTCGTTCAGGCTCATGCCCAGGCCTTTGGCATACTCTGGTACCCAGGAGATAAAACCTAACTGACCGAGGATGTAGCACAGCGCTGCAATTGAGAGAAACAGTACGCCGATGCCCCATTTTTCTTTCGCTACCGGAGCATCCGTTTTTGGCGCATGTTTGCCCAGTGCCGGAAACTCACAGCCGAAGGTCAGAATAAAAATAGCGACGTAAACCAGCCCGATGCAGGCATAAACCCAGTACCACTCAATGCTGCGCGCCAGCAGAAACGCGGCGATCATTGGGAAAATCATCCCTGCCATACTGAAGAAGGAGTCGGTAAATAACAGGCGAGAACCGCGCTGACGCCCTTCATACATTTGTGTTATCAGGAATGTACCAATCGACATGGTGATGCCGCTGACCACCCCGAGAATGAACATCGCTGCCGAGAAAAGCGCCAGGCTATGGCTGAACATCAAACCGGCAACCGCCAGCACCATCAGGAGAAAGCCAAAACGTAACTGCGTTTTCAACGGGACGATTTCCATCAGCCAGGCATTGAGGAAGATAGAGATTAAAATGCCAGCATTGAGGAAGGTGAAGGTGTTACTCATACTGGAAACAGGCAGATTGAAATAATCGGCGATATTTCCCATCACCATCCCGGTGACAATAACCAACGCACCCGTCAGTGCGTAGGAGAGAAAGCTAATCCATGTGAGCTTGATGCGATTGCTGTTAGTCATGATTGGCCTGCGTTCAAAAATAAAATGGCATAGCGGGATATGCCGCGAGCGGGCGATTTTAGGTGATTTTGTGATCTGTTTAAATGTTTTATTGCAATCGGTTGCTAAATTGCATTTTAAGGGTGATTTTGATCACGGAATAAAAAGTGATCGTCAGGTTACATATATTTCAGATACGTAAAATTAGGTAAAGGGATGGCCTTGTTCTTGAAGGCTATTTAGAATCTCTTCACTTGCTTTTTTTCTGCTCTGTTTGTTAAGGAAATCTCATGTTCAAATCGACCCTGGCGGCGATGGCTGCTGTTTTCGCTCTTTCTGCTCTTTCTCCCGCAGTAATGGCAGCGAAAGGGGACCCGCACGTATTGTTGACAACCTCAGCTGGTAACATCGAACTGGAGCTGGATAAACAAAAAGCGCCAGTATCTGTGCAAAACTTTGTCGATTATGTGAACAGCGGTTTTTATAACAACACCACCTTTCACCGCGTCATTCCTGGCTTTATGATTCAGGGCGGCGGTTTCACCGAGCAGATGCAGCAGAAAAAACCAAACCCGCCAATCAAAAATGAAGCCGATAACGGCCTGCGCAACACGCGTGGCACCATCGCGATGGCGCGTACCGCTGACAAAGACAGCGCCACCAGCCAGTTCTTTATCAACGTTGCCGATAACGCCTTCCTTGACCATGGTCAGCGTGATTTCGGTTACGCGGTATTTGGTAAAGTGGTGAAAGGCATGGACGTTGCCGATAAGATTTCCCAGGTGCCGACTCATGATGTTGGTCCGTACCAGAATGTGCCGTCAAAACCGGTAGTTATCCTTTCCGCTAAAGTCCTGCCGTAATGATTTCTCGCGCGGGCAATCTTGCCCGCGCTTCTGCTCTCCCGGCGTAACCCGGATTTGCCGCTTATACTTGTGGCAAATGGACACGTTCAGGGAGGCATCAAGTGAAGAAACTCACCGATAAGCAAAAGTCCCGTCTCTGGGAGCTTCAGCGTAATCGTAATTTCCAGGCCAGTCGCCGTCTTGAAGGCGTCGAGATGCCTTTAGTTACTCTTACTGCCGCAGAGGCTTTAGCGCGCCTTGAAGAGCTGAGGAGGCACTATGAGCGATAAATTCGGCGAAGGGCGCGATCCGTATCTTTATCCTGGCCTTGATATCATGCGTAACCGGCTGAATATCCGCCAGCAGCAGCGGCTGGAACAGGCCGCTTACGAAATGACGGCTTTGCGTGCTGCGACCATTGAGCTTGGTCCGCTGGTGCGCGGTTTACCGCATTTGCGCACTCTCCATCGCCAGCTGTATCAGGATATTTTCGACTGGGCGGGGCAACTGCGTGAAGTTGATATTTATCAGGGCGATACGCCGTTCTGCCACTTTGCTTATATCGAAAAAGAGGGCAATGCCCTGATGCAGGATCTGGAGGAAGAAGGGTATCTGGTTGGCCTGGAGAAAACGAAGTTCGTCGAGCGGCTGGCACACTACTATTGTGAAATCAACGTCCTGCATCCCTTCCGAGCGGGAAGTGGTCTGGCACAGCGGATCTTCTTCGAGCAACTGGCGATTCATGCTGGTTATCAACTGAGCTGGCAGGGTATCGAAAAAGAGGCCTGGAATCAGGCAAATCAGAGTGGGGCAATGGGTGATCTCACTGCGCTGCAGACGATATTTAGCAAAGTGGTAAGCGAAGCCGGGGAATCTGAGTAAAATAGCGCGGTTCTTTCGTACCGGAGCCGCCATGATCCTGCTTATTGATAACTACGATTCTTTCACCTGGAACCTCTACCAGTACTTTTGTGAACTAGGGGCCGACGTGTTGGTTAAGCGCAACGATGCGTTAACGTTGGCGGATATCGACACACTCAAACCGCAGAAAATTGTTATCTCACCTGGACCCTGTACGCCAGATGAAGCCGGGATCTCCCTTGACGTTATTCGTCACTATGCCGGACGCTTGCCGATTCTTGGTGTCTGCCTCGGTCATCAGGCAATGGCGCAGGCATTTGGCGGCAAAGTTGTGCGCGCAGCAAAGGTGATGCACGGCAAAACCTCGCCGATCACACATAACGGTGAGGGCGTATTTAAGGGGCTGGCAAATCCACTCACCGTGACACGCTACCATTCGCTGGTGGTGGCGCCTGACTCATTACCGGAGTGCTTTGAAGTGACGGCCTGGAGCGAAACCCGCGAGATTATGGGGATTCGTCATCGCCAGTGGGATCTGGAAGGTGTGCAGTTCCATCCAGAAAGTATTCTCAGCGAACAAGGGCATCAACTGCTGGCTAATTTCCTGGAGCGCTGATTTCTGATTGCCATTTAGTGATTTTTTATGCATATTTTGTGATTATAATTTCACATTGGTTTATGCGTAACAGGGTGATCATGAGATGGCAACTGAACAAACAGCAATTACACGCGCGACTTTCGATGAAGTGATTCTGCCGATTTATGCTCCGGCAGAGTTTATTCCGGTAAAAGGTCTTGGCAGCCGAATCTGGGATCAACAGGGCAAGGAGTATGTCGATTTCGCGGGTGGCATTGCAGTTACGGCGTTGGGCCATTGCCATCCTGCGCTGGTGAACGCGTTAAAAACCCAGGGTGAAACCTTGTGGCATATCAGTAACGTTTTTACCAATGAACCGGCGCTGCGTCTTGGTCGTAAACTGATTGAGGCAACGTTTGCCGAACGCGTGGTGTTTATGAACTCCGGCACGGAAGCTAACGAAACTGCCTTTAAACTGGCACGCCATTACGCCTGTGTGCGTCATAGCCCGTTCAAAACCAAAATTATTGCCTTCCATAACGCTTTTCATGGTCGTTCGCTGTTTACCGTCTCGGTGGGCGGGCAGCCAAAATATTCCGACGGCTTTGGGCCAAAACCGGCAGACATCATCCACGTTCCCTTTAATGATCTCCACGCAGTGAAAGCGGTGATGGATGATCATACCTGTGCGGTGGTGGTTGAGCCGATTCAGGGCGAGGGCGGCGTGACGGCTGCGACGCCAGAGTTTTTGCAGGGCTTGCGCGAACTCTGTGATGAGCATCAGGCATTATTGGTGTTTGATGAAGTGCAGTGCGGGATGGGGCGGACCGGCGATCTGTTTGCTTACATGCATTACGGCGTGACGCCGGATATTCTGACCTCCGCCAAAGCGTTAGGCGGCGGCTTCCCGATTAGCGCCATGCTGACTACGGCGGAGATTGCTTCTGCGTTTCATCCTGGTTCTCACGGTTCCACCTACGGCGGTAATCCACTGGCCTGTGCAGTAGCTGGCGCGGCGTTTGATATCATCAATACTCCTGAAGTGCTGGAAGGCATTCACGCGAAACGCCAGCGTTTTGTGGACCATTTGCAGAAGATCGATCAGCAGTACGATGTGTTTAGCGATATTCGCGGTATGGGGCTGTTGATTGGCGCAGAGCTGAAACCACAGTACAAAGGTCGGGCGCGTGATTTCCTGTATGCGGGTGCCGAGGCTGGCGTAATGGTGCTGAATGCCGGGCCTGATGTGATGCGTTTTGCGCCGTCGCTGGTGGTGGAAGATGCGGATATCGATGAAGGGATGCATCGTTTCGCCCACGCGGTGGCGAAGGTGATTGGGGCGTAAATAAGACGCGTCAGCGTCGCATCAGGCAAAAGATGTCGGATGCGACGTAAACGCCTTATCCGATGGTTTAGCCTGTATTACGCCTTCGAATCCCGTAACTTCCGACTTAACCAAATCCCATGATGCGGTCGCTGCCGCCATGCCATCGACGAAATGGTGTGCATGGTGTTCAGATGACCAATAACCCGCTGTAAATGCTGCTCCAGCGTACCTGCCGCGCCTTCGTGCGGCTGCATCTCCGGCGCATCCATGATATTGGCATCGCCAGAACTCCCCGGTTCGTCATATTCCAGTCGCTGCTGACAACGCTGAATGGCGATTTCACAAGACTGCAAATATTCTTGCGCCAGTTCAGGTGGCAATGCCCGGTGTTCCCGTGCCAGCGTGGTCATGGCATTGATATGCTCAACAATAAACTGACTGTGCGTTACCCACAGTTTCATATCTGCCAGATAATGGCTGTTGAATGCCGGTTCCTGCATCGCCTGATTCAATGAGTTATACAGAGTGTTATGCGCCTGATTCACCCGCATTCGCTGCCAGGCCAGTGGCGTAGGTTGCGGATCCTCGCTCAGAATCAAACGAATCGCTTCCTGATAGGCTTCTAAAGCGTCATGGGCGTTCTTACGCAATAACCCGCTCTGCCACTGCGGCCACAGCCAGACGGTACCGCCGAAAGCAATTAAACAACCAATAATGGTATCGATAAGACGCGGAAGGATGTACTGCTCACCGTTCAGCCACAACAGTTGCAGGGTATACACTGCGGTAATGGTAAAGCCGACCGTCGCCCAGCCGTAGTTTTTGCGCAATATCAGGTAGCTGGCGAGGGTGGTAATCAGCATCAAGGTCAGGGTGTAACCTTCGGGAATTTTAAAGTGCAGCGCCACGCCCGCAATGATTAACCCGACCACGGTTCCCACGGAGCGATTCACTATCCTCAGACGGGTTGCGCCATAGCCATTTTGCGTCACCAGCAATACCGTCATCAGGATCCAGTACGACTTCGGCAGATGCAGCGCGGTGCCCATCAGGCTGGCAACGCTTAACATCACACTGAGTCGTCCGGCATTGCGTAGCGCCGGAGACTTTAGTGACAGATAACTTTTCAGCGCCGGAAGTAACGGCATTCGCCGCTGTTTATCGGCCAGTAAGTCACGGGCATAGAGCGGTTTTTGGGTGCGCAGCACGCGGGCGATGCGGCTGAAGTGCCAATAGCAGAATTGCCCAACCGGATTATCCGGATGCTGGCGGGCGATTTTTTCCAGTGCGCCAATTTGCTTTTCCATCGTAAAACGCGTCGGCAGGCGATGGTAAAGAATGTCATCAGCCAGCACGCGCAGGCGAGCGGCGACGGTTTGCGCATTCCAGCGGATAACTTCTTCCGCATGGCTACGCTCGACCAGCTTTTGCACCTCTTCCGGCTGATGCAAACTGACCGAAATATGTTCCTGCAAATCCAGCGCCTCCTGGAAAATACGCAGCATCCGCTTGTAATCGGTATTATTTTGCGCGGAAAGCATATGCATTTGCTGATAGCACTGAGTAATTAAATCGACCGCTTTTTGCTGGCGCACCAGCAGCGGCGGCAATGCTTTTTCAGGATCGGTGTGCTGGGTAAGCAGGCTGTATTTGGCTTCACAATAATCTGCCAGTTCACGGTACAGCAGACTTAGTGACTCGCGTAGCGGTTGTTCGCGCCAGATCCAGAACCAAAACCAGTTAAACAATCCGTACCAGAGAGTGCCCAGCGCATAGATGAGCAACGGTTCCCAGACCGGCATGTATCCCGCCAGACTGAGGGTAAAAATGGCGGCGAGCAGCGATGCGGGAAGCAATTTTGCGTGCAATGGCCCCAGCTCAGCAGTGACACCAAGCACCAGCGTTAATCCGGTCAGCAAAAAGGGCAGGGGAACATCTTTTGCCAGTAGTAGCTGTGTCAGCAAGCTACAGGTGGCAAACAGTGACGCACCAATGATTAAGCGTTTGAAAAAGCGTTTATGAGGCGTATCAAGGCCCGCAATATTGCAACAGGCTGGAACGAGGGAGAAGAGCAGACCGAATCGTAATTCGCCAAGCATTAACCCAACGGCCACGGGCAAACATAGCACCAGCGTTTGTCGAAGTGCATAGTTGATATCGGGGTGATAAATCAGTCTGCGCCACATCGGGGGAAACAAAATGGCGCGCTACTCAGTAACGCGCCACTCCGACGGGATTAACGAGTGCCGTAAACGACGATGGTTTTACCGTGTGCGGAGATCAGGTTCTGATCTTCCAGCATCTTCAGAATGCGCCCCACGGTTTCACGAGAACAGCCGACAATCTGACCGATTTCCTGACGGGTAATTTTGATTTGCATACCGTCCGGGTGAGTCATGGCATCCGGTTGTTTTGCCAGGTTCAGCAGAGTCTGTGCAATGCGGCCCGTCACGTCGAGGAACGCCAGGTTGCCCACTTTCTCTGAAGTGACTTGCAAACGACGCGCCATCTGTGCAGAAAGACGCATCAGAATGTCCGGGTTTACCTGAATCAATTGGCGAAATTTTTTGTATGAAATTTCAGCCACTTCACAGGCGGTTTTCGCACGTACCCATGCGCTACGTTCCTGGCCTTCTTCAAACAGGCCCAGTTCGCCAATAAAATCACCCTGATTCAGATAGGAGAGGATCATTTCTTTACCCTCTTCATCTTTGATCAGCACTGCCACAGAGCCTTTAACGATGTAGTACAGCGTTTCCGCTTTTTCACCCTGGTGAATAAGCGTGCTCTTGGATGGGTACTTATGAATGTGGCAATGAGACAAGAACCATTCGAGAGTCGGGTCTGTTTGCGGTTTGCCAAGCACCATGCGCGGTTATCCTCTGTTATAAGCTTTCTCCAGAGCCAGAAAACGCCGCTGTCTCTGGATTGCCGAAATATGCTTCCCGCTACCTGGGAAGGGGCTATCAACTGTACTGCACGGTAATGTGACGTCCTTTGCATACATGCAGTACATCAATGTATTACTGTAGCATCCTGACTGTTTTAGCATAGCTTTCGCTTTGTGTCTCCTGGTGTCTCGCTTCAGCATGACCCAGGTCGCCTTCCGTTGCGCGATTTGGTTAGTACGCGTACTCTGTCAGGAAAATTGACGCAGTGGAGTAGCAAAAATGCAAGCGCGAGTGAAGTGGGTCGAAGGGTTAACTTTTCTGGGCGAATCCGCCTCTGGTCACCAGATTTTAATGGATGGCAACTCAGGCGATAAAGCACCAAGTCCGATGGAAATGGTGTTGATGGCGGCGGGTGGTTGCAGTGCCATCGATGTGGTTTCTATCCTGCAAAAAGGGCGTCAGGATGTGGTCGATTGTGAAGTAAAATTGACCTCTGAACGCCGCGAAGAGGCACCACGCCTGTTTACGCACATTAATCTGCATTTTATCGTCACCGGTCGCGACCTGAAAGACGCAGCGGTTGCGCGTGCGGTTGATCTCTCTGCTGAGAAATATTGTTCAGTGGCGTTGATGCTGGAAAAAGCGGTGAATATTACTCACTCGTATGAAGTGGTTGCCGCGTGATTTGATGTCAGGAGTACGATGCCGGATAATTGTTTATCCGGCATATTAGCAGAGTTACTCGATTTTCTTTCCTTCCATCAATCGTTGCACCAGTGGCAGCATAATTAACTCCATTGCCAGACCCATTTTACCGCCCGGCACCACTAATGTATTGATGTGGGAAATGAATGAGCCCTGCAACATCGCCAGCAGCCAGGGGAAATCGATCCCTTCCAGATTACGAAAATGGATCACCACAAAGCTTTCATCCAGCGACGGGATAGCTTTTGCCGCGAACGGGTTTGAGGTGTCAACGGTGGGGACGCGCTGGAAGTTAAGATGGGTGCGGGAAAACTGCGGTGTGATGTAGTTGATATAGTCTTCCATTGAGCGCACTACTGAGTCCATCACTGCTTCTCGTGAGTGCCCGCGCTCGCTGGTGTCGCGGATCAGTTTTTGAATCCACTCAAGGTTAACGATAGGCACCACGCCAACCAGTAAATCCACATGTTGCGCAACGTTATGATGTGGTGTGACCACGCCGCCGTGTAGCCCTTCATAAAACAGTACATCAGTGGGTTCCGGTAAAGGTTGCCATGGGGTGAATGTTCCCGGCACCTGATTCCACGGTACGGCTTCGTCGTACGTATGCAGATATTTGCGTGATTTTCCTTTGCCGCTCTGACCGTATTCAATGAAGGTTTGTTCCAGCAGGCCGAAGTCGTTCGCTTCGGGGCCAAAGTAGCTGATATGCCGCCCGGCATCACGCGCCTTGCGGATCGCCATGTCCATTTCCGGGCGCGTGTAACGGTGAAAACTGTCGCCTTCCACCTCAGCTGCATGCAGATTTAACTGCGCGAATATTTTACGAAATGCGAGACTGGTGGTGGTGGTCCCCGCGCCGCTGGATCCTGTTACCGCAATGACCGGATGTTTGGCAGACATAGTAACTCCATGACTTAGCTATCATTATTATCTCGTCCGCCGACGGCTGCAGGTTATTCGCGAAACTGACTGCGCGGCATGATATTGACCGTTTCGTGCAGCTCCGACCATACCAGCACCGCTTCTCCGCACTGTAGCTGGCGTTTGACGTCGGCGACTTTCTGTTCAAGTGTACGCTCATGTTCACCATAATCGGTGCCTTCGCGTAACACAAAACTTTCAATTAAATTTTCCAGCGTTTCGGGGGAGAGTTCTTGCCACGGAATCAACATGATTTCGCCTCCAGATACGTTGTTAACCAGTCAGGAATGCGTGACTCCAGCCACATTTGCGGATGAAATAATGTACCGCCAAGAAAGCCAACATGACCACCATGTTCAGTCAGTTGATACTCCACCTGCGGGGGGAGATTTTCCGGTTTCGGGATCACCTGATGATCCATAAACGGATCGTCTTTGGCGTGAATAATCAGTGTCGGTTTGGCGATCTGGTTCAGCATCGGCATGGCGCTACACTGACGATAATAGTCGATAGCGTCAGCGTAGCCGTGAATTCTGGCGGTGATCAGATCGTCAAATTCACGGATGCGACGTACCGATTTTAACTGTGCGAGATTAATCGGCAGCGTACCGGGATAGGCTGCCAGTTTGCGCGCAGCATTGGCTTTTAACAGGTTCAGCAAGTAACGCTGATAAACGCGGGAAAAGCCCTTTTCCATATGATAACTACAGGCTTCCAGCATAAATGGCGCGGAGACAATTACCGCTGCATCAATCGGGAGGTTATTACCTTCTTTTGCCAGCAAACAGGCGAGCATATTACCGCCGAGCGAATAGCCGACGGCAGCCGTTGGCGCATGTCCAAATTCGCGCTGCAGCCAGCGTAAAAACCAGCTGGCGTCTTCGGTTTCGCCCGAATGGTAAATGCGGTGCATACGGTTTGGTTCACCGCTGCATCCGCGAAAATGCATCACCACGCCCAGCCAGCCGCGTTTTTGCGCCGCCTCGACCAGACCGTGGGCGTAAGGGCTATTGAGGCTGCCCTCCAGCCCGTGAAACACCACTAAACGCGGTTTCTGTTTCGCCTGGGCAGGGTCTTCACTCCATGCGAGATCGACAAAATCGCCGTCGGGCAACTCCAGTCGCTGCCAGTGCGGGGTGAATTTCACCTTGCGACGAAACAGACGCGGCAGCATGGTTTGCAGATGACAATTGCTAAAGCCGCGCATAGGGGTGAATTCTGCACTGCTGCTGAATTCATTGGCATCGGTCGTCGTTATCTGCGCCATCAGTTGCTTTGGCCTTCCAGCAGCATCTGCTCAAGCTGCTCCTGGGCTTCCAGCCACGCCATTTCGCACTCTTCCAGGCCGGATTTGGCGCTGGCTTGCTGTTGCAGGCAGGCGGTCAACTCCGCTTTACGGCTTTGATCGTACAGTTCGCTGTCGCCGAGTTTCTCTTCCGCCTGCGCCAGTTGCGCGTTCAGCTTCTCCATCTCTTTTTCCAGACGGGCGATTTCTTTACGCAGTGGCTGGGTTTGCGCACGCAGCTCCGCTTCCCGACGCTTCTGGTCTTTACGTGCCTGGGCGCTGTTCGCGTTCTCTTTTGGCGCGTCGTCGGTCTGGTTTTCCTGCTTTTGAACGTCGCTCAACCACTGTTGATAATCTTCCAGATCGCCGTCGAACGGTTCGACTTTACGATCGTGAACCAGATAGAGATCGTCAGTGGTGGAACGCAACAAATGGCGGTCGTGCGAAACGACAACCAATGCGCCTTCAAACTCGATTAATGCTTCGGTTAGTGCCTGACGCATGTCGAGGTCAAGGTGGTTAGTCGGTTCGTCGAGCAGCAGTAGATTCGGACGCTGCCAGACGATTAATGCCAGCACCAGGCGGGCTTTTTCCCCACCGGAGAAACGGCGCGTTTCTTCCGTCACTTTATCGCCCTGGAAACCAAAGCCACCGAGGTAATCACGCAGTTTTTGTTCTAGTTCCTGCGGTGCTAAACGTGCCAGATGTTGAATAGGCGATTCGTCGGCGCGTAGATATTCCAGTTGATGCTGGGCGAAGTAACCGAGTTTGATCCCTTTCGCCAGGCCAATTTCACCGCTGACTGGCGCAAGTTCGCCGGCTAACAGTTTGATCAATGTCGATTTACCCGCGCCGTTGCGGCCTAACAGACCAATGCGCGAACCCGGCACCAGATTCAGTTTAATCGAGTCGAGAATAATGCGATCGCCATAACCCGCGCTGACCTTTTCCATTTTCAACAACGGATTTGGCAGGCTTTCCGGCGCGCGGAAGCTAAAGCGGAACGGGTTGTCGACGTGCGCGGGGGCAATCAACTCCATACGCTCGAGCATCTTAATACGGCTCTGGGCCTGCTTCGCTTTGGTGGCTTTGGCACGGAAACGGTCGATATAACTTTGCAGATGTGCCACGCGCTCTTGCTGGCTTTCATACATCGCCTGTTGCTGTGCCAGACGGGTAGCACGCTGCACTTCAAACGAGCTGTAGTTGCCGGTGTACTCGAACATGTTTTGCTGTTCGATATGAATAATTTTATCAACAATCGGATCGAGGAAGTCGCGGTCGTGGGAGATCAGGATCAGCGTGCCCTGATAGCTCTTCAGCCATTTTTCCAGCCAGATAACAGCATCGAGATCGAGGTGGTTAGTTGGTTCGTCGAGCAGCAGCAAGTCTGAACGGCAAATCAGCGCCTGGGCGAGGTTGAGACGCATACGCCAGCCACCGGAGAAATCACTTACCGGGCGCTCCAGTTGTTCATTGCTGAAACCGAGGCCGTGCAGCAGGCTGGCGGCGCGGGAGCGAATACTCCATGCGTCAATAGCATCCAGCTTGCCATGAATGGTCGCAATGGCGTGCCCGTCGTTACGTTCGTTGGCGTCGTGTAGCTGCGCTTCCAGTTGACGATATTCACGGTCGCCGTCAATGACATATTCCAGCGCCGCTTGCGGTAGCGCTGGTGTTTCCTGATTCACCCACGCCAGTTGCCAGCTTCCTGGAAAGGTGTAGCTGCCGCCGTCGGCGCTGATTTCATTTTTCAGCAATGCCAGCAGGGTAGATTTACCACAGCCGTTTTTACCCACCAGGCCGACTTTCTGCCCGGGGTTGATGGTGGCGGTGGCATTATCCAGCAGGACGCGCACGCCGCGACGAATTTGTAACGAGGAGAAAACAATCATAAGGCGCCGTATGTTCAGACTATGTTAACTTATCATTATGATAATGTAATGTATGGGCGAGCTGCCGCACCGGGCGCAATGGTAGCCCAAAACAGCGACTATACACAAAAACCATACCGGGAGGGGGATGATGTCTCAGCCAGCGAAAGTTTTGCTGCTGTATGCCCATCCGGAATCTCAGGACTCGGTGGCAAACCGGGTACTGCTTAAACCGGCCACGCAGCTCAGCAATGTTACCGTGCACGACCTTTATGCGCACTATCCCGATTTTTTTATTGATATCCCCCGTGAGCAGGCATTACTGCGCGAGCACGAGGTGATTGTCTTTCAGCACCCTCTTTATACCTATAGCTGCCCGGCGCTACTGAAAGAGTGGCTGGACCGGGTATTAAGCCGTGGTTTTGCCAGCGGGCCGGGAGGAAACCAACTGGCGGGAAAGTACTGGCGTAGCGTGATTACCACCGGCGAGCCGGAAAGTGCTTACCGTTATGACGCATTGAATCGCTACCCGATGAGCGATGTTCTGCGCCCCTTTGAGCTGGCGGCGGGCATGTGCCGGATGCATTGGTTAAGCCCTATCATTATTTACTGGGCGAGACGGCAAAGCGCACAGGAGCTGGCGAGTCACGCCAGAGCCTACGGTGACTGGCTGGCAAATCCGCTGTTTCCAGGAGGCTGCTGATGGAAGGTTCCGATTTTTTACTCGCAGGAGTGCTGTTTCTCTTCGCGGCGGTGGCTGCGGTGCCGTTGGCATCGCGGCTGGGTATTGGCGCTGTGTTGGGATATTTGCTGGCAGGGATTGCAATTGGCCCGTGGGGGCTAGGGTTTATTAGCGACGTCGATGAGATCCTCCACTTTTCGGAACTCGGCGTGGTGTTCCTGATGTTTATCATCGGCCTTGAGTTGAATCCCCCCAAGCTTTGGCAACTGCGGCGTTCGATTTTTGGCGTAGGCGCGGCACAGGTGCTGTTAAGCGCGGCGTTGCTGGCGGGATTATTGATGCTGACGGATTTCGCCTGGCAGGCGGCGGTGGTCGGTGGCATTGGCCTTGCGATGTCTTCAACTGCAATGGCGTTGCAATTGATGCGTGAGAAAGGGATGAATCGCAGCGAATCCGGCCAGTTAGGTTTCTCGGTACTGCTGTTTCAGGATCTGGCGGTGATCCCGGCACTGGCGTTAGTACCGCTGCTGGCGGGATCGGCAGATGAACATTTTGACTGGATGAAGATCGGCATGAAGGTGCTGGCGTTTGTCGGCATGCTGATTGGGGGGCGCTATTTACTGCGTCCGGTATTCCGTTTTATTGCTGCTTCTGGCGTGCGGGAAGTGTTCACTGCCGCGACGCTGTTGCTGGTGTTGGGTTCCGCATTGTTTATGGATGCGCTGGGGTTGTCGATGGCGCTCGGTACGTTTATTGCGGGCGTGCTGCTGGCGGAAAGTGAATATCGCCATGAACTGGAAACGGCTATCGATCCCTTCAAAGGCTTGCTGCTCGGACTGTTTTTTATCTCTGTCGGCATGTCGCTCAACCTCGGGGTGCTTTATACCCATCTGTTGTGGGTAGTGATAAGCGTGGTTGTGCTGGTGGCGGTGAAAATTCTCGTGCTGTATTTGCTGGCGCGGCTGTATGGCGTGCGTAGCTCAGAGCGGATGCAGTTTGCTGGCGTGTTGAGTCAGGGCGGTGAGTTTGCCTTTGTCCTCTTTTCTACTGCTTCTTCACAACGCTTATTCCAGGGCGACCAGATGGCGCTATTGCTGGTGACGGTGACGCTTTCCATGATGACCACGCCGCTGCTGATGAAGCTGGTGGATAAATGGCTATCCCGCCAGTTTAACGGACCGGAAGAAGAAGACGAAAAACCGTGGGTCAACGATGATAAACCCCAGGTCATAGTCGTGGGCTTCGGACGTTTTGGGCAGGTGATTGGTCGTTTGTTGATGGCCAATAAAATGCGCATTACCGTGCTGGAGCGGGATATCAGCGCCGTTAACCTGATGCGCAAATATGGCTACAAAGTTTATTACGGCGACGCCACGCAGGTAGATCTTTTACGTTCTGCGGGTGCAGAGGCCGCTGAGTCTATCGTCATTACCTGTAACGAACCGGAAGACACCATGAAGCTGGTGGAGATTTGCCAGCAACACTTCCCGCATTTGCATATTCTTGCGCGAGCGCGCGGACGTGTGGAAGCGCATGAGTTATTACAGGCAGGGGTGACGCAGTTTTCTCGTGAGACATTCTCCAGTGCGTTAGAGCTGGGGCGCAAGACGCTGGTCACGCTTGGCATGCATCCACATCAGGCGCAGCGGGCGCAACTGCATTTTCGCCGCCTGGATATGCGGATGTTGCGGGAGCTCATCCCAATGCATGCCGATACCGTACAAATTTCTCGCGCCAGGGAAGCCCGACGCGAACTGGAAGAGATTTTCCAGCGTGAAATGCAACAAGAACGACGCCAGCTGGACGGCTGGGATGAATTTGAGTAGAGGGTAAAGATGGCAATCCGAAAACGTTTTATTGCGGGCGCAAAATGCCCGGCCTGTCAGGCGCAGGATTCAATGGCGATGTGGCGCGAAAATAATATTGATATTGTTGAATGTGTTAAGTGCGGACATCAGATGCGAGAAGCAGACAAAGAAGCCCGCGATCACGTTCGCAAAGATGAGCAAGTGATCGGGATTTTTCATCCGGACTAGCGATATGCGCCGAGATTTTTTAAGCTAGTGAGTACACGGCTGCAGAATTCCGCTACAATCTGCGCCACTATTCTTCCCATGCTCAGGAGATATCATGAAAGTAGCAAAAGACCTGGTGGTCAGCCTGGCCTATCAGGTACGTACAGAAGACGGTGTGTTGGTTGATGAGTCTCCGGTGAGTGCGCCGCTGGACTACCTGCATGGTCACGGTTCCCTGATCTCTGGCCTGGAAACGGCGCTGGAAGGTCACGAAGTTGGCGACAAATTTGATGTCGCTGTTGGCGCGAACGACGCTTACGGTCAGTACGACGAAAACCTGGTGCAACGCGTTCCTAAAGACGTATTTATGGGCGTTGATGAACTGCAGGTTGGTATGCGTTTCCTGGCTGAAACCGACCAGGGTCCGGTACCGGTTGAAATCACTGCGGTTGAAGACGATCACGTCGTGGTTGATGGTAACCACATGCTGGCCGGTCAGAACCTGAAATTCAACGTTGAAGTTGTGGCGATTCGCGAAGCGACTGAAGAAGAGCTGGCTCATGGCCACGTTCACGGTGCGCACGATCATCACCACGATCACGACCACGACGGTTGCTGCGGTGGTCATGGCCACGATCACGGTCATGAACACGGTGGCGAAGGCTGCTGCGGCGGTAAAGGTAACGGCGGTTGCGGTTGCCACTAATACCGAAAAAGTGACAAAAAAGCGGGGAATCCCCGCTTTTTTTACGCCTCAATAATGTGGCGGTGGCGTTTCTTCAGCCTGCGACGCGATGTTCGACGGCTGGCTGGCTTTTAGCTTCTCGGTCAGCAGACGCAGATGATCGCGCAGTTTCGCCATCTCCATTTCATGAGCGGTCACCGTGACGTTCAGTTCTTCAATGGTGATTTCCTGAAAAGCCAGTCGGCTCTCCAGCTCTGCCAGGCGTGCTTCCAATGATAAATCCTGCATGATTCACCTCTTTTGTCGAATGGTCGCCGCGGATTCTACTTAACTTTGCTGCCCGAGACAGCACTCATTTCGCGGTCATCGAAACTAATTTAAACAAAAAGAGTCTGAAAATAGATGATAATAGGGCGTGTCTGTATGTAGATTTGTTCGACAACGCTTTATAGTACCCTTCTGATAATAGTTAACCCTGGGGTGAGATGCCCCGATCCTGGAGATATGGATGAAATCACTGTTTAAAGTAACGCTGCTGGCGACCACAATGGCCGTTGCCCTGCATGCACCGATCACTTTTGCTGCTGAAGCTGCAAAACCTGCTACAACTGCTGACAGCAAAGCAGCGTTCAAAAATGACGATCAGAAATCAGCTTATGCACTGGGTGCTTCGCTGGGTCGTTACATGGAAAACTCTCTTAAAGAACAAGAAAAACTGGGCATCAAACTGGATAAAGATCAGCTGATTGCGGGTGTTCAGGATGCATTTGCTGATAAGAGCAAACTCTCCGACCAAGAGATCGAACAGACACTGCAAGCATTCGAAGCCCGCGTGAAGTCTTCTGCTCAGGCGAAGATGGAAAAAGACGCGGCAGATAACGAAGCGAAAGGTAAAGAGTACCGCGAGAAATTTGCCAAAGAGAAAGGTGTGAAAACCTCTTCAACTGGTCTGGTTTATCAGGTAGTAGAAGCCGGTAAAGGCGAAGCACCGAAAGACAGCGATACTGTTGTCGTGAACTACAAGGGTACGCTGATCGACGGTAAAGAGTTCGACAACTCTTACACCCGTGGTGAACCGCTCTCTTTCCGTCTGGACGGTGTTATTCCGGGTTGGACAGAAGGTCTGAAGAACATCAAGAAAGGCGGTAAGATCAAACTGGTTATTCCACCAGAACTGGCTTACGGCAAAGCGGGTGTTCCGGGGATCCCACCGAATTCTACCCTGGTGTTTGACGTAGAGCTGCTGGATGTGAAACCAGCGCCGAAGGCTGATGCAAAGCCGGAAGCTGATGCGAAAGCCGCAGATTCTGCTAAAAAATAAGCATTAAGAACCGCCGCCTGACCAGGCGGCGGTTTTTTTATTACAGGCCGGATATAATTAGTGCTGGAAAGCGGAACCTCCGCTGTATTAATTTAGTTACCCGCATCATTAATGAGCCTGCCCTGAAAAGTTAACGACAGGCTCCTGAAAAGGAGTGTTTTTTTTCATGTCCAGGTCGCTTTTAACCAATGAAACCAGTGAGTTGGATTTACTGGATCAACGTCCTTTCGACCAGACCGATTTTGATATTCTGAAATCCTACGAAGCGGTGGTGGACGGGTTAGCGATGCTTATTGGCTCCCACTGTGAAATCGTTTTGCACTCTTTGCAGGATCTAAAATGTTCAGCCATTCGCATTGCTAACGGTGAACATACAGGCCGGAAGATTGGTTCGCCAATTACCGACCTGGCGCTACGTATGCTGCACGATATGACGGGAGCGGATAGCAGCGTTTCTAAATGCTACTTTACTCGCGCCAAAAGCGGCGTATTAATGAAGTCCCTGACTATCGCGATTCGTAACCGCGAACAGCGTGTAATTGGTCTGCTGTGCATCAATATGAATCTTGATGTTCCCTTCTCGCAGATTATGAGCACTTTTGTGCCGCCAGAAACCCCGGATGTCGGTTCAAGCGTCAACTTTGCCTCTTCTGTTGAAGATCTGGTTACCCAAACGCTGGAGTTCACCATCGAAGAAGTGAATGCCGATCGCAATGTTTCTAATAACGCCAAAAATCGTCAGATCGTGCTAAATCTCTACGAGAAAGGGATCTTCGATATTAAAGATGCGATCAACCAGGTTGCTGACCGCCTGAACATCTCCAAACACACTGTCTATCTCTACATCCGCCAGTTCAAGAGCGGTGATTTCCAGGGGCAAGATAAGTAATGCGTTTTGCCATCGTGGTGACCGGACCAGCATACGGTACGCAACAGGCGAGTAGTGCTTTTCAGTTTGCGCAGGCGCTGATAGCAGAAGGCCATGAACTAAGCAGCGTCTTTTTCTATCGGGAAGGGGTCTATAACGCTAACCAATTGACCTCACCGGCAAGCGACGAATTTGACCTTGTGCGCGGCTGGCAACAACTGAATGCGCAACATGGTGTGGCGCTGAATATCTGCGTAGCGGCAGCGTTACGCCGCGGTATCGTCGATGAAACTGAAGCAGGAAGGCTGCGATTGGCCTCGTCAAACCTTCAGCCGGGATTTACCTTAAGTGGACTTGGCGCGCTGGTGGAAGCCTCGCTGACCTGTGACAGGGTGGTACAGTTCTGATGAAACGAATTGCGTTTGTTTTTTCTACTGCGCCTCATGGTACCGCTGCAGGCCGGGAAGGTTTAGATGCTTTACTGGCAACTTCCGCATTAACTGACGATCTGGCTGTCTTCTTTATTGCTGATGGCGTTTTTCAGCTGTTGCCAGGACAAAAGCCCGATGCAGTGCTGGCGCGTGATTACATTGCCACTTTTAAATTGTTGGGTCTGTACGACATTGAACAGTGCTGGGTTTGTGCGGCTTCACTGCGCGAACGCGGGTTAGATCCGCAGACCCCCTTTGTTGTCGAAGCCACGCCGCTCGAAGCAGATGCCTTACGCCGCGAACTCGCCAACTACGATGTTATTTTGAGGTTTTGAGGCGTTTATGCTGCACACATTACATCGTTCACCCTGGCTGACGGATTTTGCTGCGCTGTTGCGTCTACTCAGTGAAGGCGACGAACTGCTATTATTGCAAGATGGTGTAACTGCCGCAGTTGACGGTAACCGCTACCTTGAAAGTCTGCGTAATGCCCCCATTAAGGTCTATGCCCTGAACGAAGACCTTATTGCCCGCGGTTTGACTGGTCAAATTTCGAACGACATCATTCCCATTGACTATACTGATTTCGTCAGACTTACGGTTAAGCACTCCAGCCAGATGGCCTGGTGATGGCGGGATCGTTGTATATTTCTTGACACCTTTTCGGCATCGCCCTAAAATTCGGCGTCCTCATATT
The DNA here is from genome assembly GCF_002966045.1 of Escherichia sp. MOD1-EC5189. Classification (NCBI taxonomy): domain Bacteria; kingdom Pseudomonadati; phylum Pseudomonadota; class Gammaproteobacteria; order Enterobacterales; family Enterobacteriaceae; genus Escherichia; species Escherichia sp. MOD1-EC5189. Next base: position 3,568 of record NZ_PTRX01000009.1, on the reverse strand, counting down.
GTGTGAGGACGTTTTATTACGTGTTTACGAAGCAAAAGCTAAAACCAGGAGCTATTTAATGGCAACAGTTAACCAGCTGGTACGCAAACCACGTGCTCGCAAAGTTGCGAAAAGCAACGTGCCTGCGCTGGAAGCATGCCCGCAAAAACGTGGCGTATGTACTCGTGTATATACTACCACTCCTAAAAAACCGAACTCCGCGCTGCGTAAAGTATGCCGTGTTCGTCTGACTAACGGTTTCGAAGTGACTTCCTACATCGGTGGTGAAGGTCACAACCTGCAGGAGCACTCCGTGATCCTGATCCGTGGTGGTCGTGTTAAAGACCTCCCGGGTGTTCGTTACCACACCGTACGTGGTGCGCTTGACTGCTCCGGCGTTAAAGACCGTAAGCAGGCTCGTTCTAAGTATGGCGTGAAGCGTCCTAAGGCTTAATGGTTCTCCGTTAAGTAAGGCCAAACGTTTTAACTTAAATGTCAAACTAAACTCGTAGAGTTTTGGACAATCCTGAATTAACAACGGAGTATTTCCATGCCACGTCGTCGCGTCATTGGTCAGCGTAAAATTCTGCCGGATCCGAAGTTCGGATCAGAACTGCTGGCTAAATTTGTAAATATCCTGATGGTAGATGGTAAAAAATCTACTGCCGAATCTATCGTATACAGCGCGCTGGAGACCCTGGCTCAGCGTTCTGGTAAATCTGAACTGGAAGCATTCGAAGTAGCTCTCGAAAACGTGCGCCCGACTGTAGAAGTTAAGTCTCGCCGCGTTGGTGGTTCTACTTATCAGGTACCAGTTGAAGTCCGTCCGGTTCGTCGTAATGCTCTGGCAATGCGTTGGATCGTTGAAGCTGCTCGTAAACGCGGTGATAAATCCATGGCTCTGCGCCTGGCGAACGAACTTTCTGATGCTGCAGAAAACAAAGGTACTGCAGTTAAGAAACGTGAAGACGTTCACCGTATGGCCGAAGCCAACAAGGCGTTCGCACACTACCGTTGGTAATCCCTTCGGAGTTTTAGTCACCAGGCGGGCGCTTCCAGTAAGCAGCCCGCTTTGGGCTACTTAAATTGAACGCCTAAAAGATAAACGAGGAAACAAATGGCTCGTACAACACCCATCGCACGCTACCGTAACATCGGTATCAGTGCGCACATCGACGCCGGTAAAACCACTACTACCGAACGTATTCTGTTCTACACCGGTGTAAACCATAAAATCGGTGAAGTTCATGACGGCGCTGCAACCATGGACTGGATGGAGCAGGAGCAGGAACGTGGTATTACCATCACTTCCGCTGCGACTACTGCATTCTGGTCTGGTATGGCTAAGCAGTATGAGCCGCATCGCATCAACATCATCGACACCCCGGGGCACGTTGACTTCACAATCGAAGTAGAACGTTCCATGCGTGTTCTCGATGGTGCGGTAATGGTTTACTGCGCAGTTGGTGGTGTTCAGCCGCAGTCTGAAACCGTATGGCGTCAGGCAAACAAATATAAAGTTCCGCGCATTGCGTTCGTTAACAAAATGGACCGCATGGGTGCGAACTTCCTGAAAGTTGTTAACCAGATCAAAACCCGTCTGGGCGCGAACCCGGTTCCGCTGCAGCTGGCGATTGGTGCTGAAGAACATTTCACCGGTGTTGTTGACCTGGTGAAAATGAAAGCTATCAACTGGAACGACGCTGACCAGGGCGTAACCTTCGAATACGAAGATATCCCGGCAGACATGGTTGAACTGGCTAACGAATGGCACCAGAACCTGATCGAATCCGCAGCTGAAGCTTCTGAAGAGCTGATGGAAAAATACCTGGGTGGTGAAGAACTGACTGAAGAAGAGATTAAAGGTGCTCTGCGTCAGCGCGTTCTGAACAACGAAATCATCCTGGTAACCTGTGGTTCTGCGTTCAAGAACAAAGGTGTTCAGGCGATGCTGGATGCGGTAATTGATTACCTGCCATCCCCGGTTGACGTACCTGCGATCAACGGTATCCTGGACGACGGTAAAGATACTCCGGCTGAACGTCACGCAAGTGATGACGAGCCGTTCTCTGCTCTGGCGTTCAAAATCGCTACCGACCCGTTTGTTGGTAACCTGACCTTCTTCCGTGTTTACTCCGGTGTGGTTAACTCTGGTGATACCGTACTGAACTCCGTGAAAGCTGCACGTGAGCGTTTCGGTCGTATCGTTCAGATGCACGCTAACAAACGTGAAGAGATCAAAGAAGTTCGCGCGGGCGACATCGCTGCTGCTATCGGTCTGAAAGACGTAACCACTGGTGACACCCTGTGTGACCCGGATGCGCCGATCATTCTGGAACGTATGGAATTCCCTGAGCCGGTAATCTCCATCGCAGTTGAACCGAAAACCAAAGCTGACCAGGAAAAAATGGGTCTGGCTCTGGGCCGTCTGGCTAAAGAAGACCCGTCTTTCCGTGTATGGACTGACGAAGAATCTAACCAGACCATCATCGCGGGTATGGGCGAACTGCACCTCGACATCATCGTTGACCGTATGAAGCGTGAATTCAACGTTGAAGCGAACGTAGGTAAACCGCAGGTTGCTTACCGTGAAACTATCCGCCAGAAAGTTACCGATGTTGAAGGTAAACACGCGAAACAGTCTGGTGGTCGTGGTCAGTATGGTCATGTTGTTATCGACATGTACCCGCTGGAGCCGGGTTCAAACCCGAAAGGCTACGAGTTCATCAACGACATTAAAGGTGGTGTAATCCCTGGCGAATACATCCCGGCCGTTGATAAAGGTATCCAGGAACAGCTGAAAGCAGGTCCGCTGGCAGGCTACCCGGTAGTAGACATGGGTATTCGTCTGCACTTCGGTTCTTACCATGACGTTGACTCCTCTGAACTGGCGTTTAAACTGGCTGCTTCTATCGCCTTTAAAGAAGGCTTTAAGAAAGCGAAACCAGTTCTGCTTGAGCCGATCATGAAGGTTGAAGTAGAAACTCCGGAAGAGAACACCGGTGACGTTATCGGTGACTTGAGCCGTCGTCGTGGTATGCTCAAAGGTCAGGAATCTGAAGTTACTGGCGTTAAGATCCACGCTGAAGTACCGCTGTCTGAAATGTTCGGATATGCAACTCAGCTGCGTTCTCTGACCAAAGGTCGTGCATCATACACCATGGAATTCCTGAAGTATGATGAAGCGCCGAGTAACGTTGCTCAGGCCGTAATTGAAGCCCGTGGTAAATAAGCCTAAGGGTTAATACCAAAGTCCCGTGCTCTCTCCTGAAGGGGAGAGCACTATAGTAAGGAATATAGCCGTGTCTAAAGAAAAATTTGAACGTACAAAACCGCACGTTAACGTTGGTACTATCGGCCACGTTGACCACGGTAAAACTACTCTGACCGCTGCAATCACCACCGTACTGGCTAAAACCTACGGCGGTGCTGCTCGTGCATTCGACCAGATCGATAACGCGCCGGAAGAAAAAGCTCGTGGTATCACCATCAACACTTCTCACGTTGAATATGACACCCCGACCCGTCACTACGCACACGTAGACTGCCCGGGGCACGCCGACTATGTTAAAAACATGATCACCGGTGC
>NZ_PTRX01000099.1:0-779 GCF_002966045.1 Escherichia sp. MOD1-EC5189 | reverse complement strand
TGCGGGGCAAACATCGCCATACCTGAACCACCAATATCCGCCACAACCCCCAGCTTACCGTCAGCACCACGACGCAGTGGCAGAATGGCTTCAGGTCCCGCTTCCCCCATCACACCCGCGCCTTTTGCAAAAGCAAAAAACGTCGGACGGTTAACCACCGTGCCACTGTAACGACTCAAATCAGCAGACTGATAAATCCCCCCATTGGCATTCAGGGAAAGGCTGCTGAGATCAAATCCCAGTACACTGCCAATCCCTTTTATCGATTTCATCATGGTTGCCTGCGCCAGGATTTTCGCCATATCTGACAGCACAGAAGAGGTGAAGGATTTGAAATTGAGTTTGCCGGTAGTGACAAAAGTTGCCAGGCCATTTCCCATGTTGCTGAAGGCTGACGAGAACACCTGTTCTGCTGTTCCTGCCGTATTATCTGCATCCACGGTAAAATCCTGAAATGCACGCAGGACTCCGTTTTTCCAGTTACCCTGCACAACTTCAAGCTGTTGCCAGTAACGGCGATTCTCATTCAGTTGTCGGTTCAGGCTCTCCGTCAGCGCCTGCTCGGCCTTTCTGTAGTCATCCGTGTTATATGTTCCTTTCTGCTCACTATCCCGCCTCAACTGCTCCAGCTGTTGCTGGTATTTCTGGCGAAGACTCAGTTGTACCTGATATCGCTGCCGCTGCTGATCACCCATACCCACAGTGGCGATATCCAGGTCATGTTGCTGACGCTGAGCGCGCTCTTCTTCAGCCAGTTGACTGGTCAGCTGAATTGTTTT
>NZ_PTRX01000098.1:0-788 GCF_002966045.1 Escherichia sp. MOD1-EC5189 | reverse complement strand
TGCGGGGCAAACATCGCCATACCTGAACCACCAATATCCGCCACAACCCCCAGCTTACCGTCAGCACCACGACGCAGAGGCAGAATGGCTTCAGGCCCAGCTTCCCCCATCACACCTGCACCTTTTGCAAAAGCAAAAAACGTCGGACGGTTAACCACCGTGCCACTGTAGCGACTCAAATCAGCAGACTGATAAACACCACCATCAGCATTGGGCGTCACACTGGCAGTTGCTGCACTCCCCCAGCCAAACGCCGAACCAATCCCCTTAACTGCCTGCATCATGGACATCTGAGCCATGATTTTTGCCAGATCAGAAAGGAGCGAGGCGGTAAAAGATTTGAAGTTCAGTTTTCCGGTGGTACAGAATGTTGCCAGTGCATTACCTGCACTATTAAATGCCGCTGTAAGCATCTGCTCCGCAGTGCCTGCCGCATTATCCGCATCTGCCGTGAAATTCTGAAACGCCCGCATGGCACCGTTTTTCCAGTTACCCTGAGCAATTTCAAGCTGTTGCCAGTAACGGCGATTCTCATTCAGTTGCCTGTTCAGGCTCTCCGTCAGCGCCTGCTCGGCCTTTCTGTAGTCATCCGTGTTATATGTCCCTTTCTGCTCACTATCCCGCCTCAACTGCTCCAGCTGTTGCTGGTATTTCTGGCGAAGGCTCAGTTGTACCTGATATCGCTGCCGCTGCTGATCACCCATACCCACCGTGGCGATATCCAGGTCATGTTGCTGACGCTGAGCGCGCTCTTCTTCAGCCAGTTGACTGGTCAGCTGAATTGTTTT
>NZ_PTRX01000097.1:0-850 GCF_002966045.1 Escherichia sp. MOD1-EC5189 | reverse complement strand
ACCTTCGATGACTTTTTTCAGGCGAGGTACCGTAATGTCGTTGATGTACTCCATCTGCTCAATACCGATATAGCGACGCCCCATTTTGTGAGCAACAGCAGCTGTAGTTCCACTACCAAGATTAAAGTCTAGAATTAGGTCATTTTTAGTAGATGTTATTTCGATTAGCTTAGCCAATAGGGTTTCTGGTTTTGTATAATCAAATATATTTTTCCCTAAGAGGGAGCTAATGTGTTTTGTCGCATTGTCGTTAGAATACTTGTTTTCAGTAAACTCAAGTGTTGACAATGGCTTTGTTCTATCAAAGTAGGTTATGACATAATCATTTCCGTCCTTTGATATCTTTGCATTTTGATATGTTTTTGTATATATCCTTGGCCTTTGTCCGCCATTTCTTATTTCAATAAACCCATTTTCAAACCCAAAATCGAATAATTTCCTACTCCATCTCCAAGCCCAGTCCGCCCTGTTATGCTTGCCATTCATTCTATCATTAAATAAATTTTCATCACCACCTGGGTAATATTTCTCACCATTGATTTCTATTATATAATCAAGTGATTTGCTGTATTGAAGGCTATCATAATCCAAGGTTTGGTTGAGTTTGTAGCTTCCTCTCTCAGCAAAGTACTCATCTTTATATTTGAAATTATCGTCGTCGTGCGAAACTGCATACATACGCTTGTTTTCTAAACTTCTAACATAAAGCAGTATGTAATCATGATTCTTTGCGAAAATGCTGGCGGATTTCCCTCCTTTCTTTGTTATTCTTGGGAATATAGCAATCCTATTTTTTCGGCCAAAAATATCATCAGCCAACGAGGCCAAATAATTTAATTCATTATCATCA
>NZ_PTRX01000096.1:0-956 GCF_002966045.1 Escherichia sp. MOD1-EC5189 | reverse complement strand
ACAACGCCCGCGCCAACGGTACGGCCGCCTTCACGGATTGCGAAACGCAGACCGTCGTCCATCGCGATCGGGTGAATCAGGGTAACAACCATTTTGATGTTGTCGCCCGGCATTACCATCTCTACGCCTTCCGGCAGTTCGATGGTACCAGTCACGTCAGTAGTACGGAAGTAGAACTGCGGACGGTAGCCTTTGAAGAACGGAGTATGACGGCCGCCTTCATCTTTGGACAGAATGTACACTTCAGATTCGAACTTGGTGTGCGGCTTGATGGTGCCCGGCTTAGCCAGTACCTGACCACGTTCGATTTCTTCACGTTTGATACCACGCAGCAGAACACCTACGTTCTCACCAGCACGGCCTTCGTCCAGCAGTTTGCGGAACATTTCAACGCCAGTACAGGTAGACTTCTGAGTCTCTTTGATACCAACGATTTCAACTTCTTCACCAACTTTGATGATACCGCGTTCTACACGACCGGTAACAACGGTACCACGACCGGAGATGGAGAATACGTCTTCGATCGGCAGCAGGAACGGCTTGTCAATCGCACGCTCTGGTTCCGGAATGTAAGAATCCAGGAAGCCAGCCAGTTCCAGGATTTTCGCTTCCCACTCTGCGTCGCCTTCCAGCGCTTTCAGAGCAGAACCACGAACGATCGGAGTGTCGTCGCCCGGGAAGTCGTACTGAGACAGAAGTTCACGAACTTCCATTTCAACCAGTTCCAGCAGCTCTTCGTCATCAACCATGTCGCACTTGTTCAGGAACACGATGATGTACGGAACGCCTACCTGACGACCCAGCAGGATGTGCTCACGAGTCTGCGGCATCGGGCCGTCAGTCGCAGCAACTACCAGGATCGCGCCGTCCATCTGAGCAGCACCGGTGATCATGTTTTTAACATAGTCGGCGTGCCCCGGGCAGTCTACGTGTGCGTAGTGACGGGTCGGGGTGTC
>NZ_PTRX01000095.1:0-1038 GCF_002966045.1 Escherichia sp. MOD1-EC5189 | reverse complement strand
TCAATCCCCGCCAGATGGTAAGCATCCCGGAACAGCGTGTAACAGTCCGTCACCCCGTGCTCAAAGCGCCGCCCGGTAAGATGCGGCACACTGCGGAATTTATGAATCTCACCCCGGCAGACCAGCCACCAAGGCAAATCGCTCTGCACCTGCAGCCGCCTGTCAGCCTCACTCAGCCAGGGCAGACCACCGGGGTGGCTGTGGACCAGCGCCACAATCTCACCCTGCATCTCTGCCCGCAGCCAGTCCTCCGGCGACATCCGGAAATACGCCTCCGGCTCACCGGAGATATTCACGCTGGGAAAATATCTTTCCCCCTCCGGCGTTCTCACCACGAAGCCGCACGATTCCGCTGGCGCACATCGCCGGGCGTGCGCCAGAATCGCTGATTCTGTCTGTGTCATGGGATTACTGCGAAAGTTTGTTAATGGAAAGGAAGCCGCCAAAGTTGCCGACGTTATTGCGAAACTTACAACCACTCAGGCATTTGCTGCATTTATCCTTCGTGATATCGGACGTCGGCTGGTCATATTCATCAGCGACAGCCGGACCGCTATAACCGCACTCATCACCGCGATAGGTCCAGGTGCAGGTGTTGGCCAGCATGATGCGCCCCGGAAAAACAGCACCATCCGTTTCCGTCGGTGTGGAGAGCACAAAGGAGGCACTGACCGCACTCAGTTCGCTACACTGCTCGATGCGCCAGCGGCTGATCACCTCCTGCTCCGGATCGGCGTCGCTGTTTCCGTTGACGAAGTTCACCGCATCCAGAAAACGGGCGTAAACCTTACGCCTGACCACCGTTCCGCCGACCAGACTCTGCAGGTCTTCCGCCATCCCGGTGACCATGCCGTGCAGGTTAGAGACCGTCAGTGTCGGACGGGCAGCACTGCCCTTACCGTTCAGTTCAAATCCCGTCCCCTGAATGGGGTATGCCTGATACTGCCGCCCCTGCCAGGTGACCGGCTCACCTTTTTCGTTCTGCTCATTACAGAAAAAATAACGTTCACCACCGACCTCTGTCAGATCGATTTCCCA
>NZ_PTRX01000094.1:0-1035 GCF_002966045.1 Escherichia sp. MOD1-EC5189 | reverse complement strand
CTAGTCTAAAAACTAGTATTAAGACTATCACTTAAATAAGTGATATTGGTTGTCTGGAGATTCAGGGGGCCAGTCTACACAAAGTCTGCGTGGGATATTCTGAAAGAATATCCATAATGTGGAGAGAATCTATTGAAGTGCATGGTGCCGGGTGCCTCCCGGTGAATTCAGTACCAGCACCTGAATCCGCGATTATCCCATATACCTACTCGCTGATTGCCCCTCCGCACAGGGGGATTCACCATGCCAGTTTCTTTTAACAAACTCCCCGCAAACCAGAGAACAGTCAACCGCCTGAATTGTGAAGTATTTAAAAATTTCTCCCGCTAACTGATACCCGGCTAACAGTCTGGCGTTTTCTTTTTCAGCAACGGGAAAGCAACAACCACCACACCCGCCACCAGCACACCGTCAGCCAGCACTGACATTATCCGGCTGCTGCAATGCCATTCACAAAAACAGTAAGCAATCACTTTTTACCGTAACAGGTGATAATCCAGATATGTATCTACCCCAGATGAGTAATCCGAAGTTCATCCATACCACAGGTCCTGGCTATTCTGTTGTACTCCTGAACAAGAGCAAATAATTCTGAATTAGCAACCATGAACTCATCGCAAACCCTCTGTATAGCATCACTATTCAGAATAATAACGTCTCTTCCCGAAAGACGATCAGGAGCACAGAACAAAACTGTCAAACGGCTGAAGGCCTTTGCTCGTGCTGCATTGACTATATCAATACGCTGCCTAAGGATGAAACACCCCGACGCCTCATCAATATTCACTCTACCCACACCATATGAATGATAAATATTTAATGCTGAAAAAACCATTAGACCGTATAACAAACACTCAATCAATACTTAACAGAACTTTTATTTTTGACAAACATATAATATTTTCAACAATATCCTGAGCCAGGTATATTCCAGTATAAGGCTCTGCCGGAAGGAATCTGGAAGAATGAATATGGCGCGCTGTACTGGATTCGAACCAGTGACCGATTGCTTAGAAGGCAATTGCTCTGTCCGGC
>NZ_PTRX01000093.1:0-1156 GCF_002966045.1 Escherichia sp. MOD1-EC5189 | reverse complement strand
TGGGAGACGGCGACAGAGCTTGTGGAGGACACGCAGGCCATTGCCCGTTACGGTCGTAACGTCACGAAGATGGATGCCTTTGGCTGTACCAGCCGGGGGCAGGCGCACCGCGCCGGGCTGTGGCTGATTAAAACGGAACTGCTGGAAACGCAGACCGTGGACTTCAGCGTGGGTGCCGAAGGGCTTCGCCATGTACCAGGTGATGTCATTGAAATCTGTGATGATGACTATGCGGGGATCAGCACCGGCGGGCGTGTGCTGGCGGTGAACAGCCAGACCCGGACACTGACGCTCGACCGTGAAATCACGCTGCCATCCTCCGGCACCACGCTGATAAGCCTGGTTGACGGGCAGGGTAATCCGGTGAGCGTGGAGGTCCAGTCCGTCACCGACGGCGTGAAGGTGAAAGTGAGCCGGGTTCCTGACGGCGTTGCCGAGTACAGCGTGTGGGGGCTGAAGCTGCCGACGCTGCGCCAGCGCCTGTTCCGCTGCGTGAGTATCCGTGAGAACGATGACGGCACGTATGCCATCACCGCCGTGCAGCATGTACCGGAAAAAGAGGCCATCGTGGATAACGGGGCGCACTTTGACGGCGACCAGAGCGGCACGGTGAATGGTGTCACGCCGCCAGCAGTGCAGCATCTGACCGCAGAAGTCACCGCAGACAGCGGGGAATATCAGGTGCTGGCGCGATGGGACACACCGAAGGTGGTGAAGGGCGTGAGCTTCCTGCTCCGTCTGACCGTAACAGCGGACGACGGCAGTGAGCGGCTGGTCAGTACGGCCAGGACGACGGAAACCACATACCGCTTCACGCAACTGGCGCTGGGGAACTACAGGCTGACTGTCCGGGCTGTAAATGCGTGGGGACAGCAGGGCGATCCGGCATCGGTATCGTTCCGGATTGCCGCACCGGCAGCGCCGTCTCGGATTGAGCTGACACCGGGCTATTTTCAGATAACCGCCACGCCGCATCTTGCGGTTTATGATCCGACGGTACAATTTGAGTTCTGGTTCTCGGAAACGCGGATTACCGATATCAGGCAGGTTGAAACCACAGCCCGCTACCTTGGCACGGGGCTGTACTGGATAGCCGCCAGTATCAATATCAAACCGGGCCATGATTATTACTTTTATATCCGCAGTGTGAACACCG
>NZ_PTRX01000092.1:0-1185 GCF_002966045.1 Escherichia sp. MOD1-EC5189 | reverse complement strand
TAGGTTAGCCTCTTACGTGCCGAAAGGCAAGGAGAAGCAGGCTATGAAGCAGCAAAAGGCGATGTTAATCGCCCTGATCGTCATCTGTTTAACCGTCATAGTGACGGCACTGGTAACGAGGAAAGACCTCTGCGAGGTACGAATCCGAACCGGCCAGACGGAGGTCGCTGTCTTCACAGCTTACGAACCTGAGGAGTAAGAGACCCGGCGAGGGAGAAATCCCTCGCCACCTCTGATGTGGCAGGCATCCTCAACGCACCCGCACTTAACCCGCTTCGGCGGGTTTTTGTTTTTATTTTCAACGCGTTTGAAGTTCTGGACGGTGCCGGAATAGAATCAAAAATACTTAAGTAGCGCGCAGGGATAAGAGGGATGGTCCCTTAAAGGGGAGAGCTAATTATCCGGAAGAATTCTGATGATGAACATCGAAGAACTGCGTAAAATTTTTTGTGAAGATGGCCTCTATGCTGTGTGCGTTGAAAATGGAAATCTTGTTAGTCATTACCGCATTATGTGTTTGCGAAAGAATGGGGCTGCGTTAATTAATTTTGTGGATGGTCGAGTGACAGACGGATTTATCTTGCGCGAAGGTGAGTTTGTCACTTCATTACAGGCACTGAAAGAGATCGGAATAAAAGCAGGCTTTTCAGCTTTTGCAGAAGAATAAACTCATCTACAATCTTGCGCGGGGCTGAACTCCCGCTGAGTAACACCGTGCCACCGGAGAAAACCGATGGCACGCAACGTAAAATATTACAATTCTGATAATTCGCCCGTTCTTGTCTGCACGCACGAGCGGTATTCTCACGCATTCAAGTCTGAATGGTTCCAACACCCTCCATGCACTGAAGAGCAGGCTGAATGGATAATTCAGTGTTACCGCAGGCGCGGATACGAGGTTAAAAAAGCCCTTAGCCTCGACTACCGTCACTGGATAATCTCAGTCAGATTGCCTTACTCCGAACGCCCACCGCGTCCGTCCCGTACATTCCAGCAACGCCTCTGGAGGTAACGTGCGGGTATTACTTCGACCTGTTCTGGTACCGGAACTCGGGCTGGTGGTCGTTAAGCCGGGCCGTGAATCCATGCCGGTATTCCACAATACCCGGGTACTGGTGGAGCCGGAACCGAAAAGCATGCGTAATCTGCCGTCCGGGGTCGTTCCTGCCGTTCGCCAGCCGCTGG
>NZ_PTRX01000091.1:0-1258 GCF_002966045.1 Escherichia sp. MOD1-EC5189 | reverse complement strand
TGATCCTACCCACGTAATATGGACACAGGCCTAAGCGAGGTTCTTGTTTTCAAATTGTTCCGGACTGAGGCCGCCACACCAACTGTGCCGCCGCCACCGATTGTAATCACATTCGATATAATTAAACACCGTTGCCCGCATTATTTCCCGGCTGATAAAGTGTTCTCCATGGATACATTCCACTTTCAGCGAATGAAAGAAGCTTTCCACGCAGGCATTATCGTAGCAGCAACCTTTTGCGCTCATACTTCCACGCAGATTATGCCGCTTCAGTTGCGCCTGATAATCTGCTGAACAGTACTGGCCTCCACGGTCCGTGTGAACGATAACGTTCCGGGGCCTCTTACGCCGCCACAGCGCCATCTGCAGGGCATCGCAGGCCAGTTGCGCCGTCATGCGTGGCGACATTGACCAGCCAATAACGGCACGTGACCACAGGTCAATGACCACTGCCAGATACAGCCAGCCTTCATCTGTACGTAAGTACGTGATGTCTCCTGCCCACTTCTGGTTCGGGCCACTGGCGTAAAAATCCTGCTCCAACAGATTTTCTGACACAGGCAGGCCGTGTGCGCGGTAGCTGACCGGGCTGAACTTCCGGGAGGCCTTTGCCCTCAGTCCCTGACGGCGCAGGCTTGCCGCCACGGTTTTTACGTTAAAGGGGTAACCCTGAGCACGCAGTTCATCCGTCAGGCGTGGGGCACCGTAACGCTGTTTTGACCGGGTAAAAGCCGCGAGGACAACGCTGTCGCAGTGTTGGCGGAACTGCTGACGCGTGCTTATCCTTGTCCGCCGCTGACACCACGTATACCAGCCGCTGCGGGCCACCCGGAGCACGCGGCACATTGCTTTGATGCTGAACTCAGCCTGATGTTTTTCAATAAAGACATACTTCATTTCAGGCGCTTCGCGAAGTATGTCGCGGCCTTTTGGAGGATAGCCAGCTCTTCATCCCGTTCTGCCAGCTGGCGTTTGAGACGTGCAATCTCGGTAGACATCTCCAGTTCACGTTCAGAAGACGTCTGCTGATTTTGCTGTTTACTGCGCCAGTTGTAGAGTTGTGATTCATACAGGCTGAGTTCACGGGCTGCGGCAGTAACACCGATGCGTTCAGCAAGCTTCAGGGCTTCACTGCGAAATTCAGGCGAATGCTGTTTACGGGGTTTTTTACTGGTTGATACTGTTTTTGTCATGTGAGTCACCTCTGACTGAGAGTTTACTCACTTAGCCGCGTGTCCACTATTGCTGGGTAAGATCA
>NZ_PTRX01000090.1:0-1372 GCF_002966045.1 Escherichia sp. MOD1-EC5189 | reverse complement strand
GCTGTTTGTTCACCTTCGGTTGTTCTCCGTCAGTACCGGGTGTCGGGTGGACCCTGACCAGGTGGTAATTGTAAGACGTTGCGCGCGACGGTATTACAATTGCACATCCTGTCCTGTTTTTTAGGAGGTATCATGGCACAGCATATCAACTGATAAATAATCCCTGTGCTGTACAGCCGCTGTTGCATAAAATTTCGCTCTGCGTCGAGGTTTTTTTTATCAAAAATTCCGCAGATACCCCGGAAAAACGCGAGTCTGTTCTCATGCCTGAAATGCCCACACCCCACGCAAAACTAATTTTTTGCTGATTTGCTTTTGAAATCATGTTGTTATGGTTTCAAAAATGTATTTTCTTTTTCAGATTTATGCAAAAGCACGTCGTTGACGACCCTATGGCGACGCTATGGCGACCCTACTTAGGGTCAGTACTGACAATCTTTATAAAAAACAGTTAATTAAGGTATGGGCGTCCCTAGGGACGCGTCGCATTTTTTTACAGGACACCCCTAGCAGCGCCCCTAGGGGTGTCTGCTCAGATATGCCTGGAATTCACGAACTGAAAATGTCTGAAAATGTGCCTTATTGGCACCGAATGCACTCAAACCGATCGTCATTCACTTTCATGCATAGCTATGCATCGAGCTGAAAACGATCCTGACGCATTTTTCTGGTTTTCACTGGTAAAACATCTCTTTTTGCGGTGTTTGCGTCAGAATCGCGTTCAGCGCGTTTTAGTGGTGCGCGCAAGAGCGTTTATGTTAAATACCACCCATTCTGATGCATTTCCCCGCAACTGCATCCAACTCATAGCTGTCGGGTTCCAGCACCGAACGCTATACCTTACAATCATTCCAATATTTAACAGTCATAAGGCCATGACATGCAGACCGAATTAATAAAAGAACTTAACAAGGTTTTAAAAGCATTCCCGCAATTCTGGAACGGAGAGGAATTACAACGTTCAATGGTGAGTGACGCTATCAGTCAAAAGCAGCCAGACCTTATCAAGGCATTGGTCGATAATGAAAAAGTCCGCTCTGTTTATGGTGCGGATATTGATGGCATTTTTATCTTTGACTTTGACAAATTATGTGGTCTTCTAAAATACAAAGAATATTGGGCTAATAGCTTCACTAAATACCGGAACAAAGTGGGATTAACTAGCGAAGGTAAATACCTTGATTACAGTTCTGATGTGGTGCTGGATTTTCCTTTCAAGGATTGTGTTCTTGAAGGCGGTATGTCGAAAGAAGATCAAGGAAAATCAGAGGTTTACTATAATGAAATCATCGCACGAGATGAAATAGATAATTTGTTCTCACCGAAAGTTCTCAAAGAAGTAAATCGTTACTCTAAAGAAGGAGTAAAAAAA
>NZ_PTRX01000008.1:0-212491 GCF_002966045.1 Escherichia sp. MOD1-EC5189 | reverse complement strand
CGGGTCGTTAGCTCAGTTGGTAGAGCAGTTGACTTTTAATCAATTGGTCGCAGGTTCGAATCCTGCACGACCCACCAATGTAAAAAAGCGCCCTAAAGGCGCTTTTTTGCTATCTGCAATATTTTCTTTCATGCTATCAAAGCATTAACTAATCTCTCCAGCGCTGGTGTTGCCTGTTGCTGTTCATAAACAATATACAAGTCTGCTGGAATACGTTCCTCGAGTGGACGAAATACCACCCCCGGCCAGCTCATTTGGGCATAGCTATCTGCCATTAATGTTACACCCAGCCCCATACTGATCATCGCCAGTACGGTTTGCGGCTCTACGGCCTCGCGGACGATCATCGGTGAAAACCCCGCCTGCTGACAGACACGCTGTAAAAACGCCCAGTCGGAATGGACCGATGGCAGCGTCACAAAGTATTCATTGCGTAATGCCATTAACGGGATAGCGTTTTCGCAAGCCAGATAATGATCTTCCGGTATTGCCACCAGAAACGATGATTCGTGTAATCGCAGGCTGGTAAATCCTACTGTTGGTTCAATCGCCATCCGCCAGATACCAGCGTCCAGTTCCCGCCGCTCAAGCAACGCCATTTGCATCCCTGGGGATTTTTCACGAAATGAGACATGAACATTAGGGCACTCTTTCAAAAACCGCCGCATTGCCGGACGCATTCGCCCCCACATCGCGGTTCCCACCACGCCCAGCTCAATACGCCCTGCTTCACCACGACCAATCTGTTCTACTCGAGCCAGCGCCTGGCTGGCGTTAGCCAGCAATCGACGTGACTCTTCCAATAAAATTTTTCCTGCATGAGTGAGCGCCACACTGCGCGAATGCCGAACGAACAGCAAAGTGCCCAACTGTTGTTCCAGATCTTTGATATGAATACTTAATGGCGGTTGCGACATATTCAGCCGCGCAGCGGCCCGCCCAAAGTGAAGTTCTTCTGCGACCGCAAGAAAATAGCGCAATAACTTGAGATCAATACGATGTGTACTTTCCATAATTATTGCGCTCCATACGGTATGGGTAAGGCTGCAAACTTAGCACATTGCAATCAAGGAAAACCCTGTTTACATCAGTGAGCCAATGATTTCTGTGCCATTTTTTCAGGTTCATGTTTATAACGGAAGAACAGGGCAAAAATCACCGCCAAGGCCAGTGCATACGCAGCAAATACCAGCCAGATGGTTTGCCAGTCTTTAACACCATCAACCGTGAAATAGTCAACCGCCATGCCACTCAGAAGAGAACCAACCCACGCCCCAACGCCATTGACCATGGTCATAAATAATCCCTGGGCGCTGGCGCGGATCCTGGAGTCCACTTCTTGCTCGACAAACACTGAACCGGAAATATTGAAAAAGTCGAACGCGCAGCCATACACAATCATCGACAGCAGCAATAATACAAAGCCACCTGGTGACGGATCTCCAAAAGCAAAGAATCCAAAACGTAATGTCCACGCTACCATACTCATCAACATGACGGTTTTGATGCCAAAACGCTTCAGAAAGAAAGGAATAGTCAGAATGAAGCCGACTTCCGCCATTTGTGATACCGAGAGCAGAATGGAAGGATATTTCACCACGAAGCTATCAGCAAACTCAGGGTTGCGGGCAAAATCATGCAGAAAAGGATTACCAAAAACGTTAGTAATTTGCAGGACCGCCCCTAATAACATGGCAAATAAAAAGAAAATCGCCATACGTGGATTTTTAAATAACACAAACGCATCCAGACCTAATTTACTGGAAAGCGTCGTACTGGCCTTATGTTCCGCCACTGGAATTTTCGGTAACGTTAACGCATAGACCGCTAGCACTAGAGATGCTCCGGAGGCGATATACAACTGCACACTGCTTAACTCCAGATGCAATAAACTCACCAGCCACATTGCGACAATAAATCCCACGGTACCATAAACACGGATTGGCGGAAAACTGGTGACCGGATCTAATCCGGCCTGCGCCAAACACGAATAGGAAACACTGTTGGATAACGCAATCGTGGGCATGAAAGCCATCGCGTTAAGCAACATCACCCAGAACATCATATTCGGTTCAGTTACAGAGGCGGCATAAAAAAGCACCCCGGCACAAATTAAGTGACACAGCATATAGGTACGTTCAGCCCGTAACCATTTATCGGCAATAATGCCCATAACGGCTGGCATAATAATGGCCGCAATACCTTTAGAACTGTATGCCATACCGACATCAGCCCCGGTAAAATGTAAGGTGTTTATCATGTAAGAGCCGAGGGTAACTAACCAACTCCCCCAGATAAAGTATTGTAAGAAAGACATTACCTTTAAACGCGTTGCGATATTCATTTTTTATTTCCTTATCGCAGTGAGATGGCCCCATCCGCGAGGCCATTTTTATTGTTTTCAGGCGATTTTGCGTAAGAATCCGCAAATCAGATTAATAAAGTTTTGCCGTGATAACTCCGCTGCAGCCAGGGTTTGGGCATGCGACAATTTCACATCACTTAAGCCTTCTGCCATATTGGTTATTGCGGACACGGCAACGACTTTCATTTCGCAATGACGTGCGCTAATCACTTCAGGCACTACAGACATACCCACAACATCGCCACCAATCAGCTGCATCATGCGAATTTCTGCCGCCGTTTCGAAGTTCGGCCCCGGATAAGAAACAAAAACCCCTTCTGTCAGCGGAAAACCTCCTTCCTGCGCGACGGTTTGTAAAACGGCGCGGTAATCAGCATCGTAAGCATTCGCTAATGAAAAAAAGCGTTCGCCAAAACGCTCATCATTAAGGCCTGTCATCGGTGTGCCTGGCATCGTATTAATGTGATCTTTCAGCGCAACCAGACTACCCGCACCGACTTCTGGACGAAGCGAACCTGCAGCGTTGGTGCAGAACAACAATTCACAGCCCAACAACTTGAACGTGCGAATAGCATCAGTCATGACTGTCATTCCCCGGCCCTCATAAAAATGACCGCGACCTTTCATGCAGGCTACAGGCACACCAGAGAGCACTCCGAGGACCAACTCTCCTGCATGGCCATGTACGGTGCTCACCGGAAACCCCGGCAAATCGCTATAAGAAATGGCAACAGCATCTTCTATTTGTTCAGCTAACGCTCCCAGCCCCGATCCCAAAATAAACACCACGCGTGGGGTAAAATCTGGTTTATGTCGACGAATGATATCTGCGCAATACCACGGGTTTTGTGAAAAATGAGGTTGGGTCATGGAAAGTCCTTATAATATGCATTATTCGTAAGATATGAGTCGCATCTTTTTATAACGAGAAAAAGTCGCGAGTGACCAATACATTTTCCTGTGATATTCAATATGATTTTGAAATCGATCATATCGTTCCCCAGCAGAGAAATATAACGGCCGTATAATTTTCTTTGGAGGTTAACCAAAAGCTGATTATCAGGCAATCACTCACCTGATAATCAGTAAAATTAACTATTATTTTTCTGTGTTACCAATCAATGTTTCAAGCTCCGCAAATGAATGCGCCACCGTTGACGACCAGGTAATCATTAAATTCAAATAATCTGTCGCGAGCGCAGATTGATACTTTTGTTGCTTGCTACAATAAACTATCGATTGCTGTCCTAATGCATAGGCAATACCATTCATAATACCGGTGTCGACATTCGGCTCGAAGGTATCGGAATAAAAGATGGCCTGTCTGGATTTTCTTAAGTTATCAATATCAGTCGCAATATCATTCATATTGTCGCCAACGATGAAAGTCTTACCTGCACTAATGATCGCATCTTTGATTTTCTCCAGTAAGCCCCGAGAGGGTTCGGTATACATAAAGTTAGGATCAAGATAATAGTCATACTCAATCGGCAATGGCGTAATCGGTACAGCGGGAGTAATCGTCGTGCCGAAGTCGGCGATTAAATTTTGTTGAAGAATTTGCAACGCACGCTTGATGATATCGTTGGTTTGTTCACGATAGTTGCTGATGCTAGCATCGGAATCTGACACCGAAACCACTTTTGCCACATAATTCATCAGCTTACTTATAGGGTAAAACTCTGAAGAATTCCCCGCTGCCCATATAAGAAAGTCTGTCGTTACCAAGTGAACAGGCATCCCTAAAGCCCATGCATAGCCTACTTCCCATGCACAACCGGAATCATAGGTTCCACCATCGAAATAACCGATAACCCCAACACTATTGTCCATATTCGCGACATCATTAACAAAAATCTCTTCTTCACTGGAGGCACCGGCATCATCACGATATGGAAGAAAAGTATGGATCAGGGGCGGCAACAGCCCCTCGTCAATCCATTGATCAATGATATCATTTAAATTCAAAGCATCTAATCGCCAGGGTGCACAATAAACCCGACACTGGTTATACAATTGATTTGCCATAATATCCTCCTTTGCTAATCCTATAAAACATTATTAATTTTGATAAATTCCGTATCAGGCGAAATGACCGGATGTTGTCGGGTTACTGTTGTGTTTATATTTAAACAACACCATAAATGCGAGAGCCAGAACCAGTGAATATCCGGCAAATACCAGCCAAATGGTTGACCACTGTGGATTGCCATCCGTTGTTAAATAATCGACGACTTTACCACTGATAAAACCGCCCAGAATACAACCAAAACCATTGGCCATCATCAGGAAAACGCCCTGAGCGCTGTTACGAATCGATGGATCAACTTCTTGTTCAACAAATACCGAGCCAGATATATTGAAGAAGTCAAAAGCACAGCCATAAACAATCATCGAAAGAATTAACAGAATGGTACCGCCGAATGAAGGATCGCCATAAGCGAATAAACCAAAACGCAGCGTCCAGGCCACCATGCTCATCAGCATGACATTTTTGATACCGTATTTTTTCAGGAAAAAGGGAATGGCAAGAATGAAGCAGACTTCGGATATCTGAGAAATTGATAACAAAATAGAAGCATGAGTTACAACAACGCTATTGGCAAACTCTGGAACACTCTCAAAACTGTGGAGAAATGTATTACCAAACATCCCGGTAATTTGTAGTTCTGCCCCAAGCAGCATGGCAAAGATAAAGAAAATCGCCATTTTGCTGTTCTTAAACAGTGCAAATGCACGCAGTCCGAGCACGTCTATCATTCCTTGCGCCTGGTTAGATTTCGCCACTGGTACAGTCGGTAATGTCAACGTGAACAGGCTCAAGCCTAACGAAGCTGCCGCGCCGATATACAATTGCATATGACTTAATTCAAAACCTGCCAAACTCACCGCCCACATCGCGACAATAAATCCAATCGTGCCCCAAATACGGATTGGTGGAAATTCTGTCACAATATCCATCCCCGCAGTTTGTATGCGGTAATAGGAAATTGTATTACTCAAACCGAGCGTTGGCATATACACGAGAGAGTTAAGTAAAATGACAATGAACATTGCCGAAGGCGTGGTAACCGATGCAGCGACAAATAATGTTATCGCGCCAAATAAATGACAAGCGGCATATATCCATTTAGCACTAATCCATTTATCGGCCACGATACCAAATAACGTTGATGTTATTAATGCTGCAATACCCAAGGTACTATAGACTGCACCAATATCCTCGCCTTTAAAACGCAGCGTGATAAACATATAGGAACCGAATGTATTGAGCCAACTTCCCCACAAAAAGAATTGCAGAAATGAAAGTACTTTTAATTGTAGTTTTAGATTCACCATCTTCTCCTTCGACTTTGAGCCCCCTTTAAATAACCGGAAATTCATCACATTTACCAATACTTTTTACCACGGATATCAATTGCAATTTGATATCAATCCTGAACACATTCAGATCGACACCCTATCATTACGTGATAATTATGTATTGGTTAGAGATGTCATAAATCTAATAAAATAGACATGCCAAATAATTACAGCATAAATATGTAAGCATATCACATTCATTAAATTTATTACTTAAGTGGAACATACTATGAAAAAACAGCTTCTTGCATTAAGCCTTGGTCTGGTTCCCATGGCTTTTCCGCAAATGTCTTATGCCGAGTTTAAAGGGGGCTTTGCTGACATTGGTCTGCATTATCTTGACTGGACATCCCGCACGACAGAGAAAACCAGTAATAAGTCCCATAAAGATGATTTTGGCTATCTGGAATTAGAAGGTGGTGCTAACTTTAGTTGGGGAGAAATGTACGGGTTCTTCGATTGGGAGAACTTCTATAATGGCCGACATTCAAAATCTGGCAGTGAACAACGTTATACTTTTAAAAGTACCAACCGCATTTATCTTGGTGATACAGGACTGAATCTTTATCTTCACGCTTACGGGACTTACGGTTCACCTGAACGTGTTAACTTCTATGATGATACATTCCTTTACGGGCTTGGATACAATTTTACGGGAAATGGTTACTGGTTTAAGCCATTCTTCGCGAAACGTTACACCGATCAAACCTATTATACCGGTGACAATGGCTATGTTTTGGGCTGGGTTGCCGGATACAGTTTCACGCTTGGTAGCGAAAAATTCAGCCTGACTAACTGGAATGAATACGAATTTGACCGCGACGCTACATATGCAGCAGGTAATGGCGGAAAAGAAGGTATAAACGGAGCAGTAGCGTTTTGGTGGAATGCGACACCGCATTTTACGGCAGGGATTCAATATCGCTACGCAGATAATAAACTGGGTGAAGCCTTCCTCCAGGATGGCATTATTTATTCAATAAAATATCAGTTCTAAACCTGCGTTGATAACACTAAAACGGCTACGGTCGTCAGCAATAATATTACAGCGGTCATCAAGCGCACTCATTGACCGCCCTTATTTGATTCGTTCGGATTTGCTTGCCCAACTCAGCCCGCCAGTCGAAGCGAGCCCCCACTCACTCTCCATTATCGCGCACAAATTGTTAAGCAATTCAGTTTTATTTATCAATCAGAAGAACGCACAATGAAAGCATCGATCATCTGGAGTCTTTATGAAACTTTTTCGTATCCTCGATCCTTTCACCTTAACCCTGATCACAGTGGTGTTGCTGGCCTCTTTCTTTCCGGCCAGAGGCGATTTCGTTCCCTTCTTTGAAAATCTGACCACTGCAGCGATTGCTCTGCTGTTCTTTATGCACGGCGCGAAGTTGTCGCGTGAGGCGATTATTGCTGGCGGTGGTCACTGGCGACTGCATTTGTGGGTAATGTGCAGCACCTTCGTGCTGTTTCCGATTCTGGGCGTGCTGTTTGCCTGGTGGAAACCGGTAAATGTCGACCCGATGCTCTACTCCGGTTTTCTCTACTTGTGCATTCTTCCTGCTACCGTGCAGTCTGCAATCGCCTTCACGTCAATGGCAGGCGGTAACGTCGCGGCGGCGGTTTGTTCTGCGTCGGCATCCAGCCTGCTGGGAATTTTCCTTTCACCGTTGCTGGTTGGTCTGGTGATGAATGTTCACGGTGCAGGGGGCAGCCTTGAGCAGGTTGGTAAGATAATGCTGCAACTGCTGCTGCCGTTTGTGCTGGGACATCTTTCTCGCCCTTGGATTGGCAACTGGGTGTCACGAAATAAAAAATGGATTGCGAAAACTGACCAGACGTCCATTCTGTTGGTGGTTTATACTGCGTTCAGCGAAGCCGTCGTTAACGGCATCTGGCATAAAGTTGGCTGGGGATCATTGCTATTTATCGTGGTGGTTAGCTGCGTTCTTCTGGCTATCGTGATTGTAGTTAACGTCTTTATGGCACGCCGACTGGGCTTCAATAAAGCAGATGAAATTACTATCGTCTTTTGTGGTTCGAAAAAGAGTCTGGCAAATGGCATCCCGATGGCAAACATTCTGTTCCCCACATCGGTGATCGGTATGATGGTGCTGCCTCTGATGATTTTCCATCAGATCCAATTGATGGTCTGTGCGGTGCTGGCGCGTCGATACAAACGCCAGACCGAACAGTTACAGGTGCAGCAGGAAAGCAGCGCCGATAAAGCTTAAAGTGGGCGTTTCAGGGGCTGGACCAGTTGCGTCAGCCCCTCGGTTTTAATCAGCAGCGTGATTTGCATTAGCTCACCGAGCTTCCCTGCCGGGAACTCATCTTTGCGGGCAAACCACAGAAGATACTCCTCCGGCAGGTCGATTAAGCGACGCCCTTTGTATTTGCCAAACGGCATTATCGTATTGGCTATTTCAATCAGCTGCTCTTTTTCCATCTCAGCTACCCAGCAAACGCAGCATTTCCGTTTCGTCGATGACTTCAATGCCCAGTTCCTGCGCCTTCGCCAGTTTAGATCCTGCAGCTTCACCCGCTATCACCAGATCGGTTTTCTTCGACACGCTGCCCGCGACTTTCGCCCCCAGTTCGACCAGTCGAGCTTTAGCGTCATCACGCGACATCTGGCTTAAGCTGCCCGTAAGCACCACGGTTTTACCAGCAAACGGACTGTCAATCTCTTCCGCGTTAATCACCACCGGCGCAGGCCAGTGAACGCCTTCCGCCAACAGCTCGCTGATGACATTGCGGTTGCTTTCTTCGGCAAAGAAGTTGTGAACGTGGGAGGCAACGACAATGCCAACATCAGGCACCTTTTGCAGCTCTTCAATCGAAGCGGCTTCCAGCGCTTCCAGCGTGCCGAAATATGCCGCCAGACCTGCTGCGGTGGCCTCGCCGACTTCACGGATACCAAGTGCATAGAGGAAGCGGGCAAAGGTAGTTTCTTTCGCTTTTTCCAGCGCGTTAACCACATTTTGTGCCGATTTCGGCCCCATGCGCTCCAGTCCGGTCAGTTTGCCTGCGGTGAGTTTGAACAGATCCGCCGGGGTATGGACATATTCTTTTTCAACCAGTTGATCGATGATTTTGTCGCCCATACCGTCAACGTCCATCGCACGGCGGGAAACAAAGTGTTTCAGCGACTCTTTACGCTGAGCACCACAAATCAGGCCTCCGGTACAGCGGGCAACCGCTTCACCTTCCACACGCTCGACGTCAGAACCACATACCGGACAATGCGTCGGGAATACAACCTCACGGGTATCTTCCGGGCGTTCAGAAAGCACGACGTTAACTACCTGCGGGATCACGTCGCCAGCGCGGCGAATCACCACTTTATCGCCAATGCGTAAACCAAGGCGTTCGATTTCGTCAGCATTATGCAGTGTGGCGTTACTCACCAGCACGCCAGCAACATGGACAGGTTCCAGACGCGCAACAGGCGTAATCGCGCCAGTACGCCCAACCTGAAACTCGACATCACGCACGAAGGTCATCTGTTCCTGCGCCGGAAATTTAAACGCTACTGCCCAGCGCGGGGCACGCGCGACAAAGCCAAGCTGTTCCTGCTGTGCCAGTGAGTTGACCTTAATTACCACGCCGTCGATATCAAAGCCCAGCGTCGGGCGGTCTTCTTCCACTTTGTGGTAGAACGCCAGCACCTCTTCCGCCGATTCACAAAGCGTTACCCGATCGCTGACCGGTAATCCCCACTTTTTAAATTGCAGTAAACGGCCAAGATGAGTATCCGGTAGCTCGCCACCTTCAAGAACACCGACGCCATAGCAGAAAAAAGTGAGCGGTCGCTTCGCTGTAATACGCGGATCAAGCTGACGCAGTGAACCTGCAGCCGCATTACGCGGGTTAGCAAACACTTTCCCGCCTGTGCGTCGCGCATCTTCGTTGATCTTTTCGAAGCCGGCCTGCGGCAGGAACACTTCACCACGAACTTCCAGACGCGCCGGGATATTCTCGCCGTGAAGCTTCAGCGGAATGGCGCGAATAGTACGCACGTTTGATGTAATGTCTTCGCCGGTAGTGCCATCGCCACGGGTCGCTGCACTGACTAAAACGCCATTTTCATACAGAATGCTGACGGCAAGACCATCCAGTTTCAGCTCACAGCACCAGGTCACTTTTTCGTTGCTTTTCAGACGATCCTGTACGCGTTTGTTGAAAGCAAGAAAGCTTTCTTCATCAAAGACGTTATCCAGCGACAACATGGGCACTTCATGGCGGATCTGGCTGAAAGCCGCCAGCGGCGCAGCACCTACACGTTGGGTAGGTGAATCAGGTGTAATCAGCTCTGGATGTTTGGTTTCCAGCTCGCGCAGTTCACGCATCAGCCTGTCATATTCAGCGTCGGGAATTTCCGGCGCATCCATCACATGATAAAGATATTCATGATGGCGAAGCGTCGTTCGCAGTTCTGTCAGTTGTTGTTCGATTGATTCCATATCGCACCATCAATGCTAAAAACCCCCGACAAGCGGGGGTTCGAAGAGGAGTTAATTTGCCTTAAGTGTATCAGGCGTTGGCGTCTTTGACTTCGCGGATGATGTCCTGGTACTCGCGCAATTTCTGCGGAGTCATCATACGGCGCTGATCGTCAAGCACTACACCGCCCACTTCATCGGCAATATGCTGCGCAGATTGCAGCATCAGCTTAAAGTTCTGCAGCTCGTCACCGTAAGACGGTACCTGCATAAAGATAGTGACACCCGGAGTAGTGAAATCCTTCATTTCAGGATCGAAGGTTCCCGGTTTCACCATATTCGCCAGGCTGAATAACGCCGGGCCGCTGCCATCCGGGCTAAGATGACGATGGTAAATGTTCATATCGCCAAAAATGAAGCCCGCTTGTTGAATGCTGTTAAGAAGCAGTTCACCGTTTAACTCGCTACCGTGATGCGCCGCGACGTTCATGATAATCACCGCTTCTTTGCGCTTCGGTTTATCCATAACTGGAGCCGGTTCCGCTACAGGCTCAGGCTGTGGTGCCGCTACAGGTTCTGCAGGCTGGAAAGCCTGTTGTGCCGGTTGCGGCGCTGAATGCACTGGCTGCGGCGCTGACGCGACCTGTGGCGCAACTGGCTGCTGCAACGGCTGTTCAGGCTGAGGCTGATAGGCAGGTTGCTGCACGGGTTGCTGCACCGGCTGCGTTGGACGCGGAGCATGTTGCGGCGGTACCTGCGCTTCAGGGGGCTGCTGGACCGGTTGACGCGGCTGCGCAGACGCATAAGGCGGTTGGTACTGGTGTTGCGGCGACGGACGAGCAGCCTCATGCTCCTGGGCGTTAGCCGGAGCATGATTTACGCGGTGAACACGAACCTCACCAACGCCCTCATCATCTTCGACATCCTCGTCATAAGAATCGTCGTCACGTTTTGACTTCATTCGTTTTAATGGCCGATCGCGGAACATAGAAGATCGTTCTTTACGGCTGGTCCAGAAACCATGTACCAGTAAAGCGATTATGGCGATCGCGCCAACAATGATTAATATCAGACGCAAATCCTGCATCATTATATTCTCTGTTGTTCTAACACCTTGCCACCACGGCAAACATTTACTCACTAAGAGTATTTGCCGATTACCTCAAGTGCAAGTGCACTATTAACTTTCACAGCACAAAGATAGATGAAATCGTGCTTTTTGCTGTTTTTTCGAACATATCCTAACTGTCCATTGCGCAATTACCCGGTAAAATACGCAGAATTTTCCTGGGATTGGTCAAAAGGAGCTCATCCTGATTATGGTTTCATCATTCACATCTGCCCCACGCAGCGGTTTTTACTATTTTGCGCAAGGCTGGAAGCTCGTCTCGCAACCTGGGATTCGGCGTTTTGTTATTTTACCGCTGTTGGTCAATATTTTGTTGATGGGGGGCGCATTCTGGTGGCTCTTTACGCAGCTCGATGTCTGGATCCCGACGCTCATGAGTTACGTTCCGGACTGGCTACAATGGCTGAGCTATGTGTTGTGGCCTCTGGCCGTCATCTCCGTGCTGTTAGTTTTTGGCTATTTTTTCTCCACGATTGCTAACTGGATTGCCGCTCCGTTTAATGGCTTGTTGGCAGAACAGCTGGAAGCACGATTGACTGGCGCTACGCCGCCAGATACCGGGATTTTCGGTATCATGAAAGATGTGCCGCGAATCATGAAACGCGAATGGCAAAAATTTGCCTGGTATCTGCCACGCGCAATTGTATTGCTAATTCTTTACTTCATCCCTGGCATTGGTCAAACCGTCGCGCCGGTACTGTGGTTCCTGTTTAGTGCCTGGATGTTAGCCATCCAGTATTGCGATTACCCCTTCGATAACCACAAAGTGCCGTTTAAAGAGATGCGCACCGCCCTGCGCACACGCAAAATCACCAATATGCAGTTTGGTGCTTTAACCAGCCTGTTTACGATGATCCCGCTGCTTAATCTGTTCATTATGCCCGTTGCCGTTTGTGGCGCGACGGCGATGTGGGTCGATTGCTATCGCGATAAACACGCGATGTGGCGGTAACAATCTACCGGTTATTTTGTAAAGCGCTTGTGTGAAACAGGGGTGGCTTATGCCGCCCCTTATTCCATCTTGCATGTCATTATTTCCCTTCTGCATATAGATATGCTAAATCCTTACTTCCGCATATTCTCTGAGCGGGTATGCTACCTGTTGTATCCCAATTTCATACAGTTAAGGACAGGCCATGAGTAAGATTTTTGAAGATAACTCGCTGACTATCGGTCACACGCCGCTGGTTCGCCTGAATCGCATCGGTAACGGACGCATTCTGGCGAAGGTGGAATCTCGTAACCCCAGCTTCAGCGTTAAGTGCCGTATCGGTGCCAATATGATTTGGGATGCCGAAAAGCGCGGCGTGCTGAAACCAGGCGTTGAACTGGTTGAACCAACCAGCGGTAATACCGGGATTGCACTGGCCTATGTGGCTGCCGCTCGCGGTTACAAACTCACCCTGACCATGCCAGAAACCATGAGTATTGAACGCCGCAAGCTGCTGAAAGCGTTAGGTGCAAACCTGGTGCTGACCGAAGGTGCTAAAGGCATGAAAGGCGCAATCCAAAAAGCAGAAGAAATTGTCGCCAGCAATCCAGAGAAATACCTACTGCTGCAACAATTCAGCAATCCGGCAAACCCTGAAATTCACGAAAAAACCACCGGTCCGGAGATCTGGGAAGATACCGACGGTCAGGTTGATGTATTTATTGCTGGTGTTGGGACTGGCGGTACGCTGACCGGCGTCAGCCGCTACATTAAAGGCACCAAAGGCAAGACCGATCTCATCTCTGTCGCCGTGGAGCCAACCGATTCTCCGGTTATCGCCCAGGCGCTGGCAGGTGAAGAGATTAAACCTGGCCCGCATAAAATTCAGGGGATTGGCGCTGGTTTTATCCCGGCTAACCTTGATCTCAAACTGGTCGATAAAGTCATTGGCATCACCAATGAAGAAGCTATTTCTACCGCGCGTCGTCTGATGGAAGAGGAAGGTATTCTTGCAGGTATCTCTTCTGGAGCGGCTGTTGCTGCAGCGTTGAAACTACAAGAAGATGAAAGCTTTACCAACAAGAATATTGTGGTTATTCTACCGTCATCGGGTGAGCGTTATTTAAGCACCGCATTGTTTGCCGATCTCTTCACTGAGAAAGAATTGCAACAGTAATGCCAGCTTGTTAAAAATGCGTAAAAAAGCACCTTTTCAGGTGCTTTTTTGTGGCCTGCTTCAAACTTTCGCCCCTCCTGGCATTGATTCAGCCTGTCGGAACTGGTATTTAACCAGACTAATTATTTTGATGCGCGAAATTAATCGTTACAGGAAAAGCCATAGCTGAATCGATTTTATGATTTGGTTCAATTCTTCCTTTAGCGGCATAATGTTTAATGACGTACGAAACGTCAGCGGTCAACACCCGCCAGCAAAGGACTGTATTGCGCTCTTCGTGCGTCGCGTCTGTTAAAAACTGGCGCTAACAATACAGGCTAAAGTCGAACCGCCAGGCTAGACTTTAGTTCCACAACACTAAACCTATAAGTTGGGGAAATACAATGTTCCAGCAAGAAGTTACCATTACCGCTCCGAACGGTCTGCACACCCGCCCTGCTGCCCAGTTTGTAAAAGAAGCTAAGGGCTTCACTTCTGAAATTACTGTGACTTCCAACGGCAAAAGCGCCAGCGCGAAAAGCCTGTTTAAACTGCAGACTCTGGGCCTGACTCAAGGTACCGTTGTGACTATCTCCGCAGAAGGCGAAGACGAACAGAAAGCGGTTGAACATCTGGTTAAACTGATGGCGGAACTCGAGTAATTTCCCGGGTTCTTTTAAAAATCAGTCACAAGTAAGGTAGGGTTATGATTTCAGGCATTTTAGCATCCCCGGGTATCGCTTTCGGTAAAGCTCTGCTTCTGAAAGAAGACGAAATTGTCATTGACCGGAAAAAAATTTCTGCCGACCAGGTTGATCAGGAAGTTGAACGTTTTCTGAGCGGTCGTGCCAAGGCATCAGCCCAGCTGGAAACGATCAAAACGAAAGCTGGTGAAACGTTCGGTGAAGAAAAAGAAGCCATCTTTGAAGGGCATATTATGCTGCTCGAAGATGAGGAGCTGGAGCAGGAAATCATAGCCCTGATTAAAGATAAGCACATGACAGCTGACGCAGCTGCTCATGAAGTTATCGAAGGTCAGGCTTCTGCCCTGGAAGAGCTGGATGATGAATACCTGAAAGAGCGTGCGGCTGACGTACGTGATATCGGTAAGCGCCTGCTGCGCAACATCCTGGGCCTGAAGATTATCGACCTGAGCGCCATTCAGGATGAAGTCATTCTGGTTGCCGCTGACCTGACGCCGTCCGAAACCGCACAGCTGAACCTGAAGAAGGTGCTGGGTTTCATCACCGACGCGGGTGGCCGTACTTCCCACACCTCTATCATGGCGCGTTCTCTGGAACTGCCTGCTATCGTGGGTACCGGTAGCGTCACCTCTCAGGTGAAAAATGACGACTATCTGATTCTGGATGCCGTAAATAATCAGGTTTACGTCAATCCAACCAACGAAGTTATTGATAAAATGCGCGCTGTTCAGGAGCAAGTGGCTTCTGAAAAAGCAGAGCTTGCTAAACTGAAAGATCTGCCAGCTATTACGCTGGACGGTCACCAGGTAGAAGTGTGCGCTAACATCGGTACGGTTCGTGACGTTGAAGGTGCTGAGCGTAACGGCGCTGAAGGCGTTGGTCTTTATCGTACTGAGTTCCTGTTCATGGACCGCGACGCGCTGCCCACTGAAGAAGAACAGTTTGCTGCTTACAAAGCAGTAGCTGAAGCGTGTGGCTCACAAGCGGTTATCGTTCGTACCATGGACATCGGCGGCGACAAAGAGCTGCCATACATGAACTTCCCGAAAGAAGAGAACCCGTTCCTCGGCTGGCGCGCTATCCGTATCGCGATGGATCGTAAAGAGATCCTGCGCGATCAGCTCCGCGCTATCCTGCGTGCCTCTGCTTTCGGTAAATTGCGCATCATGTTCCCGATGATCATCTCTGTTGAAGAAGTGCGTGCACTGCGCAAAGAGATCGAAATCTACAAACAGGAACTGCGCGACGAAGGTAAAGCGTTTGACGAGTCAATTGAAATCGGCGTAATGGTGGAAACACCGGCTGCCGCAACAATTGCACGTCATTTAGCCAAAGAAGTTGATTTCTTTAGTATCGGCACCAATGATTTAACGCAGTACACTCTGGCAGTTGACCGTGGTAATGATATGATTTCACACCTTTACCAGCCAATGTCACCGTCCGTGCTGAACTTGATCAAGCAAGTTATTGATGCTTCTCATGCTGAAGGCAAATGGACTGGCATGTGTGGTGAGCTTGCTGGCGATGAACGTGCTACACTTCTGTTGCTGGGGATGGGTCTGGACGAATTCTCTATGAGCGCCATTTCTATCCCGCGCATTAAGAAGATTATCCGTAACACGAACTTCGAAGATGCGAAGGTGTTAGCAGAGCAGGCTCTTGCTCAACCGACAACGGACGAGTTAATGACGCTGGTTAACAAGTTCATTGAAGAAAAAACAATCTGCTAATCCACGAGATGCGGCCCAATTTACTGCTTAGGAGAAGATCATGGGTTTGTTCGATAAACTGAAATCTCTGGTTTCCGACGACAAGAAGGATACCGGAACTATTGAGATCATTGCTCCGCTCTCTGGCGAGATCGTCAATATCGAAGACGTGCCGGATGTCGTTTTTGCGGAAAAAATCGTTGGTGATGGCATTGCTATCAAACCAACTGGAAACAAAATGGTCGCGCCTGTAGACGGCACCATTGGTAAAATCTTTGAGACCAACCACGCGTTCTCTATCGAATCTGATAGCGGCGTTGAACTGTTCGTCCACTTCGGTATCGACACCGTTGAACTGAAAGGCGAAGGCTTCAAGCGTATTGCTGAAGAAGGTCAGCGCGTGAAAGTTGGTGATACCGTGATTGAATTCGATCTCCCGCTGCTGGAAGAGAAAGCCAAGTCTACCCTGACTCCGGTTGTTATCTCCAACATGGACGAAATCAAAGAACTGATCAAACTGTCCGGTAGCGTGACTGTGGGTGAAACTCCGGTTATTCGCATCAAGAAATAATTCTTGCCGCAGTGAAAAATGGCGCCGATGGGCGCCATTTTTTTATGCTTCCGTCAGGGGCGGCAAAATCAATTCATCACTACCATGCTGCTGGGTATAGCGCATCACCTCCAGCACGCGTAATCCCGCGCTATGTACCGCGTCAGTTAATTCCTTACCTTTCAACAAGCCACTGATAAGCTGGGCGCAAAACAGATCGCCTGTTCCTTTAAGATCCGTCTTTACCCGAGAATGGGAAATGACATTCACGCTGTCGGCACTGACCACCACCACCTGCATCTCCTGATTTTCTTCGTTACCGGAGGCGCTGGTAATGACCACCCATTTTAAGGTGTCTGAAAGCAAACTTTTTGCTGCGGCAATGGCACTGTCGAGATCGCGGCAATCTTTACCGGTCAGGATTTCCAGCTCAAAGATATTAGGCGTAATACCCTGCGCCAGAGGCAGTAAATATTGTCGGTATGCCTCAGGAAGGTCAGGTTTGACATAAATTCCGCTATCAATATCGCCAATCACCGGATCGACCATAATCAATAAGTCAGGATGGTCTTTGCGTAGCGCAGTCAGCCACTCGGCAAGGATTTTGATTTGCGATGCCGTTCCCATATAGCCCGTGGTGACAGCGCGCAGCTGGCGCAGCGCATCACGCTCCTGAAGCGCACGCAAATAACCGCTAAACCATTCGTCCGGAATCGCACCACCGTAGAAAGTGTCATAATGCGGCGTATTGCTCAGCAATACCGTCGGCACGGCAAAGACATTCAGGCCGTTCTGTTTGATAGCAGGCACGGCAATGCTGTTGCCTACGCTGCCGTACACTACTTGCGACTGCACGGCGACGATATCCGCCTGCAATGCCCTGCTCTTATCGTTAAACAACAACAAACTACTCATTTAATTTTTTCTCCTTGCCGATGATCCTCATCGTATTCCAACCGAAACTTTACCTGATTCTGGCAGTCAAATCGGCTATCACAAAACAAGGATAAGGTAATTCAATGAAGAAAATCATTTGTCTGGTCATTACGCTGCTAATGACACTCCCCGCTTACGCGAAGTTAACCGCCCACGAAGAAGCCCGCATCAACGCCATGCTGGAGGGATTAGCACAGAAAAAGGATTTGATATTTGTGCGCAACGGCGATGAACATACCTGCGATGAAGCGGTTTCCCATTTGCGTCTGAAGCTGGGCAATACCCGTAATCGCATTGATACTGCTGAGCAATTTATTGATAAGGTTGCTTCGTCATCATCGATTAGCGGGAAGCCGTATATCGTGAAGATGCCCGGTAAGAGCGATGAAAACGCGCAACCTTTTTTACATGCGTTAATTGCGCAGACGGATAAAACGGTGCCTGCGGAAGGGAATTAATCCGCTTTGGCAAGGCATTTACAGGAGGTAACATGAAAAAATGCTTTATTTATAACGATGAAAAATCGAATAAATTTTGGTGGATAGATTACGAAGGGGATAGTTTAGCTATCAACTATGGCAAGGTAGGTAGTATTGGTAAATTCCAGACAAAAGAGTTCGATAATGAAGAACAGTGTCTGAAAGAAGCCAGTAAATTGATTGCCGCAAAAATGAAGAAAGGCTATCAAGAAGATCCAAACTTTAACTACATGGATCGCTACTATTTTGATGATGAAGAAATTGGGTTACATGTTAAAACGTCACACCCAAACTTCCAGTGCCATTTTACTGATCCACTTTATGTGTGTTGCTGGGATGAAGAATCTCCTTTTGGCAGCGATGAAGGTGCTGATGCTCTAAACGTTCTTGAAAATAGCCTGCGTAAAGAGCCGGATCTAGATTGTGCTGATTTCCCTCAAATGTTAATTGAAACTATCTGGGGTATGAAATATATCGCTATGGAAAGTATTCTTGAAGAGGATATTCGTGCGCAATTACTAGCCGATGAAATGAGCACTATCCAGAGCAATATGATTACCTACGCAACTGCATTCGGTCAGATTAAAGTCATGGGTAAAATCTCCCATAAACTTAAAAAGATGGGACTCAATGCACTAGCCCGTCATCAGCTTACCGCAAAAATTCTTCAATGGGGTGATGGTCAGGACTCACCAATACTTCAAAAAATGATTGATGACCTTACTACGTTTCCACACGAAAATTAAAAACTGCATTTGTCTGCAGCAACAACTGCCGACAAAGCAGATTATTGACAAAGTGCACTTTGTTTATGCCAGATGCAGC
Source organism: Escherichia sp. MOD1-EC5189 (assembly GCF_002966045.1). NCBI lineage: Bacteria > Pseudomonadati > Pseudomonadota > Gammaproteobacteria > Enterobacterales > Enterobacteriaceae > Escherichia > Escherichia sp. MOD1-EC5189. The sequence goes on along the minus strand of NZ_PTRX01000008.1, from coordinate 193,899 downwards.
GTAAACGCCTTATTCGGCCTACAAAATATTGCTAATTCAATATATTACAGGAACCTTGTAGGCCTGATAAGCGTAGCGCATCAGGCAGTTTTGCGTTTGTCATCAGCCTCCAATGCTATTAATCCTTAAATGCCCGCCCCCTGACTAAAGTGCTCTTCCCCAAACACCCCGGTAGAAAGGTAGCGATCGCCACGATCGCAGATGATCGCTACCACCACTGCACCAGGGTTGGCTTTTGCCACCCGCAGTGCTCCGGCAACCGCGCCGCCGGAACTTACACCGCAGAAAATCCCTTCCCGCACTGCCAGTTCGCGCATGGTGTTTTCCGCATCACGCTGATGAATATCCAGCACCTCATCCACCAGCGAAGCGTTGAAGATGCCTGGCAGATATTCCTCAGGCCAGCGACGAATGCCGGGAATGCTGCTGCCCTCTTCCGGCTGCAGACCAACAATGGTCACCAGTTTGGATTGCTCGCGCATAAAGCGCGACACGCCGGTAATCGTACCGGTCGTCCCCATGCTGGAGACAAAATGGGTAATGCGACCGCCGGTTTGCTGCCAGATTTCCGGCCCGGTGGTGGTGTAATGCGCATAAGGATTATCGGGATTATTAAACTGATCGAGCAGCTTGCCTTCGCCACGATTCGCCATCTCCAGCGCCAGATCGCGCGCACCTTCCATGCCCTGCTCTTTGGTGACCAGAATCAGCTCCGCACCGTAGGCACGCATCGCCGCGCGACGCTCCTGGCTCATGTTATCGGGCATCAGCAATTTCATGCGATAGCCTTTTAGCGCAGCGATCATTGCCAGCGCAATCCCGGTGTTACCACTGGTGGCTTCGATTAACACATCACCCGGTTTAATTTCCCCGCGCTTTTCCGCCTCGACGATCATCGAAAGCGCCGCACGATCTTTCACCGAACCGGCCGGATTATTGCCTTCCAGCTTTAACCACACTTCACTGCCGTTATCCGGCCCCATTCGTTGTAATTTCACCAGAGGCGTATTGCCTATTGTTTGTTCTAATGTACTCACGATTTCTGTCCATACGTGGTGTTGCCTGATGCGACGTTTACGCGTCTTATCAGGCCTACAGGTTACAAAACCTTGCCATTAAAAAGCCCGGATCGCGGGAAGCGCCTCCGGGCGTTTAACATTCACTCAACCTATCAGGCGCTTTGTGCGAGAGCAAGTTCCTCATCGCGGGTTTCAATACGCTCGTCGCCGTTATACAGCCGCGCATGTTGCAGCCCGACGAACAAACGATCGCCGCGCACCGGCGCATCATCACCACGCATTACCACGGTGAGCGGATCTTCATACCACCCCAGCGGCTGCACGACTAATTGGGTGTAGTGACCTTTCGGGCTGGCTTCCAGCACCTGCACCGGCAGCGGCGAATCGAGGCTGGTGCGGCGGCTGATATCCACTTCCCACGGGCGCAGGAAGAGATCCACCGGCCCCTGATACGCAGGGGTGTATCCCAGCGGCCAGCGGTGCGCACCAACGTGGAACTGCCCACCGCGAATCGTTCCCTGCAAGCGGTTCACTTCGCCCATAAACTCCAGCACAAAACGGGTCGCCGGCTCGCGCCAGACCTGATCCGGTTCATCGGCCTGTTCGATATTGCCCTGGCTCATGACCACCACGCGGTTGGCGACTTCCATCGCTTCTTCCTGGTCGTGGGTCACGAACACGCTGGTGAATTTCAGCTCTTCATGCAACTGACGCAGCCAACGACGCAGCTCTTTACGCACCTGCGCATCCAGCGCGCCAAACGGTTCATCAAGCAGCAGAATTTGCGGTTCGACAGCCAGCGCCCGCGCCAGCGCCACACGCTGTTTCTGGCCGCCGGAAAGCTGGGCCGGATAACGATCCGCCAGATGCGCAAGCTGCACCATTTCCAGCAATTTTGTCACTTTCGCTTTGATGGCTGCGGCATTCGGGCGCTCGCGACGCGGCAGCACCGTCAGGCCGAAGGCGATATTGTCGAACACCGTCATATGGCGAAACAGGGCGTAATGCTGAAACACGAAACCGACTTTACGATCGCGCGCGTGAAGGCGGCTGACGTCGGTGCCGTGGAAACGAATATGCCCGCTGGTTTGATGCTCCAGCCCGGCGATAATCCGCAGCAGCGTGGTTTTCCCGGAACCGGACGGCCCCAGCAATGCGACCATCTGACCAGAAGGAATATCCAGTGAGATATCGTTCAGCACCTGGGTGCGACCAAACGACTTCTTAATATTGGCAATCTCAATGCTCATGATGCTCCTCCTGTTGCGCGCGTTTTTCCTGATTCTCCAGGCGCCACTGCAACATACTCTTTAAAAACAGGGTGATAATCGCCATCAGCGTCAACAGCGCCGCGGCGGTAAAGGAGCCGACGGTGTTGTAGTCCTGCTCCAGCAATTCAATCTGTAACGGCAGCGAAAGTGTTTCGCCGCGAATCGAGCCGGAAACCACCGACACCGCACCAAACTCGCCAATCGCGCGGGCGTTGGTCAGCACCACGCCATAAAGCAGCGCCCAGCGGATGTTCGGCAGCGTGACGCGCCGGAACATCTGCCAGCCAGACGCGCCAAGCAAAATCGCCGCTTCGTCTTCCTGGCTGCCCTGACTTAACATCACTGGCACCAGCTCGCGCACCACAAACGGACAGGTCACGAAGATGGTGACCAGCACCATTCCCGGCCAGGAGAACATAATTTGCAGATTATGTTCATCCAGCCAGCCGCCGAGCGGGCCATTAGAGCCGTAGAACAGCAGATAGACCAGACCGGCAACCACCGGGGACACGGCAAACGGAATATCCAGCAGCGTCAGCAATAACTGGCGTCCGGGGAAGTTAAAGCGCGTCACCAGCCACGCCAGCAGAATCCCGAACACCAGGTTTACCGGGACGGCAATCAGCGCAATCATCACCGTTAGCCAGATGGCATGTAGCATGTCCGGATCGGCCAGATTCTGTAAAACTGGCATCAGCCCTTTGCTGAATGCCTGCACGAAGATGTAAATCATCGGCACCAGCAGGATGAACGCCGAAACCAGCATCCCGATGCCAATCAGGAACCATTTGCCCCAGTTAATCGGGCGCGCGTCATAACGCTTCAACTGTGTCACTTCCGCCATTAATGACCTACCACACGCCGACCAAAGCGACTTTGCAGAGTGTTAATTGAGAACAGCAGCAGCAGTGACGCCGCGAGGATCACCGAAGCAATTGCGCTCGCCGCCGGGTAATCAAACTCCTGTAAGCGAACAAAAATCATCAGCGACGTCACTTCCGTCTTCCAGGCGATGTTCCCGGCGATAAAAATCACCGCACCAAACTCACCGAGACTACGGGTAAACGACAGCGCCACGCCCGCCACCAGCGCCGGAGAAAGTTCCGGCAGCACCACTTTGCAGAAACTCTGCCAGCGCGTTGCGCCGAGCGTTTCTGCGGCTTCTTCATATTCCGGGCCTAACTCCTCCAGCACCGGCTGCACGGTACGCACCACAAACGGAATACTGGTAAAGGCCATCGCCACCGCGATACCAAGCCACGTATAGGTGACTTTGATATCAAACTTCGCCAGCCACTCGCCGTAAAAACCGTTCACGGAAAAGAGCGAGGCCAGCGTTAAACCTGCTACCGCCGTTGGTAGCGCAAACGGTAAATCCATCAGCGCATCAAGCAGCGTGCGGCCCGGAAAGCGGTAGCGGGTTAAAATCCACGCCATCAGCAGGCCGAAAACGCCGTTAAAAATCGATGCCACAAACGCCGACAGCAGCGTCACTTTATAGGCCGCGACCACCTGCGGGTTGGTGATCACCTCCCAATACTGCGCCCAGCTCATCTGAGCCAGTTGCATCACCAGTGCGGAAAGCGGCAGCAGCAAAATCAGGCACACAAACAGCAGACTGGTGCCGAGGCTTAAGGTAAAGCCCGGCAGCACGCGTCTGGAAGAAACTGCAAACATTAGTTACGCCCCGCCGCTAACAGCTTGTCTAACTCGCCGCCGCTGTTGAAGTGGGTTTTCATCACTTCCGGCCAGGAGCCAAATTTATCTTCCACGCGAAACAACTCGGTCTGCGGGAATTTGTCTTTCAGTTTGTCCATGACTTCCGGGTTATTCACGCGGTAGTAATAATCGGTAATGATCGTTTGCGCCTGTGGGCTGTAGAGCCAGTTCAGGTAAGCTTTTGCCGCTTTTTCCGTGCCGTTGGCCTGCACGTTTTTATCGACCCACGCCACCGGGAATTCCGCCAGAATGTTGGTTTTCGGAATCACCACTTCAAAGCCCTGCGCTTCATACTGCTTGCGGATGTTGTTCACTTCCGATTCGAAGCTAATCAGCACATCGCCCAGCCCGCGCTCGGCAAAAGTAGTGGTCGCGCCACGACCGCCGGTATCGAACACTTCCACGTTTTTCAGGAACTGAGTCATAAACTGTTCGGTTTTGGCTTTGTCGCCTCCGTCGGCTTTATCCGCTGCGCCCCACGCGGCTAGATAGGTGTAACGCGCGTTACCGGAGGTTTTTGGGTTCGGGAAAATCAGCTTCACGTCGGAGCGCACCAGATCGTTCCAGTCGTGGATATTCTTCGGGTTGCCCTTACGCACCAGGAAGCCCATGGTGGAGTAAAATGGCGAGCTGTTATTCGGCAGACGCGACTGCCAGTCAGCCGGGATCAGCTTGCCTTTATCATGCAGGATCTGCACGTCGGTCACCTGGTTATAAGTGACAACGTCCGCTTTTAAGCCCTGCAAAATCGCCAGCGCCTGTTTTGATGACCCGGCATGAGATTGTTTTATCGTCAGTTTATCGCCGCCGTTGTCTTTGGCCCATTGTTGCTCAAACGGCGGATTCAGGGCAGCAAACAGCTCGCGGGAGACATCATAAGAACTGTTCAGCAGTTCCGTTGCCTGTACATGGCCCGCCAGCAGCAGAGAAGCGACCAGCGCGAGTGAGTTCTTTTTCAGTAAGTTAACGGCCATTGCGCACCCTTATTAATTAAATGACTTTCTATTAGTCATCATATTTATAACGGACGTGAAAGGAGTAACGGTTTTATATACCGTTTGGTGATTTGGAAGTTGAAAAGGGAATAAGAACTTGGTTCAACAGGCGTAATTGTTGCAGTCAGTTTGGACACGAACAGCGCGGAGAAACCGGAGCGTACACATAGTACGTGAGGATTTCGAGCACTGCCCGGGGCCAAAATGACAAATAAAATAGCCTGGTGAACTTAGTTCAAGACGAAATCCTCCCCACACATGCAGGGAGGAAACAGAGGTGAATCAGATGCCGACGCTAACCGTCTCCGGCAGTGTGCTGCCGCCATCAATCACATTCTGTGTACCGGTTAAATAGCTGGATTCATCGGATGCGAGGAAGGCCGCCAGTTCGCCAACTTCCAGCGGATCGGCGAGGCGACGCAACGGGATTGCTTTCGCCATTTCAGTCAGCACCGATTCCGGATCCTCCGGGTTCGACTGACGCGCGATGCTTTCCGCCATTGGCGTGCGAACATATCCTGGGCAGATGGCGTTAACGCGAATACCAGACTGCGCGTACTCCACCGCCAGCGATTTAGTCAGGCCAACAATCGCCGCTTTCGTTAAGGCATACGCCGTTTCGCCCGGATCGGCCACCATATCGCCAGTGACCGAAGACATCATCACAATGCGACCATCTTTGCGAGCAATCATCTCCGGCAGCACCGCCTTTGTGACGTTCCATACGCCTTTTATATTGATATCAATATGGAAATCGCGATCTTCATCGCTCATATCGAGGAAACTGCCCAGACGACAAACGCCTGCGTTATTCACCAGGATATCAATGCGCCCTTCTTTTTCCTTTGCGCGCTTGATAGCTGCGGCTACCGATGCCGGGTCACGCACATCGGCGACAACCGCCGTACAGCGATGACCACGACCACACAGTTCGTCCGCCAGCTTTTCGATCTCAGGGGAGATATCCAGCAAGATTAGGTTTGCGCCATGACGCGCAAAAGTTCTGGCAATTCCTTCGCCAATTCCCTGCAATGCGCCCGTAATCAGTGCTGTCTTGCCCGTGAGTTTACCCATTTTAATGCTCTCCTTGTTAATACAGAGCGTTACACTCCATTCCCTCTGAAAATACAGGATAAACAAAATATTGCTGCGGATCAGCTCACTAATTCAGGAAAATCTCAATCCAGTCGCTGCTTTATACATCATTTCAGGCGTTGTGTTAGCTCACTGCTGCGCTCAATCATTTTCAATGACTCGACATCATTAAGTTGTACCAGCCCAACAAACAGTAAATCGGTAACCGAATTTTGCGCCGTGCGGGTGGACATCGACGAGCTACGCCATTCGGTTTCACCAGAAACGGTATCGAGGGTGAAATGTGCCAACCGCCGCAGCGGAGAGTCAGTCAGTGAAGTAATGGCAATCACCGTTGCCCCCTGCTTTCGCGCTGCCTCGGCGCATAGCAAAATCTCTTTTTTACTGCCGCTGTAAGAGATAGCGATTTGTACATCACCTTTTTTCAACGCCTGGGAAACGGTAGCTTGTACGTGCGTGTCGGCCTCACAGGCCACGCGATAGCCAATTTTCATCAGTTTGAATGAAAGATCGCGCCCCACCAGCGCCGACCCGCCCAGGCCTGTTATCTGGATAAACGGCGCTTTATTGATGACCTCAATGATTTTTTGCAGCCGCGCGTAATCGAGTAACGCGCAGGTTTGTTCCAGTGCCAGCTCTTTTTCGCGATTCAGTTTGCGGGCAATCACTTCCAGCGAATCGTCACTGGTAATCGAACTGTGCAAGTGCAGCGCCGTGGCATTCGTTTTCTCCCGGCTGGCACTGTATTCGCCAATCAACGCCATACGCAATTCAGTAAATCCTTGCGCGCCGAGCTTCTGGGCAAACTTCACAATACTCGACTGGCTGATGCCGAGCTGTTTCGCCATCTTGCGCGAAGAGACGGATTTCAGCTCACTCACTTTGGCCTGCAGAAAGTCAGCTATTTTTTGCTCGTTCTCGGTAAATTCACTTTCTGCATTGCGTATTTTCGTCAGGTACAACATCTTCCACTCTCCTGGGCTGGCAGCAAAAATTCCGCTTAAGTTCTTATGACGCTCTTCACACTCTGCGAGTGTAGACTCAATGATTCCTTTAAGTCTGTCAATTCGGGATATATGATTCCATCCATCTGCAATTATTTGATCGTAAATAGTAAGGTCACCACCGATGCAACTTGAAAAGATGATTACCGAAGGCTCGAACGCCGCTTCGGCTGAAATTGACCGCGTATCAACGCTGGAAATGTGCCGGATTATCAACAATGAAGATAAAACCGTACCACTTGCCGTTGAGCGTGTACTGCCGGATATCGCCGCAGCGATCGATGTTATCCACGCCCAGGTAAGCGGCGGCGGTCGACTGATTTACATCGGTGCGGGGACTTCCGGTCGTCTGGGTATTCTTGATGCCAGCGAATGTCCGCCGACCTACGGCGTCAAACCGGGCCTGGTGGTTGGTTTGATTGCTGGCGGTGAATATGCCATTCAGCACGCGGTGGAAGGCGCAGAAGATAGCCGGGAAGGTGGCGTTAACGATCTAAAAAATATCGGCTTAACCACACAGGATGTAGTGGTTGGTATTGCTGCCAGCGGTCGCACACCGTATGTGATTGCCGGGCTGGAATACGCACGCCAACTCGGTTGCCGCACAGTGGGCATTTCCTGTAATCCGGGGAGCGCCGTTTCAACCACCGCTGAGTTTGCTATTACTCCGGTGGTTGGTGCCGAAGTGGTTACCGGTTCTTCGCGAATGAAAGCAGGCACAGCGCAGAAACTGGTGCTCAATATGCTCTCTACCGGGCTGATGATTAAATCCGGCAAAGTGTTCGGCAACCTGATGGTCGATGTGGTCGCCACCAACGAAAAATTGCATGTGCGCCAGGTCAATATCGTTAAAAACGCCACCGGATGTAACGCCGAACAAGCGGAAGCGGCGTTAATTGCCTGCGAGCGCAACTGCAAAACGGCCATTGTGATGGTGCTGAAAAATCTCGATGCCGCAGAAGCTAAAAAACGCCTGGATCAACACGGCGGCTTTATTCGTCAGGTTTTAGACAAGGAATAACCCATGGCCAAAGAGATCAGCAGTGAACTTCTGAACACCATCCTTACCCGTGTCGGCGGACCGGGGAATATCGCCAGTTGTGGTAACTGTATGACGCGCCTGCGTCTGGGTGTACATGACAGTTCACTGGTTGATCCCAATATCAAAACGCTGGAAGGCGTGAAGGGCGTCATTTTGACCAGCGATCAGGTACAGGTCGTTTTTGGACCAGGTAAAGCGCATCGTGCCGCCAAAGCGATGAGCGAACTGCTGGGCGAAGCCCCGGTACAGGATGCCGCAGAAATCGCCGCTCAGAATAAACGCCAGTTAAAAGCCAAACAGACCTCCGGCGTGCAACAGTTTCTTGCCAAATTCGCCACTATCTTCACGCCGCTGATCCCCGGTTTTATTGCTGCGGGTCTGTTGCTGGGGATAGCGACGTTAATTGCCACCGTGATGCACGTTCCGGCAGATGCTCAGGGAACGCTACCTGATGCGTTGAATTTTATGAAGGTGTTCAGCAAAGGTTTGTTCACTTTCCTGGTGATTCTGGTGGGCTATAACGCTGCCCAGGCATTTGGCGGCACGGGCGTCAATGGCGCAATTATCGCCGCGCTCTTTTTGCTCGGTTATAACCCTGCTGCCACCACCGGTTACTACGCCGGTTTTCATGATTTCTTCGGTCTGCCCATCGATCCGCGTGGCAATATTATCGGCGTGTTGATTGCCGCCTGGGCCTGCGCCCGCATCGAAGGCATGGTGCGCCGCTTTATGCCAGACGATCTCGACATGCTGTTGACCTCGTTAATCACTCTGCTGATCACCGCCACGCTAGCGTATTTGATCATTATGCCGCTGGGTGGCTGGTTATTCGAAGGCATGTCGTGGCTGTTTATGCACCTGAACAGTAATCCGCTCGGTTGTGCAGTTTTAGCAGGGCTATTCCTGATCGCCGTGGTGTTTGGCGTGCATCAGGGCTTTATTCCTGTTTACCTGGCGTTAATGGACAGCCAGGGATTCAACAGCCTGTTCCCCATCCTTTCAATGGCAGGCGCGGGCCAGGTGGGTGCGGCGCTGGCGCTCTACTGGCGGGCGCAACCGCACAGTGCATTACGCAGTCAGGTCCGCGGGGCAATTATTCCCGGTCTGTTGGGCGTTGGCGAACCGTTGATTTACGGCGTCACCCTACCCCGCATGAAACCGTTTGTTACCGCCTGTCTAGGCGGCGCGGCGGGCGGTTTGTTTATCGGCCTGATAGCCTGGTGGGGTCTGCCGATGGGCTTAAACAGCGCCTTTGGGCCGTCTGGCCTGGTGGCGCTGCCGCTGATGACATCCGCGCAAGGCATCCTTCCGGCAATGGCGGTTTACGCTGGCGGGATTCTGGTGGCATGGGTTTGTGGGTTTATTTTCACCACACTCTTTGGCTGCCGTAACGTCAATCTGGACTGATTATGAAACGGACAATGCTCTATTTTTCTCTGCTGGCTGTCAGCTGTAGCGTCAGCGCCGCAAAATACCCTGTTCTGACAGAAAGTTCGCCAGAGAAAGCAGGGTTCAACGTGGAACGGCTTAACCAGATGGATCGCTGGATTAGCCAGCAAGTTGATGCCGGTTATCCCGGCGTTAACCTGCTGATCATTAAAGATAATCAGATTGTGTATCGCAAAGCCTGGGGCGCGGCGAAAAAGTACGATGGCAGCGTGCTAATGGCGCAGCCTGTTAAAGCTACCACCGAGACGCTGTATGACCTGGCCTCAAACACTAAGATGTACGCCACAAACTTTGCTCTGCAAAAGCTGATGAGCGAAGGCAAGCTGCATCCTGACGATCGGATTGCGAAATATATTCCAGGGTTTGCCGACAGCCCGAACGATGCGATCAAAGGCAAAAACACGCTGCGGATTTCTGATCTGCTGCATCACAGCGGCGGTTTCCCGGCGGACCCGCAATATCCGAATAAAGCGGTCGCGGGCGCGTTATATTCCCAGGATAAAGGCCAGACGCTGGAGATGATCAAGCGCACGCCGCTGGAATATCAGCCCGGCAGCAAACATATCTACAGCGATGTCGATTATATGCTGCTTGGATTTATCGTCGAGTCAGTTACTGGTCAGCCGCTTGACCGCTATGTTGAAGAGTCGATTTATCGCCCGCTCGGCCTGACGCATACGGTGTTTAATCCGCTGCTGAAAGGCTTTAAACCACAGCAAATTGCCGCCACGGAACTGAACGGCAATACCCGCGATGGCGTGATTCACTTCCCGAATATCCGCACCTCCACTCTCTGGGGTCAGGTGCACGATGAAAAAGCATTCTATTCGATGGGCGGCGTTTCCGGGCACGCAGGTTTGTTTTCCAATACCGGTGATATTGCGGTGTTAATGCAAACGATGCTGAACGGCGGCGGCTATGGTGATGTGACGCTGTTCAGTGCGGAAACGGTTAAGATGTTCACCACCAGCTCAAAGGAAGACGCCACTTTTGGCCTCGGCTGGCGCGTGAATGGTAATGCCACCATGACGCCGACGTTTGGCACGTTGGCAAGCCCGCAAACCTACGGTCACACGGGCTGGACCGGGACGGTGACCGTTATCGATCCGGCCAATCATATGGCGATTGTGATGTTAAGCAACAAGCCACATTCGCCAGTTGCCGATCCACAAAAGAATCCCAATATGTTCGAAAGCGGTCAGTTACCGATTGCAACTTATGGTTGGGTGGTGGATCAGGTGTATGCGGCGTTAAAGCAGAAGTAATAAAAAGACCAGCCAGTTGTGTTACTGGCTGGCCTTTAATCATTGAATCAGAAGCGCTTACAGCGCCATCAGTTTGTCCAGCGACGGCGCGAAATAATAGCCGCCAGTGACTGGTTTGGTGAAACGCAACATCGCATCACGCTTACCATCGGTATCGCCAAACATACTCAGCAGTTGCTGCTCAATGTTATGTAAACGCGCGCAGTAGGCACAGAAATACAGACCGTGCGTGCCGCTGGCAGTGCCGTATGGCAGGCTCTGGCGAACAATCTTCAGTCCTTTGCCATCTTCTTTCAGATCAACGCGGGTCAGGTGAGAGGTTTCCGGACGCTCGTCGCCGTCGATCTCTTCGTTATCTTCTTTGGTGCGCCCGATCATCATCTCCTGATCGTGAACGCTCATCCGGTTGAGCTGCTTCAGGTTGTGCTCCCAACGCTGCACAAATACATAGCTGCCGCCCGCATCCACGCCGTCTTTGATAACCGCCACTTCGCGGCGCGTCTCTTCACCCGCCGGGTTTTCAGTACCGTCAACGAAGCCGCTCAGGTCACGCTCTTCAACCCAACGGAAGCCGTGAATCTCTTCTTTCACTTCAATGCAGTCACCAAAGGCTTCCATCGCCGCCTGAGCGACAGAGAAGTTTACGTCATGACGCAGAGAAAGAATGTGGATCAACACATCGAACTGGGTCGTCGGCGCAAGGCCTTTACCGTAGCCCGGAAAATCTTTCAGCTCTTCGGCCCCAACGCCGCCGCTCAGAGCACGCCAGGTGTTGTTACCAAAGGCAACTACCGCACCAAGATGCGCGTCCGGGAATTTCGCTTCAAAAGTTGCCAGTTTGTCGGCAAATGTTTTACTGGCCGCACGCAGGGCGTCAACTTCCCCTTTAACGTTGGCTTCGATCCAAATCGCCGCGCGGCAATGTTCTGGCAAAATGCCACTCTGAACCTGAGACATTGTTCCTCCTGAAAATAAGAATGCCACGCAATCCGTGGCATTGTTGGGCGCTATTTTACGTGTTTTTTTGCGGCGGCGGTTTGTTCAGACGCAAATTAACGCCGCCAGATAATTTTACTGACTTTCCAGTTTTTCAAGGTATCGTCCGAAGGCATTAACCCTTCAGGACCACTCCATTCCCCGCTGAACTGGTAGCTAATATGTTGACTGCCTTCAGCTTTACATTCGACGGCACGATTATCATCACCATCAGCTTTTTGGCAATTGCCAAATGCTTTGCTGTAAAGGTCGCTAAACGGTGTACCGATTTTAACACCGGTGTCAGCAGGAATATCGCTATCCAGCACATCAATGCGGCTGATCGTGCCCTGATCGCCGTTAATTACCATCGCCACGTTGTCGCCTTTCATCACTTCAAAAAAGCGCACCACGTTGCCGTTCGCGGTTTTCATTCCGCTGCGCAGGCGATAATCACCATCAAGCGCATCGGCAATAGCTTGTTCTTGCAGTGGTGTGGACGCCGTTAATTCACCCACGCCCTGCTCGCTCACTTTGGTGGACGACCCAAACCAGTTCCACGGATTAGCGGCAGACCAGTTAACTGACGACATCGTTGAACAGCCGGTCAGCATCAACGGCATAGCGCATAACATTAAACGCAGCGATTTCATGTCACTTCCTTTGGTTATTCAATAACGTTGCTTGGAGTGCAAATTCACCAAAAAGTGCCGTTATTCTTTTTCTTCATTAAAACAAGCGCGTAAACGTCGATTGGTCAAAAGCCAAATTAACGCCACAATATCCGCCACTACCAGCGCCAGACCGATACCGCTAACGGATTCACCGTTCAGCCACAGCCACGGTTGCCAGCAAAGTAAAACCACCTGCGCCAACAGCAACAGAAAATAGAGCACATGCCAGATACGGGGAAATGAAGCCCGCCGACCACTCAGCAAAAACGCCAGCACCGCCGGAATACCGGGAATCAACCCCAGCCAGAAATTATCGTGATCGGGATAAAACAGATTTAGCAGCGCAGTACCCTGCTCGCGCGACGCACCGGCAATGACAAACAGCACCCAGGTTCGCGCCTGAAGCAATAGCACAAGCCAGAAGAGCAAGGGTAAACGCAGGCGACCGTGCGCATCATAATGGACAGGATGAAACTCAGTACTCTTCATCTTCAATCAAACGCTTACCCAGACTCAGCACGTCGGCGTGTTCATATCCCAGGCGTTCATACATTCCGAGCACCATGTCGTTATCTTCCGGCACGTTGATCTGAATTTTCGGGCAGCCGCGAGCAATCAGCTTTTTCTCCAGCCGATTAAGCAACGCATTAGCAATCCCACGCCCACGAAACTCTGGATGCACGCCAAGATAATAAGCAGACCCGCGATGCCCGTCATAACCGCCCATCACCGTTCCGACCACTTCACCGTTTACCTCAGCGACCAGAAACAAACTGACGTCATGGTTCATCTTACGCTCGATGTCCATTTCCGGATCGTTCCACGGACGCAGCAAGTCGCAACGCTCCCAAAGGGTGATGACCTCTTCGAAATCTTCCTGGCGAAATACGCGTATCTCCATGGTATTCGTTACCTTTTTGCGGGTTAAAAGGCTGATTATGGCGTGAACGGTCGAATTAGCCAATATCTGACGAAAATCGGTTGAAAAAGTGGCATAATGGGGAGTTGTCAACTATTGAAATGAAAAGTAAAACAATTCTCAACAGCAAACGGTCGTAACGGATTACGCGATACGATATAACATCTGGAACTTTATTATTACAACTCAGGCCGTATGAGCACTTTTAAACCACTAAAAACACTCACTTCGCGCCGCCAGGTGCTGAAAGCCGGATTGGCTGCCCTGACGTTGTCAGGAATGTCGCAAGCCATCGCCAAAGAAGAACCTTTAAAAACCAGTAACGGACACAGTAAGCCGAAAGCCAAAAAAAGTGGCGGCAAACGTGTCGTTGTTCTCGATCCAGGCCACGGCGGAATTGATACCGGAGCGATTGGTCGCAATGGATCGAAAGAAAAACATGTGGTGCTGGCGATTGCCAAAAACGTCCGTTCCATATTGCGTAATCATGGCATTGATGCGCGTTTAACGCGTTCTGGCGATACGTTTATCCCGCTGTACGATCGCGTTGAAATCGCCCATAAACATGGCGCTGACCTGTTTATGTCAATTCACGCCGACGGCTTTACTAACCCGAAAGCTGCCGGTGCTTCGGTATTTGCTCTCTCTAACCGCGGCGCAAGTAGCGCAATGGCGAAATACCTGTCTGAACGCGAAAACCGCGCTGATGAAGTTGCCGGTAAAAAAGCGACTGACAAGGATCACCTATTGCAGCAAGTGCTGTTTGATCTGGTGCAAACCGATACCATTAAAAACAGCCTGACGCTTGGCTCGCATATTCTGAAAAAGATTAAGCCGGTGCATAAGCTGCACAGTCGCAATACCGAACAAGCCGCGTTTGTAGTGTTGAAATCGCCATCTGTTCCTTCGGTGCTGGTGGAAACTTCTTTTATCACCAACCCGGAAGAAGAGCGGCTGTTAGGCACGGCGGCATTTCGCCAGAAAATCGCCACAGCCATTGCCGAAGGCGTGATCAGTTATTTCCACTGGTTCGACAACCAGAAAGCACATTCGAAAAAGCGATAAGTGATGAAACCCGACGCACACCAGGTTAAACAGTTCCTGCTCAACCTTCAGGATACAATTTGTCAGCAGTTGACCGCTGTCGATGGCGCAGAGTTTGTCGAAGATAGCTGGCAGCGCGAAGCTGGCGGCGGCGGACGTAGCCGGGTGTTGCGTAATGGTGGTGTTTTCGAACAGGCGGGCGTCAACTTTTCACATGTCCACGGTGAGGCGATGCCTGCTTCCGCCACTGCTCATCGCCCGGAACTTGCCGGACGAAGTTTCGAAGCGATGGGCGTTTCGCTGGTAGTGCATCCGCATAACCCGTACGTTCCCACCAGCCACGCGAATGTGCGCTTTTTTATTGCCGAAAAACCGGGTGCCGATCCCGTCTGGTGGTTTGGCGGTGGATTCGACTTAACCCCTTTCTATGGCTTTGAAGACGATGCTATTCACTGGCACCGCACCGCCCGTGACCTGTGCCAGCCATTTGGCGAAGACGTTTATCCGCGTTACAAAAAGTGGTGCGACGAATACTTCTACCTCAAACATCGTAACGAACAACGCGGTATTGGCGGGCTGTTCTTTGATGACCTGAACACGCCAGACTTTGATCACTGTTTCGCCTTTATGCAGGCGGTAGGTCACGGCTACACTGACGCTTATTTACCGATTGTTGAACGACGCAAAGCGATGGAATACGGCGAGCGCGAGCGCAATTTCCAGCTCTACCGTCGCGGTCGCTATGTCGAGTTCAACCTGGTCTGGGATCGCGGAACGCTGTTTGGCCTGCAAACTGGCGGGCGCACCGAGTCTATCCTGATGTCAATGCCGCCACTGGTACGCTGGGAATATGATTATCAGCCAGAAGCAGGCAGCCCGGAAGCGGC
Organism: Escherichia sp. MOD1-EC5189; assembly: GCF_002966045.1. NCBI lineage: Bacteria > Pseudomonadati > Pseudomonadota > Gammaproteobacteria > Enterobacterales > Enterobacteriaceae > Escherichia > Escherichia sp. MOD1-EC5189. The sequence continues at coordinate 178,541 of NZ_PTRX01000008.1, read as the reverse complement.
GTTAAGTGAGTTTATTAAGGTCAAGGATTGGATTTAATATCATGAAAATAAAAGAAAAATAACCCTATGTTTGTGGCTTGAAATTAATTCTGTTTAATTTGTGTGCCATAGTGACACCCTAATATCTAATAATAATCTCTTTCGACTTAATATCCTCAGGCAAGGAGCGCCTCTATGACTCACCGTATTCCCTGTAAAAGCCCCGCTTGTACATCAACCATTCTTCCGGAAACCGCAGCGCGTACTAACGGATACTGCATGCCCTGCGAGCAGGCCCAACAGCAGCGTGAGCACGACGAATATATCAAGAAAAACAAAAAGATCGTGAATGCGTTTGCTGGGTTAAGCGATCCGGTTGCCATGCTTAAATTAATTCACCAACCGCGGAAATTCGATGCGTTAATCGACTGGACTCCCTGCCCCGTTCCCACCGATGCCCTGTATCAACAGTTGACCGCCGAGCAAGCGCAGCAAATGGCTGATTACGCCACAGAACGCTTTGCATCTGGTGAATATAAGCTCGCTCAGGAGATTTGCCTTTGTCTGGCGGCATTTACCCAGGCGAATCTGAATGCCTATTTCAGAGAATGGATCTCTTACGATGATTTGGACAGTGATTCTTATATGCCTTTCCACCGCGCCCCCACAGATGTACGCGACAGGCTGTTAGAACGGGTTGAGGATGATGCAGAAAACAGAAATTGTATTCTGCAATGTCTGGCATGGATTGGGGATGACATTGTCGTTGAACGTTTTGCCCAATGGCGCAATAGCCCACCGCCGTGGCGCAGCTCCCTTTACATCGCGCCTGAAGAATATGCGCATGAGGCCGGTTGGGAGTTAACCGCTGAAGATCAAAGGCGTAATCTCTATTTTCCTCAATGTTTTCATCTGGAGATGAAAAGCACCGGGTCTTGCGAAGCTTTGCGTGTTGTTGATGAACGCAACGATACCTGTCCAAATTGCGCATTGCCACTAACAAATCTTTTCGACGTTGACCTGAAGGCAACGGGTCTTAGCGATAACGGCAGTTTTCGCGTCGTGACTTGCGAATGTTGCACCGCCTATAGCACCATTTTCGGCTACATGGACTCAAAGGGTAACGCTCATTTGTCTGCAAAAAATATCCCGCCTGCCTGGCTGCCGGATGATGTATCGGAATGGCGTCGACTCCCTGTAAACAGCATGAGACAGGGAAACCTTAGGTCACCGTTATTTGCCGCAGACCCATTTTTACCTGTCTCTTTCTCGCAACTTGGCGGGCATCCAACCTGGATTCAGGACGCGGAATATCCTCTCTGTCCGCAATGTTCCCACACAATGATGTTTCTTGCGCAACTGGATTATGCCGATATTGAACAATATGGCGAAGGGATAATTTACGCGTTTATCTGCCCGGAGTGCCGGACAACAGCGACGTCTTATCAGCAATCTTAGAAATTATTTTGCGCCAGTTTGCTCACGGGAGCATTTAAGAATGTCAGACACATCACATAAAGAAAGTAAATGGCACCCTCATCTGGATATGAGTTTTCTGGGATGTGTGCTGGCATTTGCTATAGAAGTTTATTTTGAAGAACACATTTTTATTCCCCACGGTGGAGGAGCAAGTTTTGGATTGATAGCACTCATCGTTATTAATTTTATGACTATCCCGGTAGTGATCGTGGTAACAACACTATTTTGCTATTTATTTAAAATTTCGCGAAAGCGCGTAAATTGTATGTTGGTATTCCTGCTGGCGTGTATTTTGACAATTGTCGGTTTGTTTATCGCCTATCCCGTTGGGCAATAAAATACATAGCAATTCAACGTAATTTGTAACTTCACTATGGACCGGATCAAACACCATCCTCATCCGGCCCTCACCCTCACTCCAGTTCCTGCATCCGCTGATGCAGCGTCAGTGAAGGCTTTTCTGCAAACAATTGCTGATAATCCGTGGCAAACTGCCCAAGATGCCAGAATCCCCACTGCATGGCGGCATCTTTGACCGTTGTACTTTGCGACCACGGGCTTATCAGCTCGCGGCGTACGGCGTTCAGGCGAATGCGTTTCAGCCACGCATTCGGACCAATGCCTAAAATAGCGTGAAATGCGTTTTGCAAGGTGCGGCGACTGACGTGCAGTTGATTACACAAATCCAGCACCGTCACCGGTTCGGACATGTTTTCCAGCACATATTCACGGGCGCGGGAAAGCAACCGACGGTAACTCTGATGACTGATGCTTTCCACCGTCACCATTGGCTGCGCTTCTTCCAGCATCGCCCCCATCGCCATTAGCAAATTATCCCCCAGCACTTTTCGCACTGCAGGCTGATGGAGATTTTCCGGGTTCTCGCAAAATGTCGCCAGAGCCTGTTGGACAAAGCCCCACAGCGCGGCTTTATGCTGCTCTTTCACTTCCAGCGCCGACTGGTTACGTAACATATGCAGCACCCTTTCCGGGTTATGCAAAAAGTTAGCCTGCCGGGTGATGACATCTTCAGAAAGCACCACGCCAAGGATCGTGTAATCGTCCGGCGTACTTAATTCAAACTCGGTTCCTCCAGGGCGCGTCGCAATTTCTGCGCTTCCCAGACATTGCGAACCAATAAATCCCTGCTCACCGCGCGTCGCCGGAATGCCAAACCAGAACGAGTTCGGCCAGACCAGGCACGACTGACGCAGCGCCAGCCCCGTGTATTCACGGAAAACCTGAATATCATCGAGCAGTATTTCCGTAAATTCACCATGAAACTTGCCCGGATGCAGCTGATCGTAAATCTGCTGCCAGGCGGTAATCGTCAAAGCATGTTCATAGACATCCGTTGTCTGTCGTTGATGAACATTATCCACTTCGACCTTCGGCGTGAGCTTCAGGTTTTCGGGTAAGGGTTCATGATAAAGATGGTGCAAATTGGCTGTACAGGTCTTTTTCATGATGTTAATGCCGGGTGTTGTAGGACACCCGGCACCTCCGACAGGTTAATGGGGCTTGAGACGATAACGACTACTGCGTTTACGTAACGTCCCGGCAGAAAAGAGCTGTTCGAGCGCATTTCTGGCTTTTTCCAGCGGCCAGCCAAAGTGGGCAGCCACTTCTCCTGCCGTCATTCCCTGACGTACTGATGTTAACAGCGCCAACAACTCGTCAGCAGATTCCGCGACGATAACTGGCGCGTCGGGTTCCTTTACGGGTTGCTTCGGCTGGCGGTTAAAGCCAGTAACCAGCCACTGGGTGTCATCGTCTGGCCGACCGATCTCCTTACGGCTGATGACACGCCCGGTACGCATCGCGGCAGCACAACCTGCGTCCAGCGCCGCACGACACGCCGCCAGATCGCCTTCCACCACCAGCGTTAGGCGACCAGGGTCAAGCACTTCGTGACTGAGCAGACGAACGTTAGCTGCTTTGAGCATGGCATCAGCTGCATCTATCGCGGCGACCATGCCGTCCACTTCCAGCAATCCCAGTGCATTGATCATCGGCAACCTCCGTTACGCACGCTGGATTGGATTACGCGCGATTTCCAGCACTGCATCGGTAAAGGCGTTACAGGCTGCTTTACACGCGGCCTGGCTACCGGTTAAAAATGCTGCCGAGTAGTTGGTTTCAGACGGTGGCGGGACATAGGTCACCAGCTGCACGTCGGCAGATTTCAACGCTGCATCAATGCCGTAGGTCGCTTCCAGCGGCGGTGCCACCAGATACGCCAGCGGATCGCCAAGCGTGATCCCGGCGGTTGATGAGAGATAAGAGCCGGTACGCGAAACGACATGCGCCAGGAAGGCTGTGTTTTCTGCATCATTAGCCCACTGGAAAGCAGCGCCATTTTCAATATGCGCAACCATCGCATCCAGACCGGCACGCACTTCCGCCGGGTTTGGCCCCCCGAGCATAATCAGCACTTCACCGGCAGTCGGTGACGGCCCGTGTGCAGCTCCCGCATACAGCGAGCGACCATACACGACTTCAACCATCGCCTGCTTGGTCGCTTCGTCAGCCGCAATGTAGGTGACGTCATCGGAATCAGCAGAAATCAGCCCGAGGCTACGAATATGCGGCGGCAATTTCAGTTCACGCGCAAATTCGGCGTTAACAGAGGCTATCACCCGCATGGCGGTTACCGACGGTCGAATCAAATCTAAAGCTGGCATGATGCCTCCTTATCGGGTCATGTTGATGCCGGATGCTTTCTGCTCCAGCATACGTTTCGCCAAATCCACAATGACGGCTGCGGCTTCAACCGGCGGCGTGCCGCCCTGGTGAATGTTAGAGATACAGGTACGGTCGGCCTCAACGGTGGTTGCCATACGCGGCGAGTAAACGGCGTAGCAGGAGAGACTTTCTGACTGCCCCAACCCCGGACGTTCACCCACCAGCAGGATCACCACTTTCGCGCCAAGAAGTTCGCCAATCTGATCTTCAATCTTCACGCGACCGTAACGCACAAAGAACGGTGTGCCGACTTTCAACCCGGCCTGTTTCAGGCCCGCCATCAGCGGTGGCAGAATCTCTTCATAGTTCACGGTGATCGCATCAGTAGACAGACCATCGGAAATAACCACCTGTACGTCCGGATTGGCAACACACTGCGCTTTCAGCGCTTCAACAGCCTCTGCACACAAGCGGCGGCCCATATCCGGGCGAGTCAGATAGAGATTTTTGTCGCTAATTTCAGAGCGGACCTCCAGCAAGCCCTGCGCTTTCACCCACTCTTCCGGCACTTCTTTCAGTACGGTGTCTTTCGAACGAGAGTGATCGGCCAGGAAACGCAACAGCGCCTGGGTACGCGGACGCGGACCGGCACGACCGGTACAGACGCGAGCCACGGTGCTGCGGCGCAGTTCTGTTAATACGTCTGCGCGATGCGGGTTTTCAACGCCAATCCACGCTTTTGCTTCTGCGGAACCTAAATCCAGCGCGCAGCTTTCCGAGGTCACCGGTGCTGCACAGGTGGTAGTGGCGCATTTTGCTTCTGACGGCGCGGGGGCCGCTTGTCCCATTGACGCCATCACGCTGCGTACAATTTCTTCAATCTGTTTTTGATCCATGATGTGTTATCTCCGCGTCATCAGAAGAACAGTGACGGATCGCCCGCCCGTTTGGTCAGGCGAGCGTTTGCCATAATGCCCATGCTTTCCAGCCAGCGTTCAAACTCCGGTGACGGGCGCAAGTTGAGTAACTGACGCACAGTGGCAGTGTCGTGGAATGCGGTGGTCTGATAGTTGAGCATGATGTCATCGCCCAGCGGCATCCCCATGATGTAGTTGCAGCCTGCGGTGGCGAGCAGGATCATCAGGTTTTCGTTGAGGTTCTGGTCAGCGTCAGCGTGGTTGGTGTAGCAGCAGTCACAGCCCATAGAAATGCCGCTCAGTTTGCCCATAAAGTGATCTTCTAAGCCCGCACGGATAATCTGCCGGTCGTTGTAGAGATACTCTGGCCCAATAAAGCCCACTACGGTGTTGACGATAAACGGATCGTAATGACGTGCCAGCCCGTAGTTACGCGCTTCCATCGTTACCTGATCTGCACCGAAGTTAGCGCCCGCCGATAGCGCAGAACCCTGCCCGGTTTCGAAGTAGAGGCAGTTTTCCCCGGCGATACGGTTAAACTCTGCGCCCACTGCGCGTGCTTCATCGAGCATCGCCAGCTCCACGCCAAATTCTTTCAGCCCTTTTTCGCTGCCGCAGATGCTCTGGAAAATCAGCCCGCCCGGCGCGCCGCGACGGATCGCTTCAATCTGGGTAGTAACGTGCGCCAGCACGCAGCCCTGGGTCGGAATATTGAATTTGTCGATCACGCCATAGATGGTATCCAGCACACGGCTTAAGTTTTCCACGTCGTCCGTTACCGGGTTGACGCCGATCACCGCATCGCCCACCCCGAAGGAAAGCCCTTCGTAGATTTGCGCGGCGATACTTTGCACGTCGTCGCGGGTATCGTTTGGCTGCAAACGGGCGCTGAAGGTGCCCGGAATACCGATGGTGGTATTGGCCTTTTTGATCACCGGCATTTTCTTCGCGCCGTAGATCAGGTCCGCGTTAGAGCAAATCTTCGCTACCGCCGCGACCACTTCCGAGGTCAGCCCTTTGCGGGTAAAGGCAATGTCGTCCACGCTGGTTTCATCGCTCAGCACATACTCACGCAGTTCGCTGATGCTCCAGTTTTTAATCTGGTTGTAGGCCGTTTCGTTAACGTCGTCCTGAATCAGCCGTGTCACGCAGTCATCTTCATAGGCAATCACCGGATTATTGCGGATGTCCGCTACGGTCATTTCCGACAACACCTGCTTTGCCGCCACGCGCTCCTGTGAGCTTGCCGCTGCAACGCCCGCCAGCACATCCCCCGAACGCAGTTCGTTGGCTTTAGCCAGCACCTCTTTTACATCCTTAAACTGATATACATTGCCGAACAATGTGGTCTTTAGTTTCATAAGTCGTTCCCTCAGGAAGGAAATGCGAGTGATTTCACCGTCACCGGCACAACCGATCCGCCAAAAAGAGGCGTACCAATGTCGATATAGTCCCCCGCGCGGACAATCACTTCGTCAATGACTGCCAACGGGAGTTGTTGTAGCTGTGGGCGCAACAACATGCCCAGAGCTTTACCAAAGTCCTGCCCGGCCACCACCAGCAGGGGATGCGGATTCGGAAAACGCGTGACGAAATCGACCAGCGCGTTGATGACCGTCAGTACCGCGGCGTAACGCACAGGCAGCGAGGCGGGAAGCGCCAGCACGTACGCGTCAGTTTTGGGGCAAAGATCCAGCTGAATCAGCGCCTGTTGCCAGGCACTCACCAGATCCGTTTCATCAATTGGGATCGCCACCGGCAAATTGCGCAGCGGCAGTTGTACCCCCTCCAGCCAGATTGTGCTGCCAGAGAGCGAAAGGGTATGTGCACCCGCGCCAATCACCGTGGCGCGCACGGTTTGCGCTGGAAACTGCACGTTCATCTCACGCAGACGAGGATGCTCATGCAGCGCCGTTGCCAGAAGCGGGCCAGTATCGGCAAAACAGAACGGGTCAGCGGGCTGGTGGCGATAACATTCGCCCACGCCGCCAGAAAGCGTAATGATTTCTGGCGTAACACCTGCGGGCAGCAAACCGGTTTGCATCAATGCCTGCGCGAGCGGCGAGAGCGTTCCGTCAATCACTTCGACAATCAGTTCCGCCATCCGCCGGGTAACCTGCACCAGCTGCGCGCCGGTCAGTGAACGGGCGTCAGTGCCTGCACCGAAGCACTCATCCACAATCATCTGCCCCGGTATATGAGCGTAAACCACGCGCCCCTGGCTGTCGGTTTCCAGCAGGCGACCGCCGACGTTGAGGCAAGCGGTGCCGCTGATTTTTCCGGCATCGAACAGGGCGTAGTTCGCGGTGCCACCGCCAATATCGATATTCAGTACCCGACACAGCCGTTGTTCAGAAAGGGTTTGCGCCCCGGCACCGTGACCGGCGATCACGGATTCGAGATGCGGCCCAGCGCTGGCAACGACAAAATCGCCCAGCGACTGAGAGAGCGTCATCACCGCAGGGCGAGCATTGCGGGTTTTCGCGCTTTCACCGGTGATGATGATGGCACCAGAATCAACGCTTTCCGGCGCAATGCCCGCTGCCTGATATTGCTCGAGGATTAAGGTTTTCAGTTCCGCTTCTTTTAAACCGCCCTGTTTATCGACAGGGGTAAAGAACACCGGGCTTTGCCAGCTAATTTCGCGTTTGATGAATTCGTAGCGCGGCACCTGCGACACCGCCGCACGGTTAACCAGCTCCAGGTGGGAGAAGATCACCTGGGTGGTGGTAGTGCCGATATCGATACCGACGCTCAGTAGCTGGCGAGTGTTCACGATTGTGCCTCCGCTTCGGTTTTAGCCGCGGTCGCGTCTTCTTTTGGCACCAGCATCATCGCCACGCCAATCGCCGTTACGCCGCCGATCAACTTGCCGACAATCATCGGGAAGATCATGGCGTTCATGTTGGCAGCGGCGAAGCCTAAGTGGTCACCCAGGGCGAAAGCAGCGGAAACGGCGAAGGCACAGTTGATCACTTTGCCGCGGGTATCCATCTGCTTCATCATGCCAAACATCGGGATGTTGTTGGCAAGCGTTGCCACCATGCCGGCTGCCGCGATGTTGTTCATATTCAGCACTTTACCGACGCTCATCAGCGGTTTTTCAAACCAGCGGGTCAGCAGCAGCACCATCGGATACGCCCCTAACAGCACGCAGGAGATAGAACCGATAACTTCAATGGCGCGCATCACTTCACCGGGTTTATCGCCAGGGGCCATGAAGATCGGATCCAGACCGGGGATCAGTTCCCAACCGAGCAGGAATTTCACTACCGCAGCGGCAAGACCGAGGGTGATCAATGCAACGAGGAACTTGGCGAAGATCTGGAAGCCGTTGATCATTTTTTCCGGGATGAATTTCAGCCCCAACGCCACCAGTACCGCGACGATAAGTACCGGGATCATGTTCATCAGGATCAGGGCAAAGGTGAATTCCACCGGCTGACCGTTGATCTGCACACCGGAGTACATAGCCACCAGACCACCAGCAATACAGCCAATCGGAATGGTCACAATGCCCGCCAGCACGCCGAGCGCCAGATAACGACGGTCAGAAGGTTCGATAATGCCGAGCGCCACCGGAATGGAAAACACAATCGTTGGCCCCATCATCGACCCGAGAATTAACCCAGAGTATAGCCACGCTGCTACGTCGCCGCCCGCCAGCTCTTTGGCGAGGAAGAAGCCGCCCATATCGCACGCCAGCAGCGTTCCGGCGAACATTGACGGGTTTGCGCCGAGCATTTCGTAAACCGGGATAATCACCGGCCCAAGTACGTGGGCCAGTACTGGTGCCAGTGCGGTCATACCGACCATCGCCAGGCCCAGTGCGCCCATTGCCATAAAGCCTTCTTCGAACTGGCCGCCCGATCCTTCGATACTTTTACCAAACTTACCGAGGAAACGAGCCGAACCGCCGAACTGCGACAAGATCCTGTCTACGGCAGCTATCAGCATAAAGAACATCATGATGTACATGATGATTTCGTTAATTCCCATCGCCTTTACTCCCTGTTAATTGTTATTTATTAGCGGATGCGGCGTGAACACCTTATCCGCCCTACATGTGTAATCCCCAGGTCGGATAAGACGCGACAAGCGTCGCATCCGGCACTTGCACCGCGCCATTGGCGGATGCGGCGTGAACGCCTTATCCGCCCTACATGTGCAATCCCCCAGGTCGGATAAGACGCGACAAGCGTCGCATCCGGCATTTATTGCGCCGCTGCGTACAAGCCGACAATCTGCTCCAGGCTGGCGGTACGCGGGTTGCTGCGCAGACAAATATCTTCCAGCGCGGCCTGCGCCCATGCGCCGTAATGCGCAGATGCCGCACCAACATCGCCCAGTCGTTTACCAATCCCGACTTCCGCAATCAGCTCACTTACCGCGTTAATAGCGTCACGATCGTCTGATTTTTTAGTTCGCAGCGCCCGACCAATCTGACTAAACCGTTCGCGACAGACCATCCGGTTAAACTCCATCACCGTGGGCAGCAGCATGGCGTTCGCCAGTCCGTGCGGAATATGCAGCGCCGCCCCCGGCTGATGCGCCATCGCGTGACATAACCCAAGTCCGGCACTGGAAAATGCCATTCCCGCCATGCATGATGCGAGCAACATACTCTCGCGCGCGGCAAGGTCATGACCGTAACCCACTGCTTTCGGCAGTGATTTACCAATCATCGCAATTGCGCCAATCGCCAGGCTGTCTGTAAACGGTGTAGCGTTCAGCGCGCTGTACGCTTCAATGGCATGAGTTAACGCGTCGATACCGGTCATTGCCGTGACATGCGACGGCACACCTTCGGTCAGCGCGGCGTCGAGAATCGCCACATCCGGCATCAGCGAGGCATGGGCTAACACCTGCTTGCGCCCGCTCACCGCGTCGATAATCACCGTTACGTTGGTGGTTTCAGAGCCGGTTCCGGCGGTAGTTGGAATGGCAATCAGCGGCAGACGCGGTTGCAGAACGCTGGTTTCAGACATTTCTGCCAGCGTGCTGTCGGGGTTCGTCACCAGCAACGCAACGGCTTTTGCCGCATCCAGCACCGAGCCACCGCCAAACGCGATCACCCCGTCACAGCCTGATTCACGCAACTGCGCCACGGCGGCACACACGTCGGTGATGCACGGTTCGCCCACCGGACATGGCCAGAGCGTCATGGCGATGCCTTTAACGGCCAGGCTACGCGTCAGCCCGGCGGTCATCCCTGCCTGATGCAAAAAGCTGTCTGCCATCACGAACAGATGTTTCAGCCCACGCGTTTGCGCTTGCTGTCCGCAACTGCTCACCGCGCCCGGACCGCAAAGCGTCACCGGTGGAACGCTAAATGTTTTTACCCGTTGCAGATTCAGGGTATCGAACGCCTGAAAGAGCGCGGTCTGCAATTCATTTTGCATAGATCCCCTCCGCTTTCTCTCGCCCGCTACTGGCGATCGCCAGCGGGGTCATAAACAAACTGTGCTGCGGTAGATGCACCTGTAACGCCGGGAATTGTTTGCAAAACAGTTCCGCCACGCCCGGTTGCATACAGGAGCCGCCCGCCAGCCATAAATCAGTAATGCCCTGCCCTTCAATATGCCGGGCAACAATGTCCGCCATTTTTTCGTACACCGGCTTCACCGCAGGCCAAATCTCGTCACCGTGACCGCGCTTGTACTGCTCTGCCTCTTCCAGCGAAATACGGCGATTTCCGGCGAGAGTCAGAGAAATGTGATGTCCGCCAGTGGCTTCATCCGCCGAGTACGTCACTTTGCCCTTTTTCACGATGGCAATGCCGGTAGTGCCACCGCCGATATCCACTACGCCTGCGTTATCCAGTTGCAGTAGATCCGCGACTGCGGTTGGCTCATCCAGCACATGGCTCACTTCCAGCCCGGCAGACTCCAGCACGTTGATGGAAATACGCGGGTCCGTACCAGGAGGAAATGAGGTCGCCGCATGGCTAAAACGGCGACCAAATTGCTGCTCAAGGATATCGAGATGGCGACGAACAATGGTGACAGCACCGAAGAAATCCCAGACGATGCCGTCGCGGACCACATCGGCCCAGTCGAGGCATACCGCCACCGGCTGACCGTCGCCGTCGACAACCATCGACACCACATCGCAGGTGCCCAGATCCACCCCCAGCCACAGCGGAGATTCCGACGCGGCGGGCGTCTGGTTACACAGCGTTGCCGCCGTTTGCAGCCGCGGGGTAAGCCATTGTTCGTCGTGCGCCATCGGTTACTCCTTAAACAATGCGAAACGCATCGACTAATACACAGCGACGCAGACGGACAAACGTACGCGCGCTGGTTACCCCTTCACCGGTTGGCGTAGTGATGGTCATCGTGGTCCAGCCTTCCCCGCCCAGCCCCAGCCCGGCAATGCACGGTCCGTTCTTAACGAAAATACTGGTATCAATGGCGTTCGCCATTTGGTTCATGTTCTCGATATTGCGCGAGTGCATTGCCGCCGTGTGGTGGCAACCGCCTTCCAGTTTCACCGCCAGCGCAATGGCATCCTCCACGTTGGCGACGCGCACGACCGGCAGCACCGGCATCATCAATTCGGTTACGGCAAACGGATGTTCTTCGGTGGTTTCTACAAACAGCAAGCGCGTTTCTTGCGGCACGTTCAGGCCGATTGCCGCCGCGATTTTCGCCGCATCGCGCCCCACCCAGTCACGGCTGACGGTGCCTTTTCCGCGCTCGTCGATATTTTTCAGCAACACCGGTTGCAGTCGCTGCGCCTGTTCTGCGGTCAGTTTCACCGCGTGCTGGCCTTCCATCAGACTCATCAGTTCATCGGCTACGCTATCAACAACAATCAGTACCTTTTCATCGGCACAAATGATGTTGTTATCGAAAGAAGCGCCTTTGACGATGGACTGAGCGGCACGGGCGAGGTCGGCGGTTTCATCCACCACCACAGGCGGATTACCGGCACCTGCGGCAATCAGACGTTTATTGGTGTGTTTACGCGCCGCTTCTACTACCGCTTCGCCGCCGGTCACCACCAGCAGGCAGATGCCCGGAAACTTGAACAAGCGTTGCGCGGTTTCGATATCCGGGTTTGCCACGGTAACCAGTAAGTTTTCCGGCCCGCCTGCGGCAACAATCGCCTGGTTGAGCAGCGTAATCGCCCGCTGGGAGACTTTTTTCGCCGCCGGATGCGGGGCAAAAATGACGCTGTTGCCCGCGGCAATCAGGCTGATGGCGTTGTTAATTACGGTTGCCGCCGGGTTAGTGGAAGGCGTCACCGAAGCCACCACGCCCCAGGGCGCGTTTTCAATTAAAGTCAGGCCGTTGTCACCGGTCAGCACCTGTGGAGAGAGGCACTCAACGCCTGGCGTACCGCGTGCCTGAGCGACGTTTTTGGCAAATTTATCTTCTACGCGGCCCATACCCGTTTCACTGACGGCAAGTTCCGCTAAATCTCTGGCGTGTTTTTCGCCTGCTTCACGAATAGCAGCAATGGCTAACTGGCGCATTGCCACGCTTTTTAACCCTTGCTGGGCAATTTTGGCCGCCGCAACGGCGTCATCCAGGGAAGCAAAAACGCCCATCTCATGAACGGCGGCGGGCGACGTGTCACTGCTTTGCATTTTCAGCAGTACCGCTTTCACCACCTGTTCAATATCCTGTTGATTCATGATGTTCTGCCTTATTTGTGGAAAATTACCTGACCGCCAGAGACCACCTCATCGACAATGCCAATTACGCACAGATCGACCGGTGACGTTTCGCTTTTATGCGCCTGGCGGGCGGAACTGCCACTCACCAGCAACACCCACTCCCCGGTTCCCGCGCCAATATTGTCGATGGCGACAGCACATTGCCCATCAGGATTACCTTGTGGATCAATCATTTCCACCATCAGCAATTTGTCATGCGCCAGTCCGTGATGGCGTACGGTACAAACAATTTGTCCTGTGACGACTGCCAGTTTCATACCCGCCTCCGTGGCGTATTTCAGGTAAAAACTCCCCCTACCCTCCGCGGAAGGTAAAAGAAAAAGGAGAGAGCGTGACGCCCGGATCGACGTCACACAGGGTGATTACAGGTTGCTGCTATCGCCTTTCAGGCCGATCGGGAAGACCTCTTCCAGATCGCCGTGCGGACGCGGAATAACATGTACGGATACCAGTTCACCGATACGCTGTGCCGCTGCGGCACCGGCATCGGTCGCGGCTTTACAGGCTGCAACATCACCGCGAACCATGGCAGTACACAGGCCGCCGCCAATCTGCTTAACACCAACCAGTTTGACGCGCGCAGCTTTCACCATCGCATCAGAAGCCTCAATCAGTGCAACCAGGCCCCGGGTTTCGATCATTCCTAATGCTTCCATTGTGTTTTCCTCTTTATAGGGGTCCAGAACGGGACCGTTCATTCAACCAGTGTTTGTAAACTGCTTTCGCGGTTCACTTTTGTCTGACGCGGCACAGCTGCCACCAGCGCCAGCTCGATAATTTCCTGCACGCTACAACCACGAGAGAGATCGTGCATCGGCGCGGCAAGTCCTTGTATCAATGGCCCGACGGCACGATATCCGCCAAGTCGTTGTGCGATTTTGTAGCCAATATTTCCCGCCTCCAGCGACGGAAAAACCATCACATTGGCTTTGCCCTGTAGCGGGCTGGCTGGCGCTTTTTGCGCCGCCACTTCTGGCACAAAGGCGGCGTCAAACTGCAACTCGCCATCGACGACCAGCTGCGGTGCGCGCTCACGGACGATTTCTGTCGCTTGCTGCACGTTGGCAACGCAGGGGTGACGGGCGCTGCCGTTACTGGAGAACGACAACATCGCCACGCGCGGCTCTTCTCCGGTGATGGCTCGCCAGGTTTCGGCGCTGGCAAGCGCGATATCCGCCAGTTGTGCCGCCGTCGGCTGTGGCACTACGCTGCAATCGGCAAAGCCCAACGCTGGACCGCTGTACTGTGGCAGCATCAGGAAAATGGAGGAGAGCGTTTTACAGCCTTGCTGCAAGCCGATAATGCGTAATCCGGCACGCAGCACATTCGCCGTGGAAGAGAGGTTGCCCGCGATACAGACATCCGCTTTACCGGCGCTGACCATTGCGGCGGCGAACATCAGCGGATCGGTAAGTTTTTCCAGCGCATCCGGCGGCGTTTTTTCGCCCGCGCGGGCCAGCCAGCGATGAGCAAATTCTTCCCGCATTGCGAGGTTGCTATGAGGATCAATCACCAGTAGCCCGTCCATCGCCACGCCGTGGCTGAGCGCAAACTGGCGAAGTTCAAACGGATTGGCGATAAGAACGGGCGTCGCCAGACTTTGTTGATACAGATATTGCGCGGCTTTCAGCACGCGTTGGTCTAACGCATCAGGAAAAACCACTCTGGCGGGCGCTCGCAACGCCAGTTCACGACAACGTTCAATAATCATTGCGTTTCCCCCAGTCGTTGTTGGATCTGCTTCACCGTTAGCGGCTGCTTCGTTACGCTCAAAATCATCATCACGTAAACCGTGCTGGAAAGGCGGTTCAGCGCCTGCAAGATGTCCGGGCGTAATACTTCAAAACTACGCGTAATAAACACCTGCGCCGCGACGGTTTCGGTTTCCCGCACTTTGGTGCGTAGCAGATTCAGCAACGCCGCATCGCGTCCGTGGCTGGCTTCCGGCACCAGATGATCGTGACCAAGATAGCGCAGCGGCTGGTGAGAAAGCCGATGCAGATCTTCGTCAGAAAGCCCGACAATCGCCTGGCAGGCCAGCGGTTCCCCCAGCGCATCGGCGCGCATAATGTTGCCAAGACGCGAACGGATATCCGCCAGCCACGGCTGCCACGGTTCTGCCAGTTCAATTTGCAGCCACACTGCCAGCGCAATGGTGCTGTCGAGAACAGCGCGAAAACCCAGACGCGGATCGCTTTTGGCGACCATTTTTTCCGCCGACAGGTGAGTCAGCGTGTCCGGCTTTTTCGCCACTGGCTGGTGACACAGTTCGCAGCACGCCTGCGGATGTTCATCACTACTGGTCAGCACGTGAACGGGCTGTAGCTGCTGCTGTTCATCGTCAACAAACAGGCGGCCCTGCTCGTCAATAAACTTGATGCGCAGATGGCGGCTTTCCAGTAACTCCCGGGCAGAGGGCGTCAGGCGACTGTCCGCAGGGAGATGGATCTCTGCGCCTTCGCTGAGCGTATGGTTCGCTCTTAGCCATGCTTCGGTGATGAAATCTTTCATAGGGATTGCCAGTTAGCCGGCCAGGCGACATACAGGAATTTCACGCTGGATGTCGTACCAAATTCGATGCTGGAACCTTTCGGGATAAACATTACGTCGCCTGCTTTAGCGATCATGGTTTCGCCTTCATGGCGAACATGAAGCTCCCCTTCCAGTACCATGTCGATTTCGTCGTAGTTCAGGGTCCACGGGAAGAAGGCGTTCTCCCACTGCATAAAACCGGCGGCCATGCTGCTGCCGTCGTCTCCGGTCACGAGATCAGTCAAGCCTACGCAGTGCGGTTCCGCGCCATCGAAACGACCAAACTTCACGCTGCTGCCATCAATAACTTTGATGCCGCCTTTGCCGGTCACCGATTTAAAACTCGGCTGCATTGCCCCCTGCTCCAGCGACTGTTTTTCCTTCATCACTTTTTCCATCAGCTGCGCGACCAGGCTTTCGGTAAACTGGCCTTCCGGCAGCTGGGCGATGATGGTTTCGCGGATACGCTGGCTTTCAGTTTTATCGGCAGGCACGCTGACGGGAACAGATGCCGCTACTGGCGTCGATTCAGTGCATTCGGTGATGGTAAACCCCAGCAAGTCCGCCACTTCGCGGGCTTCCGGGGTAATAATGCTGGCGCGCAGAACCACAGACATTGCCTGTTCGCCGCGCGCATGTGCTTCACGAATATCATTCGCTGTGATGAGTTTTTTCACCTGCTTCCTCCTGTTCGGTGAGAGATGCCAGATAATTCACCAGTTGCTGCACGCTTTGCGGGTCGTGGCTGTTTAGCTCGAAAATCGGCTCTTCAAAACCAGTTTCAAGCAATAACTTTCGCGTTGCTGCGACGTCAGCATCCGGCATGTCCGTTTTACTGATGACGGCGATTTGCCGTTTGCTGGCACCAATATCCAGCAACCCGGCAGGCAATCGGCTTTCCGGGTCATTCGCGCCGTGGACATAAATCAGCATGTCCACATCCTGTAGCGTGGTAATTAAGGCGTGATACCAGCGGGGATGGCTAAAATATTCACCCGGCGTATCAATATCGCCCTTATCATTAAATTCCACGGCCTGTGTTTTTCTGGCGAGGGTATAATTCCCCTGCAACGCATTAAATAACGTTGTTTTTCCTGCCCCGACGGTACCCACAAACGCAATTCGTTTCATGAATGCCTCGTATTAACTTTTGGTCATTTCACACAGCGTATAATTTAATAAGCGACCTAAACCGCTGACGGTTTGTGATAACGCTTCTTCTACTGCGCCCACCGAGCCATAAATCACTAGTGCGCCGCTAAAACGGTCGAGGAAACCGATATGCACATCGGCAGCTTTCAGTGCTAAATCACCGGCGATCATCGCCGTTTCGCCGGGAGTTAGCGTCATAATGCCGATTGCGCCCGCATCCGGAACGCCGATTTTCTTCGCCAGTTCTTCGCCGGGATGCGCAATGAGATGCGCCAGTGTGACCTGTTTGCCGGGCACAAATTCCTGAATGATGCGTTCTTTATCCATGAGTCGCCGCCTGTGAAAAACTTACATGTATCGTGACAATTTTTCGTCAGAGTAAATAACAAAATTCGGCAAGCGCGTTTAAAAGGTGAGGTAGATCACTAAGAATGGAGAGATATTTACTGTGATGCATAAACTTTCATATGCAACGCATGAATATAAATAAAATAATATCGAGATAGTTTATATGCTGCTTTTTTATTACTCGAAAACTTAGTAATAAGCTTTACTAATATATTGCAGTAAAACCGCTTACCCTGAATATTCAGGGTAAGCGTGAGAGTTAAGAATGAATTACAGCGGTTGGGTTTGCGCTTCAACCACGGCCAGCGCCACCATGTTGACGATACGACGTACGGATGCGATTGGTGTTAACACGTGAACCGGTTTCGCCACACCCATCAGCACCGGACCGACAGTCACACCTTCCGAGCTGGAAACGCGCAGTAAGTTGTAACTAATACGGGCAGCTTCCATGTTCGGCATCACCAGAATATTGGCGGAACCTTTCAAAGGGCTGTCCGGCATACGATCGCTGCGAATCGCTTCCACCAGCGCTGCATCGCCGTGCATTTCACCATCAATCATCAGTTCTGGCGCACGCTCCCTGACCAGTTCCAGCGCTTGACGCATTTTGCTCGACGACGGGCAGTCAGAAGAACCAAAGTTGGAGTGTGACAACAGAGCCACACGCGGCTCAATACCAAAACGACGAACAGTTTCTGCCGCCATCAAGGTGATCTCCGCCAGCTCTTCTGCGTCTGGCTCGTCATTGACGTAGGTATCGGCAATAAAAGTGTTACCACTCGGCAATAGCAGCGCGTTCATTGCACCTGCGGTGTGAACGCCATCGCGATAACCAAAGACATTTTTCACCACGCTGAAGTGTTCATGATAATCACCCACCGTACCGCAAATCATTGCATCGGCTTCGCCACGCTGAACCATGATCGCGCCGATCACTGTCGGGTTACTGATCAGCGCCCGCTGTGCCTGCTCCTGAGTTACACCACGGCGCTTCATGATCTGGAAGTATTCGGTCCAGTATTCTTTAAAACGCGGATCGGATTCGTTATTGACGATCTCAAAATCAACGCCCGCTTTGATCTGCAAGCCCAGTTTTTGAATGCGCATTTCGATCACGTTCGGACGACCGATAAGGATCGGTTTCGCCAGTCCCAGAGTCACCAGTTCCTGAGTAGCATGCAGAACGCGAGCCTCTTCCCCTTCCGGCAAAACAACGCGCTTCGGCGCTTTGCGGGCCTGGGAGAAAATCGGCTTCATAAACAGGTTGGTTTTGTAAACGAACTCAGTCAGCTTGTCGATGTAGACGTCGAAATCAGCAATCGGACGCGTCGCCACACCCGACTCCATCGCCGCTTTAGCGACCGCAGGAGCGATCTTAACGATCAAACGCGGATCAAACGGTTTTGGAATGATGTATTCCGGACCGAAGCTCAGATCTTGATCGCCATACGCCGAAGCAACGACTTCGCTCTGTTCCGCATGGGCCAGTTCTGCAATCGCGCGTACCGCCGCCAGTTTCATTTCCTCGTTGATGGCTGTTGCACCAACGTCCAACGCGCCACGGAAGATGAATGGGAAGCAAAGCACGTTATTAACCTGGTTCGGGTAGTCGGAACGGCCGGTACAGATGATGGCATCCGGACGCACTTCTTTCGCCAGCGGCGGCAGAATTTCTGGTTCCGGGTTCGCAAGCGCCAGGATCATCGGCGCACGAGCCATTTTCTTAACCATTTCCTGGGTCAGCACTTTCGGGCCGGAACAGCCCAGGAAAATATCCGCGCCTTCAATTACATCATCGAGGGTACGTTTGCCGTCATCTACCACCGCATATGCGGCTTTGGTTTCCGCCATATTTGGCTCACGGCCCTGATAGATAACGCCTTTTGAATCACAAACCACGATGTTATGTTTTTGCAGCCCCAGCGCCACCAGCAGGTTCATACAGGCAATTGCTGCTGCACCCGCGCCGGAAACCACCATCCGCACGTCGGAGATGTTTTTCTCCACCACGCGCAATCCGTTGAGGATGGCTGCAGTGCTGATAATTGCCGTGCCGTGCTGATCGTCGTGGAATACTGGAATATTCATCCGCTCGCGCAGTTTCTGTTCAATATAGAAACATTCTGGCGCTTTAATGTCTTCGAGGTTGATGCCGCCGAAGGTCGGTTCGAGCGCAGCGACGACTTCAATAAATTTGTCCGGGTCAAGTTCATCAACTTCAATGTCAAATACATCAATCCCGGCGAATTTCTTAAACAGAACGCCCTTGCCTTCCATCACCGGTTTGCCTGCCAGCGCGCCAATGTTGCCTAACCCCAGCACCGCCGTACCGTTAGAGATCACCGCCACCAGGTTACCACGAGCGGTATATTTGTAGGCTTTTAACGGGTCTTTTTCGATTTCAAGACAAGGTGCGGCAACGCCTGGTGAGTAGGCCAGCGCCAGATCGCGCTGCGTTGCCAGAGGCTTGGTTGGAGAAACCTGGATTTTCCCTGGAACTGGAAATTCATGGAAATCAAGTGCACTTTGTTTTAACTGGTCATCCATTTGGTTGTTCCTTTCACGTAACGTTCACAAATAAAGTGTGTGGGCAACAGCCCCTGCCCACAACGTGGCGCACATTATTACCTTGCCGGAGTCTACAGACTTTGAGCAAGTCCAAACTCTCACCATTAACATAATGTTTTGGTAATAATCCTATAACACTGATGTTACCTGCTTAATCCAGCAATACCATGCCTGTCTGCTATGCTTTTTTGATGCGTTTAGCGAAATTTCTCAGAAGTGTGAATTAACGCACTCATCTAACACTTTACTTTTCAAGGAGTATTTCCTATGAACGAGTTAGACGGCATCAAACAGTTCACCACTGTCGTGGCAGACAGCGGCGATATTGAGTCCATTCGCCATTATCATCCCCAGGATGCCACCACCAATCCTTCGCTGTTACTCAAGGCTGCCGGATTATCACAATATGAGCATTTAATAGACGATGCTATCGCCTGGGGTAAAAAAAATGGCAAGACCCAGGAACAACAGGTGGTCGCTGCATGTGACAAACTGGCGGTCAATTTCGGTACTGAAATTCTCAAAATCGTACCCGGTCGCGTGTCAACAGAAGTTGATGCACGCCTCTCTTTTGATAAAGAAAAAAGTATTGAGAAGGCGCGCCATTTGGTGGACTTGTATCAGCAACAAGGCGTTGAGAAATCACGTATTCTGATCAAGCTGGCTTCAACCTGGGAAGGAATTCGCGCGGCAGAAGAACTGGAAAAAGAAGGTATTAACTGCAACCTGACGCTACTGTTTTCTTTTGCTCAGGCGCGGGCCTGTGCAGAAGCAGGCGTTTTTCTGATTTCGCCGTTTGTCGGGCGTATTTATGACTGGTATCAGGCGCGTAAGCCGATGGACCCGTATGTGGTGGAAGAAGATCCGGGCGTTAAGTCAGTGCGCAATATCTACGACTACTATAAGCAACACCACTACGAAACCATTGTAATGGGCGCGAGCTTCCGTCGCACCGAACAAATCCTCGCCTTAACCGGCTGCGATCGACTGACTATTGCGCCGAATTTGCTGAAGGAGCTGCAGGAAAAAGTTTCTCCAGTAGTGCGTAAATTAATCCCGCCTTCTCAGACGTTCCCACGCCCAGCCCCGATGAGCGAAGCGGAGTTCCGTTGGGAGCACAATCAGGATGCAATGGCGGTAGAAAAACTCTCTGAAGGCATCCGCCTGTTCGCCGTTGATCAACGCAAACTGGAAGATCTTCTTGCCGTCAAACTATAAACCAGCCACGGAGTGTTATATGTCCCGAAAAGACCTTGCCAATGCGATTCGCGCGCTCAGTATGGATGCGGTACAAAAAGCCAATTCTGGTCATCCCGGCGCGCCGATGGGCATGGCTGATATTGCCGAAGTGCTGTGGAACGATTTTCTTAAACATAACCCCACCGATCCAACCTGGTATGATCGCGACCGCTTTATTCTCTCCAACGGTCACGCGTCGATGCTGCTCTACAGTTTGCTTCATCTGACCGGTTACGACCTGCCGCTGGAAGAGCTGAAGAACTTCCGTCAGTTGCATTCGAAAACCCCTGGTCACCCGGAGATTGGCTATACGCCTGGTGTTGAAACCACCACCGGTCCACTTGGACAAGGTTTGGCGAACGCGGTCGGACTGGCGATTGCAGAACGTACACTAGCGGCGCAGTTTAACCAGCCGGATCATGAAATTATCGATCACTTCACCTATGTGTTTATGGGCGACGGCTGCCTGATGGAAGGTATTTCTCACGAAGTCTGTTCGCTGGCGGGCACGCTGGGGCTGGGCAAGCTGATTGGTTTTTACGATCACAATGGTATTTCCATCGACGGTGAAACCGAAGGCTGGTTTACCGACGATACGGCAAAACGTTTTGAAGCCTATCACTGGCATGTGATCCATGAAATCGACGGTCACGATCCGCAGGCGGTGAAGGAAGCGATTCTTGAAGCGCAAAGCGTAAAAGATAAGCCGTCGTTGATTATCTGCCGTACGGTTATTGGCTTTGGTTCACCCAATAAAGCGGGTAAAGAAGAGGCCCACGGTGCACCGCTGGGTGAAGAAGAGGTGGCGCTGGCACGACAGAAACTGGGCTGGCACCATCCGCCATTTGAGATCCCCAAAGAGATTTATCACGCCTGGGACGCTCGCGAAAAAGGCGAAAAAGCACAGCAGAGCTGGAATGAGAAGTTTGCCGCGTATAAAAAGGCTCATCCGCAACTGGCAGAAGAGTTTACTCGCCGGATGAGCGGTGGTTTACCAAAAGACTGGGAAAAAACGACGCAGAAATATATCAATGAGTTGCAGGCGAATCCGGCGAAAATCGCTACTCGTAAGGCTTCGCAAAATACGCTTAACGCTTACGGGCCCATGCTGCCAGAGCTGCTTGGCGGTTCGGCGGATCTGGCTCCCAGCAACCTCACCATCTGGAAAGGTTCTGTGTCGCTGAAGGAAGATCCAGCGGGGAATTATATTCACTACGGGGTACGTGAATTTGGCATGACCGCCATCGCCAACGGCATCGCGCACCACGGCGGCTTTGTGCCGTATACCGCGACGTTCCTGATGTTTGTTGAATACGCCCGTAACGCCGCGCGGATGGCGGCACTGATGAAAGCGCGGCAAATTATGGTTTATACCCACGACTCAATTGGTCTGGGGGAGGATGGTCCGACGCACCAGGCGGTTGAACAACTTGCAAGTCTGCGCTTAACGCCGAATTTCAGCACCTGGCGACCGTGTGATCAGGTGGAAGCTGCGGTGGGCTGGAAGCTGGCGGTCGAGCGTCACAACGGGCCGACGGCGCTGATCCTCTCAAGACAGAATCTGGCCCAGGTGGAACGTACGCCAGATCAGGTAAAAGAGATTGCCCGCGGTGGTTATGTGTTGAAAGACAGCGGCGGCAAGCCGGATATTATTTTGATTGCCACTGGTTCAGAGATGGAAATCACCTTGCAAGCAGCGGAGAAATTAGCGGGAGAAGGTCGCAATGTACGCGTAGTTTCCCTGCCCTCGACCGATATTTTCGACGCCCAGGATGAGGAATATCGGGAGTCTGTGTTGCCTTCTAACGTTGCGGCTCGCGTGGCGGTGGAAGCAGGCATCGCCGATTACTGGTACAAATATGTTGGTCTGAAAGGGGCAATTGTCGGGATGACGGGTTATGGGGAATCTGCTCCTGCGGATAAGCTGTTCCCGTTCTTTGGCTTTACCGCCGAGAATATTGTGGCAAAAGCGCATAAGGTACTGGGAGTGAAAGGTGCCTGATGGTGATCGCCGGATGCTGATTGCCGGATGCTGATTGCCGGATGCGACGCTGACGCGTCTTATCCGGCCTACCGCGTCTTATCCGGCCTGGCGCATCTTATCAGGCTTACATGTCCCCGCTATTATGTTTAACGGGTGATCCACAACGTGGGCCAGGCGTCTGGTCCATGCCAGTTATCGCAGGTGGGTTCTGCAGCGTAACGCACCAGGCGAAAACGCTGACCGTCAAAGCGCCAGCGCGCCTGAATGCCACAATCGCTTAATCCTCGCCCTTTCGCTAAGGTCACCAGTTCACGCGATTTTTCATCGAATGTTGCGTTCATCAGTTCGAGTTCATTGGTCTCCTGACCGTTGTTGAACGGCAAACGCAACCGTACCGGGCGCGAGGCCAGTGGCTTTTTACGCGACACAATCCACGCAAGATCAATGGTGTTATACGCGCCTGCTTCACAGCTAATCATCATTAATGCTTTATCGTCGGTCAGCGCAGTCACATTCACTTCACGACGCAACGGATCAAGCGAACAGCGCAGACCATTCATCCGCCAGTTACCGTAATCCAGCAAATCGTTACGTTCTTCACGAGAAAGCGGAGTCGGCGTCGGGTTCACTACCGCGACCTCTTTTAGCGCAGGCGCTGGCGGTACGCTGAGCGGCGGTTCGTCCCCTTTCTTGATCCACGCGGTTTCACTGCCGAGGCGCTTTTGCTGGGCATCAATAAACAACAACGCTGCTTTTAAGCCACTCAGTGAAATGGTCTGATCGCCGTCGCGTAAGGTGATCGCTTTCCCTTCCTGAATCATCTGCAAAAACGCGGTGATGGTTGTCGTATCATCGGTTACTAATAACCATGGTGAAATCCGCCACGTGTTACCACTCAACGCCAACGGCTCGCCATCTAACAGCAGCCGTGGCGCTATCTCCCCTTCCGACGCATCCGGCGACTTCAACCCGCCGCGCTCAATACGTAAAACGGCATCGGTATGCGCCCCGGCGCTGCGGCTCAGGGTCATCACCAGTCCATTATGATTGCCCGTATTGCGCGCCACACAGAAATTTTGATTATTACAGGTGACCTGCCAGTCGGAAAATGCCCGTTGCGCTGGTGCCGCCCACACCAAAGACGTCGGCAATAAAGCGAAAAAAAAGAGAAGAAAAATGCGATAGCGCATGGACGGTACGACCCCAGAAGTTCAAACAAACAGCACAAGTCGTATCTTCGTTGCGCAGGTAGCGCGGCTCAATCGGATTTATCGGATTGAGCCAATAATAAACAACGAAATATTATTGTTATTTTTCAGTCCATTAAATGTGATGTTTGCAAATAGTTAAGCAATAACACCGTCTTACCGTCACGTATCTCGCCGGTTTTGATCATCTCCAGCGCCTGGCTGAACGGCAGCTCGAGCACTTCAATATCTTCATCTTCGACACCACCGCCCGCATTAGCGCGCTGGCTGTCACTGTATTCGGCGATAAAAAAGTGGATTAGCTCAGTCACACCGCCTGGCGACATATACAGTTCAAATAATTTGCGCACTTCGCCAACTTCATAACCCGTCTCTTCAATCGCTTCTTTACGAATACACACTTCCGGTTCGTCGTTATCCAGCAGCCCGGCGCAGGTTTCAATCAGCTGCCCGCTTTCATTGCCATTAACCCAGGTAGCGACGCGGAACTGACGAATCAGAACCACGGTCTTTTTCTTCGCGTTGTACAGGAGGATCGTTGCACCATTACCGCGATCGTAAACTTCACGTTTATGGCGGATAACTTCGCCATCTTTTCGCGTGAGATCGTAAGTTATGTTGTGCAGGGTGAAATAGTTATCGGAGAGAATTTTGTCTTTGATGAGGGTGATTTGTTGCGTCATACCGACTCCACAGCGCGAAATGAACAATTATCTTACGCTGTGAAGCCGGATTTGTCTGCGCAGGCTATTAGTGAGATTTGACTGATTTTACCCCCAGCCAGTCAATGATCCCCTGTGCCGCATGACGTCCTTCTGCCATTGCGGTAACCACCAGATCCGCACCACGCACGGCATC
The DNA here is from genome assembly GCF_002966045.1 of Escherichia sp. MOD1-EC5189. NCBI lineage: Bacteria > Pseudomonadati > Pseudomonadota > Gammaproteobacteria > Enterobacterales > Enterobacteriaceae > Escherichia > Escherichia sp. MOD1-EC5189. The sequence continues at coordinate 153,905 of NZ_PTRX01000008.1, read as the reverse complement.
GCCACCTGCGAAGATTTTCGGATTCGTGGTCTGGTAACGGTACTGGCTTTCAACGTCCGCTACGATGCGGCCCCATTTATCCACCGTTACACCGTGCGACTCCAGCCACGGCATACCATGAGGATTAAAACCAAATGCCATGATCACCGCATCGGCTGGCATCACAAACTCACTGCCTTCCACCGGCACCGGACGCCGACGCCCCTGGGCATCCGGCTCGCCAAGACGCGTACGCAGGAAACGAATTCCGCAAACATGACCTTGCTCATTCAGCTCAAGCGCCACCGGCTGGACGTTAAATTCGAAGTTTGCCCCCTCTTCGCGGGCGTTCTTCACCTCCTTCTTCGAGCCAGGCATGTTAGCTTCATCACGACGATAGGCACAGGTGACGTTACTCGCGCCATGGCGCAGCGCGGTACGCACACAGTCCATCGCGGTGTCGCCACCGCCCAGTACCACGACATTGAGTCCGGCGGTATTGATAAACGGCTCTTCAGGTAACTCTTCAAGTCCCATCACCTGTTTAGTGTTGGCGATGAGGAATGGCAGCGCGTCATAAACGCCCGGCGCATCTTCATTAGGTAAACCCGCTTTCATGGAACGGTAAGTGCCTACGCCAACGAAGACCGCGTCGTATTGTTCCAAAAGCGAATCCAAAGTGACATCTTTACCCACTTCACAATTGAGTTCGAAGTGAATCCCCATCGCGCTGAAGATTTCCCGGCGACGCGCCAGCAGGGACTTATCCAGTTTGAAAGAAGGAATGCCGAAGGTGAGCAGGCCACCGATTTCTGGATGGCGATCGTACACCGTCACCTCCACGCCATTGCGGATCAGAACATCCGCACAGGCTAGCCCTGCCGGACCTGCACCGATAATCGCCACCCGCTTATCCACTTTGGTGACATGGCTTAAGTCAGGACGCCAACCTTTCGCCAACGCCTGATCCGAAATGTAGCGTTCGATGTTGCCGATAGTTACCGCTCCGTGCTCATCGCGAATGGTGCAGGCTCCTTCGCACAGACGGTCTTGCGGACAAACGCGTCCGGTAATTTCTGGCAGGGTGTTGGTCTGGTGAGAAAGCTCGACGGCGGCGTCGATATTTCCGGCTTTCACCAGCTCTATCCACTGCGGAATGTGGTTATGCAGAGGGCAGGTCCATTCACAAACGCTGTGCTCGCCGCACTTCAGGCAACGCGAGGCTTCCCGTTGTGCCTGGTCGGCGCGAAATGGCAGATAAATTTCATCAAAACCAGTTTTGCGCGCTTCAATCGCCAGTTTATCCGGCTCGCCTCGCGCGGGGGTTGCCTGCATTTGCTCGACTTTACTCATCGCCGGCATTTCTGGTGCCCCAGTACTGGCATGCCACGGTTGATGCCCCTGACGTGCGGTGCGCAGGCGGCGAGATTTCGCTATGCCGGAAAGTGCGGCGTCAGTGACCAGTTGCAGAGCGTCCGCCGGACAATTCTCGACACAGGCAGGACCGCTTTCGCGACCTGCACAAAGGTCGCATTTATGCGCCGTGGCTTTAACTTTGCCTGCCGCGACGGGTGTCAGGACGATTTGCATCGTACCAAATGGACAAGCTACCACGCAGGATTTACAGCCAATACACTTTTGCTGATTGACCTGAATGCTGTCATCAACATGGCTGATCGCGCCATTAGGGCAACTACGGGCGCAGGGCGCATCTTCGCAATGGTGACAGGTCACCGCACTACGTTGCTGCTGATGTTTGATAACCGTAATTCGGGGATGAAAATGGTGTTGGCTCAGGACATGTTGCTCATCATTGTGAGCCATGACACAGGCGATTTCACAAGCATGACAACCCAGACATTGCTGACTGTTGGCCATAATAAAACGATTCATAACGACCTTCTTTTTTGGTTGTAAAAACCTTATTCTTTATATGAGTGTTGTTATTACCCGACTTACAGGGGAATCGGCAATGTTCATGTGCCCAGAATAAGTCACTATTTCGCTATAAACTGTGGCAGATCAAATAATCCCATCACTGATTAAATTGCATTTCAGCAAACTGGAACATTAATGATTTTATGTGGAGAAGACGCGTGTGATTGTTAAACGCCCCGTTTCGGCCAGTCTGGCCCGGGCCTTTTTTTACATTGTGCTGCTGTCGATTCTTTCCACGGGTATCGCTCTGCTAACGCTGGCGAGCAGTTTGCGCGACGCTGAGGCTATCAATATTGCCGGATCGTTGCGTATGCAGAGTTACCGCCTGGGCTACGACTTGCAAAGCGGCAGTCCACAACTCAATGCGCATCGCCAGCTGTTCCAACAGGCACTGCACTCACCGGTGTTAACCAATCTCAACGTCTGGTATGTGCCAGAGGCAGTAAAAACCCGTTATGCGCATCTGAATGCCAACTGGCTGGAGATGAATAATCGGCTCAGCAAGGGCGATTTGCCGTGGTATCAGGCCAATATTAATAATTATGTTAATCAGATAGACCTGTTCGTGCTGGCTTTACAGCACTACGCCGAACGCAAAATGCTGCTGGTGGTGGCGATCTCCCTGGCTGGCGGCATCGGTATTTTCACGCTGGTCTTTTTTACTCTGCGCCGCATACGCCATCAGGTGGTTGCCCCGCTGAATCAGCTGGTTACCGCCAGTCAGCGTATTGAACACGGCCAGTTCGATTCGCCGCCGCTGGATACCAGTCTGCCCAATGAGCTGGGACTGTTGGCCAAAACCTTTAACCAGATGTCGAGCGAGCTGCATAAATTGTATCGTTCGCTGGAAGCGTCAGTAGAAGAAAAAACCCGTGATCTCCACGAGGCCAAGCGTCGCCTGGAGGTGTTGTATCAGTGTTCGCAGGCGCTGAACACCAGCCAGATAGATGTGCATTGTTTCCGCCATATTTTGCAGATTGTTCGCGACAATGAAGCGGCTGAATATCTGGAGTTGAATGTCGGTGAAAACTGGCGGATTAGTGAAGGGAAACCAAACCCCGAATTGCCGATGCAGATTTTACCGGTAACGATGCAAGAGACGGTTTACGGCGAACTGCACTGGCAAAATAGCCACGTGTCATCATCAGAACCGCTGCTTAACAGCGTTTCGTCGATGCTGGGGCGCGGTTTGTACTTTAATCAGGCGCAGAAGCATTTTCAGCAGTTACTGTTGATGGAAGAACGTGCCACCATCGCACGGGAATTACATGATTCGCTGGCCCAGGTGCTTTCTTACTTACGTATCCAGTTGACGTTACTTAAACGTTCGATACCGGAAGATAACGCCACCGCACAAAATATCATGGCCGATTTCTCCCAGGCATTGAATGATGCTTATCGACAGTTACGCGAGCTGTTGACCACGTTCCGCCTGACGCTGCAGCAAGCGGATCTTCCCTCCGCGTTGCGGGAAATGCTGGATACGTTACAAAATCAAACCAGCGCAAAACTGACTCTCGACTGCCGTCTGCCAACACTGGCGCTGGATGCGCAAATGCAGGTGCATTTGTTGCAAATTATTCGCGAAGCGGTACTCAATGCGATGAAGCACGCCAACGCCAGCGAAATTGCCGTCAGCTGCGTCACCGCGCCGGACGGCAATCACACAGTCTATATCCGTGATAACGGGATTGGCATCGGAGAACCGAAAGAACCCGAAGGTCACTATGGTCTGAATATTATGCGCGAACGCGCGGAACGACTGGGTGGAACGCTGACTTTTTCACAACCTTCCGGTGGCGGCACGTTAGTGAGTATTAGCTTTCGCTCTGCGGAGGGTGAGGAAAGCCAGCTAATGTAATGCCACCTACTGACCAAAGAATACTTGCACTTAAGGTTCAGTATAAAAGGGCATGATAATTTACATTAACTCCTTTTTTTCTCCACGATTGGTCCGTACCTTGCCGCTACAGTGAAGCAAGGCATGCCAACAACAATACGCAGAAACACGAGGTCCTCTTTTAATGGCGAATTTCTTTATTGATCGCCCCATTTTTGCCTGGGTGCTGGCAATCCTGTTGTGTCTGACAGGAACCCTGGCGATTTTCTCATTGCCCGTTGAACAATACCCGGATCTTGCACCGCCTAATGTGCGAGTAACCGCTAACTATCCCGGCGCATCGGCTCAGACGCTGGAAAACACCGTGACCCAGGTTATCGAGCAAAATATGACCGGCCTCGATAATCTCATGTATATGTCGTCTCAAAGCAGTGGCACCGGTCAGGCATCTGTCACCTTAAGTTTTAAAGCGGGCACCGATCCGGACGAAGCAGTGCAGCAAGTACAAAACCAGCTGCAATCAGCCATGCGAAAGTTGCCGCAGGCGGTGCAAAATCAGGGCGTGACGGTGCGTAAAACCGGCGATACCAACATTCTTACCATTGCCTTCGTCTCTACCGATGGTTCGATGGATAAGCAGGATATTGCCGATTACGTTGCCAGTAATATTCAGGACCCATTAAGCCGCGTGAATGGCGTCGGGGATATCGATGCCTATGGTTCGCAATATTCAATGCGTATCTGGCTGGACCCGGCGAAACTCAACAGTTTTCAGATGACGGCTAAAGATGTCACTGATGCCATTGAGTCACAGAACGCGCAGATTGCGGTTGGGCAACTTGGTGGTACGCCTTCCGTCGATAAGCAGGCGCTCAACGCCACCATTAACGCCCAGTCACTGCTGCAAACACCAGAACAGTTCCGCGATATCACCTTACGGGTGAATCAGGACGGCTCAGAAGTAAGGCTGGGCGATGTCGCCACCGTCGAAATGGGGGCAGAGAAATACGATTATCTCAGCCGCTTCAACGGTAAGCCAGCCTCCGGGCTGGGGGTAAAACTGGCCTCCGGCGCGAACGAAATGGCAACAGCGGAGCTGGTACTCAATCGTCTCGACGAACTGGCACAGTACTTCCCACACGGACTGGAATACAAGGTGGCATATGAAACCACCTCATTTGTTAAAGCCTCCATTGAAGACGTGGTGAAAACGCTGCTGGAAGCTATCGCCCTGGTTTTCCTCGTTATGTATCTGTTCTTGCAAAACTTCCGTGCCACGCTGATACCCACTATCGCCGTGCCGGTGGTGTTGATGGGAACCTTCTCCGTACTTTACGCCTTCGGTTACAGCGTCAACACCTTAACCATGTTCGCGATGGTGCTGGCGATCGGTCTGCTGGTGGATGACGCCATCGTGGTGGTGGAAAACGTCGAACGTATTATGAGTGAGGAAGGACTCACTCCTCGCGAAGCCACACGTAAATCGATGGGGCAGATCCAGGGGGCACTGGTCGGGATTGCGATGGTGCTGTCGGCGGTATTTGTGCCAATGGCCTTCTTCGGTGGCACCACCGGAGCTATCTATCGCCAGTTCTCTATTACCATTGTTGCGGCGATGGTGCTGTCAGTACTGGTAGCGATGATCCTCACTCCGGCTCTGTGCGCCACGCTACTTAAGCCGCTGAAAAAAGGTGAGCATCACGGGCAAAAAGGCTTTTTTGCCTGGTTTAACCAGATGTTTAATCGTAACGCCGAACGCTACGAAAAAGGGGTAGCAAAAATTCTCCACCGTAGCCTGCGCTGGATTGTGATTTATGTCCTTCTGCTTGGCGGCATGGTGTTCCTGTTCCTGCGTTTGCCGACGTCGTTCTTGCCGCTGGAAGACCGTGGCATGTTTACTACCTCGGTACAGTTGCCCAGCGGTTCAACCCAACAACAGACCCTGAAAGTCGTTGAGCAAATCGAGAAATATTACTTCACCCATGAAAAAGACAACATCATGTCGGTATTTGCCACCGTTGGTTCTGGCCCTGGGGGTAACGGGCAAAACGTGGCGCGAATGTTTATCCGCCTGAAAGACTGGAGCGAACGCGACAGTAAGACCGGCACCTCGTTTGCCATTATCGAACGTGCAACGAAGGAATTTAATAAGATTAAAGAAGCTCGCGTTATCGCCAGCAGCCCGCCAGCAATTAGCGGCCTTGGCAGTTCTGCGGGTTTTGATATGGAGTTGCAGGACCACGCTGGTGCGGGTCACGATGCGCTGATGGCAGCACGTAACCAGTTGCTGGCTCTGGCGGCGGAAAATCCGGAGTTAACCCGTGTACGCCATAACGGCCTCGACGACAGTCCGCAGTTGCAGATTGATATCGATCAGCGTAAAGCTCAGGCGCTGGGCGTTGCTATCGACGATATTAACGACACGCTGCAAACCGCGTGGGGTTCGAGCTATGTGAATGACTTTATGGATCGCGGTCGCGTGAAGAAAGTCTATGTGCAGGCCGCTGCGCCATATCGCATGCTGCCAGATGACATCAATCTCTGGTATGTACGAAATAAAGATGGTGGCATGGTCCCCTTCTCTGCTTTCGCGACCTCACGCTGGGAAACAGGCTCGCCGCGTCTGGAACGCTATAACGGTTATTCAGCGGTAGAGATTGTCGGGGAAGCCGCACCGGGGGTCAGCACCGGTACGGCGATGGATATTATGGAATCGTTAGTGAAGCAGTTGCCAAGCGGCTTTGGTCTGGAATGGACGGCGATGTCGTATCAGGAGCGACTCTCCGGCGCGCAGGCTCCGGCGCTGTATGCCATTTCATTGCTGGTGGTATTCCTGTGTCTGGCGGCGCTGTATGAAAGCTGGTCAGTGCCGTTCTCAGTAATGCTGGTCGTGCCGCTGGGCGTTATCGGCGCGCTGCTGGCAACCTGGCTGCGCGGGCTGGAAAACGACGTTTACTTCCAGGTAGGCCTGTTAACGGTAATTGGTTTATCGGCGAAAAACGCCATCCTTATCGTCGAGTTTGCTAACGAGATGAACCAAAAAGGTCACGACCTGTTTGAAGCGACGCTCCACGCCTGCCGTCAGCGTTTACGTCCGATTCTGATGACCTCTCTGGCCTTTATCTTCGGCGTATTGCCAATGGCAACCAGCACAGGGGCCGGTTCCGGTGGCCAGCATGCGGTGGGTACTGGCGTAATGGGCGGGATGATTTCGGCCACGATTCTGGCTATTTACTTCGTGCCGCTGTTCTTTGTGCTGGTGCGCCGCCGCTTCCCGCTGAAGCCACGCCCGGAATAAGCAATTAAAAAGGCGACATACCAATGTGTCGCCTTTTTCAACTTTCCGATAAAGAACCTGTTCAGCAGGTACTTTCTGTTTGTACTTTGTCTCAGGAATTACTTACGAAGCATAACTTCGATAAAGTCTTTCCAGTTCCCCAGTTCACGTTCAATCATAACAACCTCTCTTATAATTATGGGTATTCTACGGAAACAATATACCGTGGTGAAGCTAATTTACTCGATTGCTGCGATGACTACCTCCGGGGGACAAACTTTATGTAAATACTATGGTCCTGCAGCAATGATTTGTATGTGATACACAGCAACATTTCGAGATATTCATACGGAATCTAGTACTGGTTTAATTCTGTTTAAAATACAGGCAGATAACAAGGTGAATATTCTTAATGCTTACGTTAAAAATGTTTAATATTATTTAATAGTTGTTAATTTGAATACTTCGATAATGTTATATTTCTTGATAATCATTTGCAGGCAAAATGTTTTCACCCTTAAATGAGTATTTATTCTCATAAATCGAAAAAGGATTCATTATGGTTACACTTTACGGCATCAAAAATTGTGACACCATTAAAAAGGCTCGCCGTTGGCTGGAAGCCAATAACATCGCCTATCGTTTTCATGATTACCGCATTGATGGGCTGGACAGCGGATTATTGAACGGTTTTATCAACGAATTAGGCTGGCAAGCGTTACTCAATACCCGTGGTACAACCTGGCGTAAACTGGATGAAACCACCCGCAATAAAATCACCGATGCGGCCTCTGCGGCGGCATTAATGACTGAAATGCCTGCAATTATCAAACGCCCATTGCTCTGTGCGCCCGGGAAGCCTATGCTGCTGGGTTTCAGTGATTCCAGTTATCAGCAATTTTTCCATGAGGTGTAGTCTATGTCGTGCCCGGTTATTGAGCTGACCCAGCAGCTTATTCGCCGCCCATCCTTAAGCCCTGATGATGCGGGATGTCAGGCAATCATGATCGAACGTCTGCAGGCGATCGGTTTTACCGTTGAACGCATGGACTTTGCCGATACGCAAAACTTTTGGGCGTGGCGTGGGCAGGGCGAAACGTTAGCCTTTGCCGGGCATACCGATGTGGTACCGCCTGGCGACGCCGACCGTTGGATTAATCCGCCGTTTGAACCAACCATTCGTGACGGCATGTTGTTCGGGCGTGGTGCGGCAGATATGAAAGGCTCACTGGCGGCGATGGTGGTAGCAGCAGAACGTTTTGTCGCGCAACATCCCAACCATACAGGCCGACTGGCATTTCTGATCACTTCTGATGAAGAAGCCAGTGCCCACAACGGTACGGTAAAAGTCGTCGAAGCGTTAATGGCGCGTAATGAGCGTCTCGATTACTGCCTGGTCGGCGAACCATCGAGCATCGAAGTGGTTGGTGACGTGGTGAAAAATGGTCGTCGCGGATCGTTAACCTGCAACCTCACCATTCATGGCGTGCAGGGGCATGTAGCCTACCCGCATCTGGCTGACAACCCGGTACATCGCGCAGCACCTTTCCTAAATGAGCTAGTGGCTATCGAGTGGGATCAGGGTAATGAATTTTTCCCGGCGACCAGTATGCAGATTGCCAATATTCAGGCGGGAACGGGCAGTAACAACGTTATTCCGGGTGAACTGTTTGTGCAGTTTAACTTCCGCTTCAGCACCGAACTGACTGATGAAATGATCAAAGCGCAGGTGATTGCCCTGCTTGAAAAACATCAACTGCGTTATACGGTGGATTGGTGGCTTTCCGGGCAGCCATTTTTGACCGCGCGCGGCAAACTGGTGGATGCGGTCGTTAACGCGGTTGAGCACTATAATGAAATTAAACCGCAGCTACTGACCACAGGCGGAACGTCTGACGGGCGCTTTATTGCCCGCATGGGGGCGCAGGTGGTGGAACTCGGGCCGGTCAATGCCACTATTCATAAAATTAATGAATGTGTGAACGCTGCCGACCTGCAGCTACTTGCCCGTATGTATCAACGTATCATGGAACAGCTCGTCGCCTGATGAGTGGTTCTGCAAGAGGAAATAAGCATGGACTGGCTGGCTAAATATTGGTGGATTCTGGTGATTGTCTTTTTGGTAGGCGTCCTGCTGAACGTGATTAAAGATCTCAAGCGCGTCGACCATAAGAAATTTCTCGCCAACAAACCGGAGCTTCCCCCGCATCGTGATTTCAACGATAAGTGGGACGATGACGATGACTGGCCGAAAAAGGATCAACCGAAGAAGTAAGCTAAGTGGCCGGATAAGGCGTTAATGCCGCATCCGGCAATGGTGAACGATGCCTGATGCGACGCTCACGCGTCTTATCAGGCCTACCAGGCTATTATTGCATCATTTCAATTACATCATCATCGCCAGGTTTGCCACCACTTAGCGCTTCGTCGAAATAATGTTTCGGAATGGTATAACGCAAGTGATCCAGGGCAAATTGCATACTGCGATTGTCGATTGCATGGCCTAAATCCTCTACAATATCCAGCGTCACATCACCACCTGCACTGATTAACGCTTCCTGCGCCGCAACCGCATGCGCCAGATCGATAACCGGATCTTCACCGCCATGAATCAAGTGAATTGTCGTGGCTGTAGACGCGGTTTCTGGCAAGCTGGCATAACGTCCGTTAAAGGCAATGACGCGCGAAGCAAGACCCGGTTCGGCTTTAATGCTCTCCAGCGCCATAATCGCGCCTTGTGAGAAACCGATTAGCGCCGTGGCGTTTGCCCCTACTCCGCTCTGTTTCTGCCAGTAGCGCACCGTCTCAATAAACGTCGGCATGATGGCATCCACACGCGCCTGGCGATTATCTTCCGTAATACCCTGCACCGAAAACCACTGACGCCCCGCCGGATTACCGCTCGGCTCCGCGCCACCGACGCTCACCACCAGTGCATCAGGAAACAGCGGCGCAAACCAGCTGCCGATCTCACCCATCGCTACCGGGTTATCCCCGACACCGTGGAAAAGCAGTAACAACTGTTGTGCAGGTTTATCCGGGCTTTGAACAACAAAATGGTCATGTTTCATGGCGAACTCCTTAACTGATGTCATTAATTTTACGCCGCTGACTCACAATGACCATGGGAGAAAATTGAAGGAGTCAGTGAAAAAATTACCATTGCGTTATGCGATCGCGCAAACGCTCAGTGCGAACATCATCAAGTGCGTATAGCGCCTGCGCGGCTTCTTCGCGTTGACGGACCAGTAACAGCTTACGGCCTGAAAGTTTAAGTGTGGTACATAACTGCGCGTCACTGGCGTTTTTCTGTAAACGACCACGCAGCGCCGGTAATGCCAGTTCACTGGTTTGTAGCAGACGCGTTAAGCAACCTAACGACGTTAATAGCGGACGATGAGCGAAAGCAAAACCGGCCAGTTCAAGCCAGTCGTCCTCAGAAAGGACGGCATCATTTCGTGGATCGACGGGGAGCCTTTCGCCATTCCACTGCGTGAGAGCATGCGCATCGCGACGTAAACGGTAATGCTCACGTTCAGCCAGTTGTTTACCCGCATCACTCATCGGTAACAGTGCCATCGCCGTATAGCAACCGCTGCTGGCTTCACGATGATTACCCATTCGCACCAGCACAAAACCGCAGCGTTGCCAGAAACGCCATAACTCCTCGGTGTAGCCAAAACTCACCGAAAGATAGTCGAGGTCATGCGTATAGTTTAAAGCACGGGCAATAAGCTGTTGCCCAACGCCTTCACGCTGACGAGCTGGATGAACTGCTATCCTGCTGACCCGCCGTCCGCGCAATGTCGCTGCCAGTGGATTGCTGCCGTGCGCCGCCAGCGACTGGGCTACCAGATTACCCCGCGGGCGACGAAAACCTGCCCATACCGCCTGGCTGAGTTCTTGAGATAATCCGCCCTCCTCGACCAGCCACAGCGCCCCGGCGATCTCGTTTTCGCCAGCCGCCTGGAAAAAATGTTGCCCAGGTACATCCATCATGCGGCGTAAATCCAGCGGCGAGGTCCGGTAGTGCGCGCCAGACAATAGCTGATATACCTTTAACGGTGTATCCGGATCGCTTCGCCATAAGGTCTGTTCAAAAGCGGAAATGACGATGTCACCTTGTGGTTCGTGAGTGAAGTTTTCATCGTCAAAAACCAGTGCCTCGCTGACCATTTTTTCCAGCGGGCATCCCTGCGCCCAGCGGATCGGCTGTTGCAATTCGAAACGGTGTAAATGCGGGAAACGCGCACAAAATTTCAGCAAAAAACCACGTCCGGTACCTTCGTAGCCCTGCACCGTAGTGGTTAACAACGTTCGAGGAAAACGCGACACCAGTTGATGCAACAACGGCGCAGGTATGGCTGCGGCTTCATCGACCACCAGCCAGTCGGCTTGCTCATCGCTGGCTAACAAGGCATCCGGCGCAATAAAGCGAAACTTTTCGCCCGCAAATTGTGCCAGTACATCCGTTGCCGCTTTTGCAGGCGCGGTGACAATCGCACTGCCCGCAATACGAGAAATGAGTTGCCCTGCCAGCGCCGACTTACCGCGCCCACGCGCAGCAGTTACCGCCGCCACGCCCGTCGGCATGGTGAGTAGCTGCTGTAAGAGTTGCTGTTGTTCTGGTTGTGGTGCGCCGGTCGCGGGGTGCCAGTCAGTACGGGGAGCAAAATGCGTCAACGTGAATGGCTGGTTTTGCCGCCAGAGGATAGCGCCGTGATCCGCCGTAAGTACGCGTTTGAGGTGCCGGACAAAATGCGGCGTGGCAATAGGGTCAAGGCAATCACTCCAGCGCAGCGAGTCGGCATCCGGTTGGTTTTCCCACTCTTCCCATACAGGGAGTAACAACACCAGCCAGCTTCCCGCTTTCAACGTTCCGCTAAGTGCCGCAAAGGCAGCGGCATCAAAGCCCTGGCGGGCGTCGAATATCGCATGCCGGAACTCGCGTCCAAGTAAAGTTTGTAGCGCCGAGGGAGTACAGTGGTTTTCAGCGACTGGCTGCGGTGAAACCCACAACCAGTCGCCAGGTAAAGCATCACGCAACTTAAGCGCAAGGTTAAAGCACCAACGTTCTTCCCCGCTCAACACCAGCAAGCGGCGGATCCCTTCACGTTTCATTTGCGCTGTTAATGGGTGAAGTGCAGTCAGTTCAGCCATCCCTGTCCCGAAAGTTAAATGCTTTTACCAAAAGTATTGCATTGTGCCGGATCGCCGCTGTCGAAACCACGTTTAAACCAGCTGTAGCGTTGCTGAGAAGTGCCATGAGTGAAACTGTCTGGTACGACTCGCCCCTGACTTTGCTGCTGTAAACGGTCATCGCCGATGGCCTGCGCCGCGTTCAGCGCTTCTTCCAGATCGCCGGTTTCCAGAACGCCTTGCTGCTGCATGCTATGCCCCCAGACACCGGCAAAACAGTCGGCCTGGAGTTCCATACGCACAGATAAGCGGTTCACTTCCGCCTGCGTCGCGTTTTGTTGCAGTTGACGGACTTTCGGCTCGATGCCTAACAGTTTCTGCACATGATGACCGACTTCATGGGCGATAACGTACCCCTGGGCAAAATCGCCATCCGCGCCAAGTTTGTCTTTCATGTCATCATAGAAGGAGAGATCGATATAAACTGTGCCATCCGCCGGGCAATAGAATGGCCCCATTATGGACTGGCCCGCCCCGCAGCCGGTACGCGTCATTCCACGGTACATGACCAGCTTCGGTTGCTGATAGGTTTTACCCATCTTCTCGAATTGCTGTCCCCAGGTGTCTTCCGTGGTTGCCAGAATCACCGAGGTGAATTTTGCGGCTTCGTCTTCATTAGGGCTAATTGACCGCGTTGATTGTTGTTGGGAAACCGGCTGTCCGGTCATCAATCCGGTTAAATCAACGCCATAGTAGCCTGCAACCAGCACGACTATCAGTAAAATCAGCCCGCCTTTACCGCTTGGCAGGCGAAAACCGGGACCGCCCATTGACGGACCACCGGAGCTATTGCGCCTGTCTTCAACATTGTCACTTTCACGTCGCCCTTGCCAACGCATAGATACCTCAACAATATATTCATTATAGAAATGATCGTAGGTGGTTCAGAGGAAGATTACCACAGGAAAGCGGGATGAAATGGCGGAGGAATGAGCGTTCAATGCACATCTTATGAGAGCGGTTGTCTTGCCGTGCCAGCAGCACGGCAAGATGATGAATAGAAAAATCAGTCCAGCTGTACACCCAGGCGGCGGGCAACGGCTTCATAGGCTTCGATCAGGCCACCGAGGCTCTGGCGGAAACGGTCTTTGTCCATTTTCTCCAGTGTTTCTTTGTCCCACAGGCGGCTGCCGTCCGGGGAGAACTCATCGCCCAGAACCACTTCGCCTTTGTACAGACCAAACTCCAGCTTGAAGTCGACCAGAATGAGACCAGCATCATCGAACAGTTTTTTCAGCACGTCGTTCGCTTTGTAGGTTAGCTCTTTCATACGCGCCAGATTCTCTTTGCTCACCCAGCCAAAGGTTTCGCAGTAAGATTCGTTGACCATCGGATCGTGCATGGCGTCGTTTTTCAGGAACAGATCGAACAGCGGCGGGTTCAGCTCAATACCTTCTTCGATTCCAAGACGTTTCACCAGAGAGCCAGCAGCACGGTTACGCACGACACACTCAACCGGCACCATATCCAGCTTTTTCACCAGACATTCGGTATCGGAGAGCAGACGCTCCATTTGAGTCGGGATACCCGCTTCAGCCAGTTTGCTCATAATGAAGTAGTTGAACTTGTTGTTCACCATACCTTTGCGATCAAACTGCTCAATGCGCGCGCCATCCCCTGCTGACGTATCATTGCGGAATTCGAGCACCAACAGGTCCGGGTTTTCCGTGCTGTATACGGTTTTCGCTTTACCACGATACAACTCAGCTTGCTTTTGCATCTTTATCACTCCTGGGTGTGAATTAACGTTTTAAAATCTTTTGCTGTCTGATGTGCCAGATGTTTTGTCGGATGCGGCAAGAACGCCTTATCCGACCTACGTCCGACAAACAAATTTCGTGCGAATTACCGCTAAAATCGCATTTTTCTGCCGACGCACACGTTTGCGTATCATATCAGAAAAAAGGGCCGGATGACTCCAGCCCTGTATTTTTACTTGCTAAACGCAGCCTGGAAGACAGCTACCAGCGCGTCGTTCTGACTCTGAGTCAGAGTATGACCTTTCGGATCGATGAACTGTAGGCTGCTGCGGTTATCTAAATCGCCAACCTGCAGTTTATAGTCACCGGATGCCAGGCCTGGATCGCTCGCGCCCAGTTCCTGCCAGTCGCTGTCAGATAGCGGCTTGTAAGTTACGGCCATGTTGCCCTGCGAACGGGTGCTGTCGGTCACTTTCATGCCCACTTTTTCCAGCGCCGCTGGCAGACGTTGCCAAACCACATTGAACGGCCCGCGTACGACCAGCATCGGTAAACCGGTGTCATCAGCTGCACTTTGTACGTCCATAGTGGTGGAGGCACGATTTTGCGCAGCGTTCGCGGCGTCAGTGGCAGATTTATCCAGACCGGCGGAAATAACGTTCATCATCTCCGTGCTGTAACGCTGCATGGAAGCCGCGTCTGCAACCGGTTTGCCCGCCTGTTCCAGGTTCAGCAGTTTAACCGTAACCGCCTGCTGATAACCTTGCGGTTTAACAGAGATTTGATAACGACCACGATACTGCTCGTCTTCGTCCAGACGGTTCCATTGTACCCAATCGGTGGTCAGCGTCTGACCCGCATCATCACGTTGGGTGATGGTGTAGTTTTTCGCCTGCAGCACGCTAACTACCTGCGGCCACAGAGTATTGCCACGACCATTTTCCACCAGCAATGAAGCGGTATCGCCCGTGAACTGGGTACGCGCGCCAGAAACCAGTGCCAGCGGCTGGGCTGGCGGACGAATGTCCAGCGCCTTACCGACAGCACCACTACCGTTGGTCACCGGGATTGCGTAATCACCGGAGGTCACCGGCAAAATCATTCCAGCCGGGGCATGAAGCTCCGCAAGCGGTGCTGCTTCCAGGTAGGATTCATCACCACTGACCTGGCGCTTATAGCGTGAGTCAGAACTACAGGCTGCGAGTAATAAAACAAGCGAAACACCCGCAACCTTTGCCAGGCGCGACTTTTGAACAGAGTAAGCCATCAAATCTCCCTAAACTTTACAGCAAACCGGCATGCTTAAGCGCCGCTCTGACCGTCTCACGACCACTGTCGGTGATTGGAGTCATTGGCAGGCGCAGCGTATCGGTCGCCACAAGACCCAATTCCTTACATGCCCATTTCACCGGGATTGGATTGGGTTCGACAAATAGTTTGTTGTGTAATGGCATCAGACGCTGATTAATAACGCGTGCCTCGGCAAAATGCCCTTCTGCCGCCAGTTTGCACATCTGGGCCATATCACGCGCTGCGACGTTAGCCGTAACGGAAATAACCCCATGACCGCCTAATTGCATGAAGTCCAGCGCGCTCGCATCATCGCCGCTCAGCAGAACAAAATCATCTGAAACCAGCTCTTTGATCTGGTTTACACGCGTTAAGTTCCCTGTAGCCTCTTTGATTC
The DNA here is from genome assembly GCF_002966045.1 of Escherichia sp. MOD1-EC5189. Classification (NCBI taxonomy): domain Bacteria; kingdom Pseudomonadati; phylum Pseudomonadota; class Gammaproteobacteria; order Enterobacterales; family Enterobacteriaceae; genus Escherichia; species Escherichia sp. MOD1-EC5189. The sequence goes on along the minus strand of NZ_PTRX01000008.1, from coordinate 138,285 downwards.
CGATAATATTTTTTACTTTCGCCAGACGGCCCACCGTTTCCGGGAGCAGATCGCAACCAGTACGGGACGGCACATTATACAGAATTTGCGGCAGGTCAGTATGTTCAGCGATGGCTTTGAAATGCTGATACAAACCTTCTTGCGACGGACGATTATAGTAAGGGGTTACCGTCAGACAGCCGACGATACCACTGTCATTGAAACGCTGCGTCAGGCTAATGGCTTCCGTAGTGGCATTAGCGCCGGTCCCTGCAATTACCGGAATGCGCCCGTCAGCCAGCTCCAGCGTCATCATCACCACATCAGCATGTTCGTCATGATTTAAGGTAGCGGACTCGCCAGTGGTGCCAACAGAAACGATCGCCGAAGTACCGCTGGCGACATGATAATCAATCAGTTTTTTCAAGCTAGCCCGACAGACATTACCTTTTTCATCCATCGGAGTAACAATCGCGACAATACTTCCCGTGAACATGGGCCATCCTCTGTGCAAACAAGTGTCTCAATGGTACGTTTGGTAAGGCATTAAAAGCAAGCAGACAGAACCGTTCTGATTGTTGTATGCATGTTTTTTTTATGCTTTCCTTAAGAACAACTCACCCCTTAAAGGAATAACCAGTTTGACACTGTCATCGCAACATTATCTGGTGATCACTGCGTTGGGTGCCGATCGCCCTGGAATTGTGAACACCATCACCCGTCATGTCAGTAGTTGCGGCTGTAATATCGAAGACAGTCGCCTGGCAATGCTGGGAGAAGAGTTCACGTTTATCATGCTGCTTTCCGGTTCATGGAATGCCATCACTCTGATTGAATCAACGTTACCGTTGAAAGGTGCCGAACTGGATCTTTTAATCGTGATGAAGCGCACGACGGCGCGTCCGCGTCCGCCAATGCCAGCATCTGTCTGGGTTCAGGTCGATGTGGCAGACTCCCCGCATTTAATTGAACGCTTCACGGCACTTTTCGACGCGCACCATATGAACATTGCGGAGCTGGTGTCGCGCACGCAACCTGCTGAAAATGAACGGGCTGCACAGTTGCATATTCAGATAACCGCCCACAGTCCCGCCTCTGCGGATGCAGCAAATATTGAGCAAGCGTTTAAAGCCCTATGTACAGAACTCAATGCACAAGGCAGTATAAACGTCGTCAATTATTCCCCACATGATGAACAGGATGGAGTGAAGTAATGAATCCACTGAAAGCCGGTGATATCGCACCGAAATTTAGCTTGCCGGATCAAGACGGAGAACAAGTTAATTTGACCGACTTCCAGGGACAGCGTGTTCTGGTTTATTTTTACCCAAAAGCCATGACTCCCGGCTGTACCGTACAGGCCTGCGGCTTACGCGATAACATGGATGAATTGAAAAAAGCGGGCGTTGATGTGCTGGGTATCAGCACCGATAAACCCGAAAAACTCTCCCGTTTTGCGGAAAAAGAGCTGCTTAACTTTACGCTCCTGTCTGATGAGGACCACCAGGTGTGCGAACAATTCGGCGTCTGGGGTGAAAAGTCCTTCATGGGCAAAACCTACGATGGTATTCATCGCATCAGCTTCCTGATTGACGCTGATGGCAAAATTGAACATGTCTTTGACGATTTCAAAACCAGCAATCACCACGACGTTGTGCTGAACTGGCTGAAAGAACACGCCTGATTACTTTACTCCATTCCGTGCTGGCTGCGCTTGCGGTCAGCACACCTCACTTCTAGTGATCAAGATCACATTCTCGCTTTCCCCTGCGACACGGGTGTCGAATCCATTTATTGCTGAACGTTAATGACCATCATTTTTGTACCGCTCAGAATCCAGTTAACACATAACTTATTGAATATATTAAATTAATCAGACTGGCATCCTTTATGCAATATGAAATGCAATGTTTCATATCATTTTCAAGGAGCCGACATGAACCGCTTTGTGGTGGCCGAACCACTGTGGTGTACAGGATGTAATACCTGTCTCGCTGCCTGTTCGGACGTGCATAAAACGCAAGGTTTACAGCAACACCCGCGCCTGGCCCTGGCGAAGACGTCAACACTCACTGCCCCTGTCGTGTGTCATCACTGTGAGGAAGCCCCTTGCCTGCAGGTCTGCCCGGTCAATGCCATCTCCCAGAGAGATGATGCGATCCAACTCAACGAAAGCCTCTGTATTGGCTGCAAGCTTTGCGCCGTGGTCTGCCCATTTGGCGCAATCAGCGCTTCAGGAAGCCGTCCGGTGAATGCCCCTGCGCAATATGTTTTTCAGGCTGACGGCTCACTCAAAGACGGCGAAGAAAACGCGCCGACCCAACATGCTTTGCTGCGCTGGGAACCGGGTGTCCAGAGCGTCGCGGTGAAATGCGACCTGTGTGATTTCTTGCCAGAAGGTCCGGCCTGCGTTCGCGCTTGCCCGAATCATGCGTTACGGCTGATCACCGACGATAGCCTGCAACGTCAGATGAAAGAAAAACAGCGCCTTGCCGCAAGCTGGTTTGCCAATGGCGGGGAGGATCCCCTTTCCCTCACTCAGGAGCAACGCTAATGGATGCCCTGCAATTATTAACCTGGTCGCTGATCCTCTATCTGTTTGCCAGTCTGGCTTCGCTGTTTTTACTCGGTCTGGACAGACTGGCTATTAAGCTTTCCGGCATCACATCGCTGGTGGGCGGCGCGATTGGCATCATCAGCGGAATTACGCAATTACATGCAGGCGTAACTTTAGTCGCCCGTTTTGCCACGCCTTTTGACTTTGCCGATTTAACCCTGCGAATGGATAGCCTCTCGGCATTTATGGTGCTGGTTATCTCCTTGCTGGTGATGGTTTGTTCGCTCTATTCATTGACTTATATGCGCGAATACGAGGGCAAAGGCGCGGCGGCGATGGGCTTCTTTATGAATCTTTTCATCGCATCGATGGTTGCCCTGCTGGTGATGGACAACGCTTTTTGGTTCATCGTGCTGTTTGAAATGATGTCGCTGTCTTCCTGGTTTCTGGTCATTGCCAGGCAGGATAAAACGTCAATCAACGCTGGCATGCTCTACTTTTTTATCGCCCACGCCGGATCGGTGCTGATTATGATTTCCTTCTTGCTGATGTGGCGCGAAAGCGGCAACCTCGATTTTGCCAGTTTCCGCACGCTTTCACTTTCTCCGGGGCTGGCGTCGGCGGTGTTCCTGCTGGCCTTCTTCGGTTTTGGCGCGAAAGCCGGGATGATGCCGTTGCACAGCTGGTTGCCGCGCGCTCACCCTGCCGCACCATCGCACGCTTCGGCGTTGATGTCTGGCGTAATGGTCAAAATCGGTATTTTCGGCATCCTGAAAGTGGCGATGGATCTGCTGGCGCAAACGGGTTTGCCGCTGTGGTGGGGCATTCTGGTGATGGCGATCGGCGCAATCTCCGCGCTCCTGGGCGTGCTGTATGCGCTGGCGGAACAGGATATCAAACGGCTGCTGGCCTGGAGTACCGTCGAAAACGTCGGCATTATTTTGCTGGCGGTCGGTGTGTCCATGGTCGGTCTGTCACTGCACGACCCGCTGCTCACCGTGGTTGGACTGCTCGGCGCACTGTTTCATCTGCTCAACCATGCGCTGTTCAAAGGGCTGCTATTTCTCGGCGCGGGTGCGATTATTTCGCGTTTGCATACCCACGACATGGAAAAAATGGGGGCACTGGCAAAACGGATGCCGTGGACAGCCGCAGCATGCCTGATTGGTTGCCTCGCGATATCAGCCATTCCTCCGCTGAATGGTTTTATCAGCGAATGGTACACCTGGCAGTCGCTGTTCTCACTAAGTCGTGTGGAAGCTGTAGCGCTACAACTTGCGGGTCCTATTGCTATGGTGATGCTGGCAGTCACTGGTGGGCTGGCAGTAATGTGCTTCGTCAAAATGTACGGCATTACTTTCTGTGGTGCGCCGCGCAGTACACACGCTGAAGAGGCACAGGACGTGCCAAATACGATGATCGTCGCCATGCTACTGCTCGCGGCACTCTGCGTATTCATTGCGCTTAGTGCCAGTTGGCTGGCACCGAAAATAATGCACATTGCCCATGCGTTTACCAATACCCCTGCCGTCACTGTCGCCAGCGGAATGGCACTTGTCCCCGGCACGTTTCATACACAGGTCACTCCCTCATTACTGTTGCTGTTACTACTGGCGATGCCTTTGCTGCCTGGCCTTTACTGGCTGTGGTGTCGTTCGCGCCGCGCAGCGTTTCGTCGCACAGGAGATGCCTGGGCATGCGGCTACGGCTGGGAAAATGCGATGGCCCCGTCAGGCAATGGCGTGATGCAGCCGCTGCGTGTGGTCTTTTCTGCGCTATTTCGTCTGCGTCGACAACTGGATCCCACCGAAGAGTTAAATAACGGTCTCACGGGATTAACCCGTACCGCGAAACGAACAGAACCCTTTTGGGATGAGCGGGTGATCCGCCCCATCGTGAGCGCCACCCAACGGCTGGCCAAAGAAATACAGCATCTGCAAAGCGGCGACTTTCGTCTCTATTGCCTGTATGTGGTCGCCGCACTGGTTGTGCTGCTAATCGCTATTGCCGTCTAAGGAAATCACCATGAGACAAACTCTTTGCGACGGATATCTGATCATTTTTGCGTTAGCACAGGCCGTGATTCTGCTGGCGCTAACCCCGCTTTTTACGGGGATTTCCCGGCAGATACGCGCGCGTATGCACTCCCGTCGCGGACCGGGGATCTGGCAGGATTATCGCGATATCCACAAACTGTTTAAACGCCAGGAAGTTGCGCCGACATCTTCAGGTCTGATGTTCCGCCTGATGCCGTGGGTATTAATCAGCAGCATGCTGGTGCTGGCGATGGCCCTACCACTATTTATTACTGTTTCCCCTTTTGCGGGCGGCGGCGATCTGATCACCCTTATCTATCTTCTTGCCCTGTTTCGTTTTTTCTTTGCTCTTTCCGGGCTGGATACCGGAAGCCCGTTTGCGGGAGTCGGTGCCAGTCGCGAGTTGACGCTCGGCATTCTGGTCGAACCAATGCTCATTCTCTCACTGCTGGTATTGGCGCTGATAGCGGATTCCACGCATATCGAGATGATCAGCAAGACGCTGGCGACGGGCTGGAACTCGCCACTAACCACCGTACTGGCGTTACTGGCCTGTGGTTTTGCCTGCTTCATTGAGATGGGAAAAATTCCCTTTGATGTTGCTGAAGCAGAACAGGAATTACAGGAAGGCCCGCTGACCGAATATTCCGGTGCCGGGCTGGCGCTGGCGAAGTTGGGGCTGGGGCTGAAACAGGTCGTGATGGCATCACTGTTTGTGGCCCTGTTTCTGCCCTTTGGGCGCGCGCAAGAGCTTTCTCTCACCTGCCTGCTGACTTCACTTGTCGTTACGCTGCTCAAGGTTTTGCTGATTTTTGTTCTGGCCTCTATCGCAGAAAACACGCTGGCACGCGGGCGTTTTTTACTCATTCACCATGTGACCTGGCTTGGCTTCAGCCTTGCTGCGCTTGCCTGGGTCTTCTGGTTAACCGGTCTGTAAGGAGCACTGACGGAATATGGAAAATCTTGCTCTGACGACGTTATTGCTGCCTTTTATCGGCGCACTGGTCGTTTCGTTTTCGCCACAACGTCGGGCCGCCGAATGGGGGATTTTGTTCGCCGCGCTGACCACGCTGTGCATGTTGTCGCTGATCTCCGCGTTTTATCAGGCCGATAAAGTTGCCGTCACGTTGACGTTGGTCAACGTGGGGGATGTGGCGTTGTTTGGCCTGGTCATTGATCGCGTGAGTACGCTGATTCTGTTTGTGGTGGTGTTCCTCGGTTTGCTGGTCACGATCTACTCCACGGGTTATCTGACGGATAAAAATCGCGAACACCCGCATAACGGCACGAATCGTTATTACGCATTTTTGCTGGTTTTTATCGGCGCGATGGCGGGACTGGTACTCTCCTCGACGCTGCTCGGTCAGTTGTTGTTTTTTGAAATTACGGGCGGCTGCTCCTGGGCGTTGATCAGTTATTACCAGAGCGATAAAGCGCAACGTTCAGCACTAAAAGCGTTACTTATCACTCATATCGGTTCGCTGGGGTTGTATCTTGCCGCCGCCACGCTGTTTTTGCAGACCGGAACGTTTGCGCTTAGCGCGATGAGCGAGTTACACGGCGACGCACGTTATCTGGTTTATGGCGGCATCCTGTTTGCCGCGTGGGGAAAATCGGCCCAGCTACCGATGCAAGCGTGGCTACCGGATGCAATGGAAGCGCCTACACCGATCAGCGCCTATCTCCACGCCGCATCGATGGTGAAAGTGGGCGTTTACATTTTTGCCCGCGCCATTATCGACGGCGGCAATATCCCGCATGTGATTGGCGGCGTTGGCATGGTCATGGCACTGGTCACCATTCTTTACGGCTTCCTGATGTATTTGCCGCAGCAGGATATGAAGCGGTTGCTGGCCTGGTCGACCATCACTCAACTTGGCTGGATGTTCTTCGGCTTGTCGCTCTCCATCTTCGGCTCGCGGCTGGCACTGGAGGGCAGCATCGCCTACATCGTCAACCACGCGTTCGCTAAAAGCCTGTTTTTCCTTGTAGCAGGTGCGCTGAGTTACAGCTGCGGCACGCGCTTGTTGCCGCGTCTGCGTGGCGTATTGCACACCCTGCCGTTGCCAGGCGTGGGTTTCTGCGTGGCCGCGCTGGCGATTACTGGCGTGCCGCCGTTCAACGGCTTCTTCAGTAAATTCCCACTGTTTGCTGCCGGTTTTTCGTTGTCAGTGGAGTACTGGATCCTGCTGCCCGCCATGATTCTGCTGATGATTGAATCGGTCGCCAGTTTCGCCTGGTTTATTCGCTGGTTTGGTCGCGTCGTGCCTGGCAAACCGAGCGAAGCCGTCGCCGATGCCGCACCGCTGCCAGGATCAATGCGCCTGGTGTTGATTGTACTGATTGTGATGTCGCTGATTTCCAGCGTATTCGCCGCGACCTGGTTGCAGTAAGGAGATGATGAATGACCGGTTCTATGATCGTAAATAATCTGGCGGGACTGATGATGCTGACATCGCTGTTTGTGATTAGTGTCAAAAGCTATCGCCTGTCATGCGGATTTTACGCCTGCCAGTCGCTGGTGCTGGTGTCTATTTTCGCCACCCTCTCGTGCCTGTTCGCCGCAGAGCAACTGCTGATCTGGTCCGCCAGCGCCTTTATCACCAAAGTACTGATGGTACCGTTAATCATGATTTACGCTGCACGAAATATTCCCCAGAACCTCCCGGAAAAAGCGTTATTCGGTCCGGCAATGATGGCATTGCTCGCGGCATTAATTGTCCTGCTTTGCGCATTTGTCGTTCAGCCCGTGAAGCTACCGATGGCTACCGGGCTGAAACCGGCGCTGGCGGTGGCGTTAGGTCATTTTCTGCTTGGCCTGCTGTGCATTGTCAGCCAGCGCAATATCCTGCGGCAAATTTTTGGTTACTGCCTGATGGAAAACGGCTCCCATCTGGTGCTGGCACTTCTTGCCTGGCGTGCACCGGAACTGGTGGAAATTGGTATCGCTACCGACGCCATTTTCGCCGTCGTTGTGATGGTGTTGCTGGCAAGAAAAATATGGCGTACCCACGGCACGCTGGACGTGAACAACTTGACCGCGCTGAAGGGATAATGAGATGAGTTATTCTGTGATGTTCGCTTTACTCCTGCTCACGCCGCTGCTTTTTTCGCTGCTCTGTTTTGCCTGCCGGAAACGGGGACACTCTGCGACTCGCACGGTGACAGTATTACATAGCTTAGGGATCACACTGCTGCTGATTCTGGCACTGTGGGTGGTCCAAACTGCCGCTGATGCGGGAGAAATATTCGCCGCCGGACTGTGGCTTCATATTGATGGTCTGGGCGGTTTGTTCCTCGCCATTCTTGGTGTGATTGGCTTTCTCACCGGTGTTTACTCGATTGGCTACATGCGTCATGAAGTGGCTCACGGCGAGATTTCACCCGTTACGCTGTGCGATTACTACGGTTTCTTCCATCTGTTTTTGTTCACCATGCTGCTGGTTGTTACCAGCAATAACCTGATTGTGATGTGGGCGGCAATCGAAGCCACCACCTTAAGCTCGGCGTTTCTGGTAGGCATTTACGGTCAGCGTTCATCTCTGGAAGCTGCATGGAAGTACATCATTATTTGTACTGTTGGTGTCGCTTTTGGTCTGTTCGGTACCGTGCTGGTATACGCCAACGCCGCCAGCGTTATGCCGCAGGCAGAAATGGCGATATTCTGGAGCGAGGTTCTTAAGCAATCGTCCTTGCTTGACCCAGCATTAATGCTGTTGGCCTTTGTGTTTGTGCTAATTGGCTTTGGCACCAAAACCGGGCTATTTCCCATGCACGCCTGGCTGCCGGATGCTCACAGTGAAGCGCCGAGTCCGGTCAGCGCCCTGCTCTCCGCCGTATTGCTGAACTGCGCGCTGTTGGTGCTGATTCGCTATTACATCATTATTTGCCAGGCCATCGGCAGCGATTTCCCCAACCGGTTGTTGCTCATCTTCGGCATGTTGTCGGTTGCCGTGGCGGCATTTTTCATTCTGGTACAGCGGGACATTAAGCGTCTGCTGGCGTACTCCAGCGTGGAGAACATGGGACTGGTCGCGGTGGCGCTAGGCATTGGCGGGCCGCTGGGAATTTTTGCTGCGCTGCTGCACACCTTAAACCACAGTCTGGCAAAAACGCTGCTGTTCTGCGGTTCCGGCAATGTACTGCTCAAGTACGGCACGCGCGATCTCAACGTCGTCTGCGGAATGCTCAAAATCATGCCATTTACCGCCGTGCTGTTTGGCGGCGGTGCGCTGGCGCTGGCCGGGATGCCGCCCTTCAACATTTTTCTTAGCGAATTTATGACCGTTACCGCCGGACTGGCTCGTAATCACCTGTTGATTATCGTCCTGCTGTTATTGCTGTTAACGCTGGTGCTGGCGGGCCTGGTACGGATGGCTGCGCGGGTGTTAATGGCGAAACCGCCGCAGGCCGTTAACCGGGGTGAACTTGGCTGGTTGACCACCTCGCCAATGGTGATTCTGCTGGTCATGATGCTGGCGATGGGAACGCATATTCCACAACCTGTCATCAGGATCCTGGCGGGCGCTTCCACTATAGTCCTCTCAGGGACGCACGACCTGCCTGCACAACGTAGCACCTGGCATGATTTTTTGCCTTCAGGCACCGCATCTGTTTCGGAGAAACACAGTGAACGTTAATTCATCGTCAAATCGTGGCGAAGCGATTCTCGCCGCCCTGAAAACGCAGTTCCCCGGCGCGGTGCTGGATGAAGAGCGACAAACGCCTGAACAGGTCACCATTACGGTGAAAATAAATCTGCTGCCTGACGTTGTACATTATCTTTATTATCAACATGATGGCTGGCTTCCGGTCCTGTTTGGCAACGACGAGCGGACACTTAACGGTCATTACGCGGTTTATTATGCCCTTTCAATGGAAGGGGCCGAAAAATGCTGGATCGTGGTGAAGGCACTGGTCGATGCCGACAGTCGGGAGTTTCCGTCAGTCACACCGCGCGTCCCTGCCGCGGTCTGGGGCGAGCGAGAAATTCGCGATATGTACGGGCTGATTCCGGTTGGCCTGCCGGATCAGCGTCGCCTGGTGTTGCCCGATGACTGGCCGGAAGATATGCATCCGCTGCGCAAAGACGCGATGGATTATCGACTGCGCCCTGAACCGACGACTGATACCGAAACGTATCCGTTTATCAACGAGGGCAACAGCGATGCGCGGGTGATCCCTGTTGGCCCGCTGCATATCACCTCCGATGAACCAGGTCACTTTCGCTTGTTTGTGGATGGCGAGCAAATTGTCGATGCTGATTACCGCCTGTTTTATGTCCATCGCGGCATGGAGAAACTGGCAGAAACGCGGATGGGCTACAACGAAGTGACGTTCTTGTCGGACCGCGTGTGCGGGATTTGCGGTTTTGCCCACAGTGTGGCCTATACCAACTCGGTTGAAAATGCACTGGGGATTGAGGTGCCGCAACGAGCGCATACTATTCGCTCGATTCTGCTGGAAGTCGAACGGCTGCATAGTCATTTGCTCAACCTTGGCCTCTCCTGCCATTTTGTGGGTTTTGATACCGGTTTTATGCAATTTTTCCGCGTGCGGGAAAAGTCGATGACGATGGCGGAATTGCTGACCGGGTCGCGTAAAACCTACGGTCTGAATCTGATTGGTGGTGTTCGCCGCGATATTCTCAAAGAGCAACGTCTGCAAACGATGAAACTGGTGCGCGAGATGCGCGCCGACGTGTCGGAGCTGGTAGAGATGCTGCTTGCCACGCCGAATATGGAACAACGCACTCAGGGCATTGGCATTCTCGACCGACAAATCGCCCGTGATTATAGCCCCGTAGGGCCGCTGATCCGTGGCAGTGGTTTTGCCCGTGATTTGCGCTTTGATCACCCCTACGCCGACTACGGCAATATTCCAAAAACGCTGTTTACCTTTACCGGCGGCGATGTCTTCTCCCGCGTGATGGTCCGTGTCAAAGAGACGTTTGATTCGCTGGCAATGCTGGAATTTGCCCTCGACAACATGCCGGATACCCCACTGCTGACCGAAGGCTTTAGCTATAAACCTCACGCATTCGCGCTGGGCTTTGTTGAAGCGCCACGCGGTGAGGACGTGCACTGGAGCATGCTCGGTGATAACCAAAAATTGTTCCGCTGGCGCTGTCGTGCCGCCACCTACGCCAACTGGCCAGTGCTGCGTTACATGCTGCGCGGCAATACCGTTTCTGACGCACCGCTGATTATCGGTAGCCTTGATCCCTGCTACTCCTGTACCGACCGTGTGACGCTGGTTGATGTGCGCAAGCGCCAGTCAAAAACCGTGCCGTATAAAGAGATCGAACGCTACGGCATTGATCGTAACCGTTCGCCGCTGAAGTAAGGACAGAAAATGCTGAAGTTACTGAAAACTATTATGCGCGCCGGAACCGCGACGGTGAAATATCCCTTCGCGCCACTGGAGGTCAGCCCAGGTTTTCGCGGGAAACCGGACCTGATGCCCAGCCAATGTATTGCCTGCGGTGCCTGCGCCTGTGCTTGTCCGGCAAATGCGCTGACTATCCAGACCGACGACCAGCAAAATACGCGCACCTGGCAGCTCTATCTGGGGCGTTGTATTTACTGCGGACGTTGTGAAGAAGTGTGCCCGACCAGAGCCATTCAGCTTACCAATAACTTTGAACTGACCGTCACCAATAAAGCCGATCTCTATACCCGCGCGACGTTCCATCTACAACGTTGCAGCCGTTGCGAACGCCCGTTTGCCCCGCAAAAAACCGTCGCACTGGCTGCAGAACTGTTGGCACAGCAACAAAATGCACCACAAAACCGCGAAATGTTGTGGGCGCAAGCGAGCGTCTGCCCGGAATGCAAACAACGCGCGACGCTGATCAACGACGACACAGATGAACCGCTGGTGGCTAAGGAGCAGCTATGAGTCCAGTGCTTACGCAACATGTCAGCCAGCCCATCACGCTGGACGAACAAACGCAAAAGATGAAGCAGCATTTGCTACAGGATATCCGTCGTTCGGCCTACGTTTATCGCGTGGATTGTGGCGGCTGCAACGCCTGTGAAATCGAAATTTTTGCCGCCATCACGCCAGTGTTCGACGCAGAACGTTTTGGCATTAAGGTTGTTTCATCACCTCGTCACGCCGATATTTTGTTATTTACTGGCGCAGTCACCCGGGCGATGCGTATGCCTGCACTTCGGGCATATGAGTCTGCCCCCGATCATAAAATCTGTGTTTCCTACGGCGCGTGCGGTGTCGGCGGCGGTATTTTCCACGATCTCTACAGCGTCTGGGGCGGCAGCGACACCATTGTCCCCATTGATGTTTGGATCCCCGGCTGTCCGCCAACACCGGCCGCCACCATTCACGGTTTCGCCGTGGCGCTCGGTTTGCTACAACAGAAGATTCACGCGGTGGATTATCGCGATCCCACCGGGGTGACCATGCAACCGCTGTGGCCGCAGATCCCGCCATCACAGCGTATCGCCATTGAGCGAGAAGCGAGGCGGCTGGCGGGCTATCGTCAGGGGCGAGAAATTTGCGATCGGCTCCTGCGCCATTTAAGCGACGCTCCTACAGGAAATCGGGTTAACACCTGGTTGCGCGAAGCCGACGATCCGCGTCTCAATAGTATCGTTCAGCAACTCTTTCGCGTTCTCCGGGGGTTACATGGCTGAGGAGTGTGGGGAAATTGTTTTCTGGACGCTGCGAAAAAAATTTATCGCCAGTAGCGACGAGATGCCGGAACACAGCTCCCAGGTAATGTATTACTCGTTGGCTATCGGTCATCACGTTGGCGTGATTGATTGTCTGAATGTCGCCTTCCGCTGCCCACAGACGGAATACGAAGATTGGCTTGCACAGGTCGAAGAGGAGCAAGCCCGACGTAAGATGCTGGGGGTGATGACCTTTGGTGAGATTGTTATTGACGCCAGCCACACCGCCCTGTTGACCCGGGCATTCGCGCCACTGGCAGATGACGCGACGTCTGTGTGGCAGGCGCGTAGCATTCAATTCATTCATCTGTTGGATGAAATTGTGCAGGAACCGGCCATCTATCTGATGGCCAGAAAAATTGCGTGAGAAGGATTTCTCATTAATAAGGACTGTTGATGGCTATGTCAGACGAGGCGATGTTTGCCCCGCCACAAGGAATAACAATTGAAGCGGTAAACGGAATGCTCGCGGAGCGGTTAGCTCATAAACACGGTAAGGCATCTTTATTACGTGCCTTCATCCCGCTGCCGCCGCCGTTCAGCCCGGTACAACTTATTGAACTGCATGTTCTCAAAAGCAACTTCTATTACCGCTACCATGATGATGGCAGCGATGTGACGGCAACAACTGAGTATCAGGGCGAGATGGTCGATTATTCGCGTCACGCCGTCCTTCTCGGCAGTAGTGGAATGGCGGAGCTCCGCTTTATTCGTACCCATGGCAGTCGTTTTACTCCCCAGGATTGCACACTGTTTAACTGGCTGGCACGAATTATCACCCCGGTTCTGCAATCATGGCTCAATGAGGAAGAACAGCTGGTGGCGCTGCGTTTGCTGGAGAAAGATCGCGATCATCATCGGGTACTGGTGGATATCACTAATGCAGTGTTGTCACATCTTGATCTCGACGATCTGATCGCTGACGTCGCTCGTGAGATCCATCATTTTTTCGGTCTGGCTTCAGTCAGTATGGTACTGGGCGATCATCGAAAGAACGAGAAGTTCAGCCTGTGGTGCAGCGATCTTTCTGCCTCACATTGTGCGTGTCTGCCACGCTGTATACCTGGCGAAAGTGTATTGCTGACACAAACGCTACAAACCCGACAACCGACCTTGACGCACCGTGCAGACGATCTGTTTCTCTGGCAACGCGACCCGTTATTACACTTACTTGCATCTAACGGCTGCGAATCTGCGCTCCTTATACCGCTCACCTTTGGCAACCATACACCGGGTGCATTGTTGCTGGCGCATACCTCTTCCACTCTCTTTAGTGAGGAAAACTGCCAGCTACTACAACATATTGCCGATCGCATCGCTATTACCGTTGGCAATGCCGATGCCTGGCGTAGCATGACCGATTTGCAGGAAAGCTTGCAGCAAGAAAACCACCAGCTTAGCGAGCAGCTCCTTTCGAATCTGGGCGTCGGTGACATTATCTACCAAAGCCAGGCAATGGAAGATTTACTCCAGCAGGTAGATATTGTGGCGAAGAGCGACAGTACGGTGTTGATTTGTGGTGAAACCGGAACCGGCAAAGAGGTGATCGCCAGAGCGATCCATCAACTTAGCCCACGACGCGACAAGCCACTGGTCAAAATCAACTGCGCTGCCATCCCCGCCAGTCTTCTGGAAAGTGAGTTATTCGGTCATGACAAAGGGGCATTTACTGGTGCGATTAATACCCATCGCGGTCGTTTTGAAATTGCCGATGGTGGCACGTTGTTTCTCGATGAAATTGGCGATCTGCCGTTAGAACTTCAGCCTAAACTGCTGCGCGTATTACAGGAGCGGGAAATTGAGCGTCTCGGTGGGAGTAGAACGATCCCGGTGAATGTCAGAGTCATTGCCGCCACCAACCGTGATTTGTGGCAAATGGTTGAAGATCGCCAGTTTCGCAGCGATCTCTTTTATCGCCTGAATGTCTTCCCACTGGAACTGCCGCCACTGCGCGACCGTCCGGAAGATATCCCTCTTTTAGCAAAGCATTTCACGCAAAAAATGGCGCGCCATATGAATCGCGCAATTGACGCCATCCCGACCGAGGCGCTACGCCAGTTGATGTCGTGGGACTGGCCGGGCAACGTGCGCGAGCTGGAAAACGTGATTGAGCGAGCGGTACTACTGACTCGCGGTAACAGTCTGAATTTACATCTTAATGTCCGACAAAGCCGTTTACTGCCGACGTTAAATGAAAATTCGGCGCTTCGCAGTTCAATGGCGCAGTTACTGCACCCGACGACGCCAGAGAATGACGAAGAAGAACGTCAGCGCATTGTTCAGGTATTGCGAGAAACCAATGGCATTGTTGCCGGGCCCCGTGGCGCGGCGACGCGATTAGGGATGAAGCGCACCACGCTGCTGTCACGAATGCAGCGGCTGGGGATCTCGGTTCGCGAGGTGTTGTAATCTGTTTTTGCAGGAGTATGCATGAGAAACAAACTCTCTTTCGACTTGCAGTTGAGCGCCAGAAAAGCGGCAATCGCTGAACGGATTGCCGCCCATAAAATTGCCCGCAGCAAAGTGTCGGTCTTTTTAATGGCGATGTCCGCAGGCGTGTTTATGGCGATCGGATTTACTTTTTACCTTACCGTTATCGCCGATGCCCCGTCTTCACAGGCATTAACCCATCTGGTGGGTGGCCTTTGCTTTACACTCGGCTTTATTTTGCTGGCGGTTTGCGGCACCAGCCTGTTCACCTCGTCGGTAATGACGGTGATGGCAAAAAGTCGGGGCGTTATTAGCTGGCGAACATGGCTGATTAATGCACTTCTGGTGGCCTGCGGTAATCTGGCAGGTATTGCCTGTTTCAGTTTGTTAATCTGGTTTTCCGGGCTGGTGATGAGTGAAAACGCGATGTGGGGAGTCGCGGTTTTACACTGCGCCGAGGGCAAAATGCATCATACATTTACTGAATCAGTCAGCCTCGGCATTATGTGCAATCTGATGGTTTGTCTGGCGCTGTGGATGAGTTATTGCGGACGTTCATTATGCGACAAAATCGTCGCCATGATTTTGCCCATCACCCTGTTTGTCGCCAGTGGCTTTGAGCACTGTATCGCCAATTTGTTTGTGATTCCGTTCGCCATTGCCATTCGCCATTTCGCCCCTACCTCCTTCTGGCAACTGGCGCACAGTAGCGCAGACAATTTTCCGGCACTGACGGTCAGCCATTTTATTACCGCCAATCTGCTCCCGGTGATGCTGGGTAATATTATCGGCGGTGCAGTGCTGGTGAGTATTTGTTATCGGGCTATTTATTTACGTCAGGAACCCTAAAAATCAGCCCGGCGAAACAGTTCGTCGGGCTGAAGATTATTCTTGCGCGATTTGCCCATCGGGCCAGGCGTGAATCACGGCTTTGATCAGCGTCGCCAATGGAATGGCGAAGAATACGCCCCAGAATCCCCACAAACCACCGAAGATCACTACTGATAAAATAATGACCAGCGGATGCAGGTTAACCGCTTCGGAGAACAACACAGGTACTAACAGGTTGCCGTCCAGCGCCTGAATGATCAGATACACCGCGAAGCAGCTCCAGAATTCCGTGCCAGCACCAAACTGGAATAGCGCCACGCCAACCACCGGAATGGTCACCACAAATGCACCAATGTACGGAATAAGTACCGAGAAGCCGACCAGCACCGCCAGCAGCAGCGAATAGTTCAGCCCGAAGAGTAAGAATCCCAGCCAGGTGGCAATCCCCACCACGATCATCTCCAGCACTTTGCCGCGGATATAGTTGGTGATTTGTTGATTCATCTCCTTCCACACCTGTCCTGCCAGTCCACGGTTACGCGGCAGCACCCGACGAACGGCGTTCAACATTTGCTCTTTGTCTTTCAGCAGGAAGAAGACCATCAATGGCACCAGCACCAGATAGACGGCAATGGTCAGCAAACCGACCAGCGAGGCGAGGGAAATTTTCACCACCGAATCGCCCATGGTGAGCATCCGGCTGCGCATATTTTCGGCCATTGCATCAATAATCCCCGCATCCATTAACGCCGGATAGCGGCGCGGCAACGTGGCGGCAAAATCAGAGAGCTTATTGAGCATCCCCGGCATATCGCGGATTAAGTAGATGCCCTGTTGCCAGGCGATAGGCATTACCACGAACGCCATCAATAGCAAAATACCGACGAAAACGACCAATACAATCGATGTCGCCCAACGTCGGGAGCAGCCTATTGATTGTAGGCGCACGGTTGGCCATTCCAGTAAATAGGCCAGCACAATCGCCACCAGCAACGGTGCGAGTAGGCCGCTAAAGAAAAAGATAATGCCAAATCCGGCAACTAAAATAACCAGCAAGGCAATCGCTTCCGGGTCGCTAAAACGGCGGCGATACCATTGCATCAACATTTCGAGCATAAAGACCTTCCCTGAACCTCAAGAGCGGGATTGCGATCCGCAATTGTATCGAAATGTCACAAAAAAGACTTCGCTTTTTATGACGAATTCAGGAAACTGAAAAGTCATTTGAGTGGGCTAATCTTCGCCGTTACACTCAAAGGCGGCGCGGCGGGAACGATATTTCACAGTATCGGTCAAATGACTATCTCCAGAAACACAGGACAGAGGTTATGTTCAGGCAGTTGAAAAAAAACCTGGTTGCTACCCTCATTGCTGCTATGACTATCGGTCAGGTAGCCCCGGCGTTTGCCGATAGCGCAGACACCTTGCCGGATATGGGAACCTCCGCAGGAAGCACGCTTTCCATTGGTCAGGAAATGCAGATGGGCGACTATTATGTCCGCCAATTACGCGGCAGTGCGCCGTTAATTAATGACCCGTTGTTAACGCAGTACATTAATTCACTAGGAATGCGTCTGGTTTCGCATGCCAATTCGGTTAAGACACCGTTTCATTTTTTTCTGATCAACAACGACGAAATTAACGCCTTTGCTTTCTTTGGCGGCAACGTGGTGCTGCACTCTGCCCTGTTCCGTTATTCCGATAACGAAAGTCAACTGGCTTCAGTTATGGCGCACGAAATCTCCCACGTCACCCAACGTCACCTGGCGCGAGCGATGGAAGATCAACAGCGCAGCGCACCGCTGACCTGGGTCGGCGCGTTAGGTTCAATTTTACTGGCGATGGCCAGTCCGCAAGCGGGGATGGCGGCGCTGACCGGTACACTGGCGGGAACGCGCCAGGGAATGATCAGCTTCACCCAGCAAAATGAACAGGAAGCGGACCGCATTGGTATTCAGGTGCTGCAACGCTCAGGATTCGATCCGCAGGCGATGCCGACCTTCCTCGAAAAATTGCTCGATCAGGCACGTTACTCCTCGCGTCCGCCGGAAATTTTATTGACTCACCCGTTGCCGGAAAGCCGTCTGGCGGATGCCCGTAACCGTGCCAATCAAATGCGTCCGATGGTGGTGCAATCGTCAGAAGATTTCTATCTGGCAAAAGCGCGTACGCTGGGGATGTACAATTCTGGACGTAATCAGCTCACCAGTGATTTGCTGGATGAATGGGCAAAAGGAAATGTTCGTCAGCAACGGGCCGCGCAATATGGTCGCGCTTTGCAGGCAATGGAAGCCAATAAATACGATGAGGCGCGAAAAACGCTGCAACCGTTACTGGCGGCTGAACCAGGCAACGCGTGGTATCTCGATCTGGCTACCGATATCGACCTTGGGCAAAACAAAGCCAATGACGCTATCAATCGCCTGAAAAATGCCCGCGATTTGCGCACCAATCCGGTGTTGCAGCTCAACCTGGCGAACGCTTATCTGCAAGGGGGGCAACCACAGGAAGCGGCCAATATTCTGAATCGCTACACTTTTAACAATAAAGATGACAGCAACGGCTGGGATTTACTGGCACAGGCGGAAGCCGCACTAAATAACCGCGATCAGGAACTGGCTGCGCGAGCAGAAGGTTATGCGCTCGCCGGGCGACTCGATCAGGCCATTTCCTTGTTGAGTAGCGCCAGTTCTCAGGTGAAATTAGGCAGCCTGCAACAAGCGCGTTACGATGCGCGCATCGACCAGTTGCGCCAGCTGCAGGAACGCTTTAAGCCTTATACCAAGATGTAATTCGCATTAAAGGAAGAACAATGACCAAACAGGTAAAAATCTACCATAACCCACGCTGTTCAAAGAGCCGGGAAACGCTGAACCTGCTGAAAGAAAACGGCGTGGAGCCAGAAGTGGTGCTCTACCTTGAGACACCCGCCGATGCGGCAACGCTGCGCGATTTGCTGAAAATGCTGGGAATGAATAGCGCTCGTGAATTGATGCGCCAGAAAGAGGATCTTTATAAAGAACTGAACCTGGCTGACAGTTCGCTTAGCGAAGAGGCGCTGATTCAGGCAATGGTGGATAATCCGAAGCTAATGGAGCGCCCGATTGTGGTCGCGAATGGCAAAGCGCGAATTGGTCGTCCACCGGAGCAGGTGCTGGAAATCGTGGGTTAAGAAGTGCTCCATCGCTAGTTGAAGCACATTGCCGGATGCGACGCTTGCCGCGTCTTATCCGGCCGACGAATACTATGGGTGCGCATCCGACAATAAACGTCTTGTCTACAGTTTCAGAATCTCTTTCACAAACGGAATGGTCAGCTTACGTTGCGCGGTAATCGACGCACGATCCAACTGATCCAACGTCATAAATAACGTGCGCATCTCTCTGTCGAGCCGCTTCAGCAAGAAACGCCCCACATCTTCCGGCAGTTCAAAACCACGCAAACGCGCGCGTAACTGTAGCGCCTGCAACTTATCTTCATCAGAAAGAGGCTGCAATTTGTAGATCTGCCCCCAGTCGAGTCGCGACGCGAGATCCGGTAATCCCAGATTCAACTGCCGCGGTGGACGATCGCCGGTGATTAACAACCGTGTTTTACCCGATTCCAGAATTCGATTGTAGAGATCGAAAATCGCCATCTCCCACAACTCATCGCCTGCAATACACTCAATGTTGTCGATACAGACCAGCGACAAATGCTCCATACCGTCGAGCACTTCCGGAACAAACCAGGTGCGTTTATCCAGCGGGACATAGCCCACCGCATCGCCACGCTGCGACAATTCCGCGCAAGCCGCGTGCAGCAGATGGCTGCGCCCCGCGCCTTCGCGTGCCCAGAGATAGATGTAACCGCTATGTTCCTGACGCAGCACGTTTTGCAGCGCGGCCAGTAAAGAGGAGTTATCCCCCGGCCAGAAACTTGCAAAGGTTTCGTCGTCAGGAAGATAAAGTGGCAAAGAGAGCTGTGCCGGTGTGTTCAGAGATACCTCAACCAGGATTTCACAAAATCGCGAGAAGTTTACCACAGAATCCCATGATGTTTGAACCGGGCAGCAACACTGCCCGGTCGGTACATTATTTGTCTGTTATATCCGCGTCTTCTGCGTCCAGCACCACTTCTTCAGGGCGCAGCACACTAATCAGTTTGAAGATCAAACTTAAGCCGATACCGACGATGGTCGCCAGCGCCATACCTTTCAGCTCCGCCGCGCCGATGTTTACCTTCGCGCCACTGACACCGATGATCAAAATCACGGAAGTCAGGATCAGGTTCTGTGCTTTGTTGTAATCCACTTTCGATTCGATCAAAACACGAATACCGGAAGCACCGATGACACCATAAAGCAGCAGCGAAACGCCGCCCATCACCGGCAATGGGATCATCTGGATAGCAGCAGCCAGTTTACCGACGCAGGAAAGCAGGATAGCGAAAATCGCCGCCCCGCCGATAACCCAGGTACTGTAAACACGGGTGATCGCCATCACGCCAATGTTTTCCCCGTAGGTAGTATTTGGCGTGGAGCCAAAGAAGCCGGAGATCACGGTCGACAAGCCGTTAGCAAACATCGAACGGTGCAGACCTGGATCGCGCAGCAGATCTTTTTTGACGATATTAGCCGTTACCACCAGGTGCCCTACGTGTTCGGCAATAACCACTAACGCCGCTGGCAGAATAGTCAGAATGGCAAACCACTCGAAGCGCGGCGTATAGAGAGTTGGCAGCGCAAACCAGTGGGCATTAATAATCGGCGTGGTATCGACAATTCCCATTGCGAAAGAGAGCGCGTAGCCCACCAGCACGCCAATTAAAATCGGGATAATTGCCAGGAAACCACGAAACAGCACGGAACCTAAAACCGTGACTGCCAGCGTGGTAATGGAGATGATGATGGTTTTGGAGTCTGGCGTTTGCCCTTCAGCCGGGAGTAAACCTGCCATACCGGCAGCTACGCCCGCCAACTCCAGACCGATGACGGCAACGATTGCGCCCATTGCCGCAGGTGGAAACAGCACGTCCAGCCAGCCAGTCCCCGCTTTCTTCACGATAAAAGAAACCAGGCAGAACAGCACGCCGCACATAATAAAGCCGCCCAGCGCGACTTCATAACCCAACGGCAATAGTAATAATACTGGCGAAATAAAGGCAAAGCTGGAACCAAGATAAGCCGGGATTTTCCCTTTACAGATGAAGAGATACAGCAGCGTCCCGATACCATTGAATAACAGTACAGTCGCCGGGTTAATATGAAATAAGACGGGCACCAGGACGGTTGCACCAAACATGGCGAACAAATGTTGCAAACTAAGCGGGATTGTTTGTAAAAGTGGCGGTCTTTCACTCACCCCGATAGCACGGCGCGTCATAGTATTATCCTCTGTATTATGTGTTATAGGCGCTTTACTCAAAAAAAAGCCGACTCTTAAAGTCGGCTTTAATTATTTTTATTCTTTATTTCGTACCAAAGATTTTGTCGCCGGCATCGCCGAGGCCCGGAATAATGTATCCGTGCTCGTTCAGTCCCTGGTCAATCGATGCAGTATACAGTTCGACGTCCGGGTGCGCTTTTTCCAGCGCTGCGATACCTTCTGGCGCAGCTACCAGCACCAGAACTTTGATGCTGCTGCAGCCCGCTTTTTTCAGCAGGTCGATGGTCGCGATAACGGAACCACCGGTTGCCAGCATTGGGTCAACGATCAGCGCCATACGCTCATCGATGTTAGAAACCAGTTTCTGGAAGTACGGTACCGGCTCCAGCGTTTCTTCATTACGGTACATGCCGACTACGCTGATGCGTGCGCTCGGAACGTTTTCCAGCACACCGTCCATCATCCCCAGACCGGCACGCAGAATTGGCACAACGGTAATTTTCTTACCTTTGATCTGATCGATTTCTACCGGGCCGTTCCAGCCTTCGATAGTTACTTTTTCCGTTTCGAGGTCGGCGGTCGCTTCGTAAGTCAGCAGGCTACCCACTTCGGAAGCGAGTTCGCGAAAGCGCTTGGTGCTGATATCTTGCTCACGCATCAGTCCCAGCTTGTGTTTGACGAGTGGGTGTTTGACTTCCACGATCTTCATACTCTTTCTCCTTTGAGGGGCAGCCACAAAAAAAATCGACGGATTATACCTCCTTTCTTCAAGGCGGCAATATTATTTTCGTTGACTTTAGTCAAAATGATAACGGTTTGAGATAAAGTTATTTTATATTCAAATGGTTATGGAAGAAGATTATTCCATCCGAAAACGATCCTTTGCCCTGGTACAAGTATTCATTTGCCGCGCGCCTGGGGAAAAGACGTACAAAAAGGTTGTGTAAAGCAGTCTCGCAAACGTTTGCTTTCCCTGTTAGAATTGCGCCGAATTTTATTTTTCTACCGCAAGTAACGCGTGGGGACCCAAGCAGTGACCGATAAAACCTCTCTTAGCTACAAAGATGCCGGTGTTGATATTGACGCGGGTAATGCTCTGGTTGGAAGAATCAAAGGCGTAGTGAAGAAAACGCGTCGTCCGGAAGTGATGGGCGGTCTGGGCGGCTTCGGTGCGCTGTGTGCATTGCCGCAAAAATATCGTGAACCCGTGCTGGTGTCCGGCACTGATGGCGTTGGCACCAAGCTGCGTCTGGCGATGGACTTAAAACGTCACGACACCATTGGTATCGATCTGGTCGCCATGTGCGTTAATGACCTGGTGGTGCAAGGTGCGGAACCGCTGTTTTTCCTCGACTATTACGCAACCGGAAAACTGGATGTTGATACCGCTTCAGCGGTGATCAGCGGCATTGCGGAAGGTTGTCTGCAATCGGGCTGTTCACTGGTGGGTGGCGAAACGGCAGAAATGCCGGGGATGTATCACGGTGAAGATTACGATGTCGCTGGTTTCTGCGTTGGTGTGGTAGAAAAATCAGAAATCATCGACGGCTCTAAAGTCAGCGATGGCGATGTGCTGATTGCACTCGGCTCCAGCGGTCCGCACTCGAACGGCTATTCGCTGGTGCGCAAAATTCTTGAAGTCAGCGGTTGTGATCCGTTAACCACCGAACTTGATGGTAAGCCATTAGCCGATCATCTGCTGGCACCAACCCGCATTTACGTGAAGTCCGTGCTGGAGTTGATTGAAAACGTTGATGTGCATGCTATTGCACACCTGACCGGCGGCGGCTTCTGGGAAAACATTCCGCGCGTATTGCCAGATAATACCCAGGCAGTGATTGATGAATCTTCCTGGCAGTGGCCGGAAGTGTTCAACTGGCTGCAAACGGCAGGTAACGTTGAGCGCCATGAAATGTATCGCACCTTCAACTGCGGCGTCGGGATGATTATTGCCCTGCCTGCTCCGGAAGTGGACAAAGCCCTCGCCCTGCTCAATGCCAACGGTGAAAACGCGTGGAAAATCGGTATCATCAAAGCCTCTGATTCCGAACAACGCGTGGTTATCGAATAATGAATATTGTGGTGCTTATTTCCGGCAACGGAAGTAATTTGCAGGCAATTATTGACTCCTGCAAAACCAATAAAATTAAAGGCACCGTACGGGCAGTTTTCAGCAATAAGGCCGACGCGTTCGGCCTTGAACGCGCCCGCCAGGCGGGTATTGCAACGCATACGCTCATCGCCAGCGCGTTTGACAGTCGTGAAGCCTATGACCGGGAGTTGATTCATGAAATCGACATGTACGCACCCGATGTGGTCGTGCTGGCTGGTTTTATGCGCATTCTCAGCCCGGCGTTTGTCTCCCACTATGCCGGGCGTTTGCTGAACATTCACCCTTCTCTGCTGCCGAAATATCCCGGATTACACACCCATCGTCAGGCGCTGGAAAATGGCGATGAAGAGCACGGTACATCGGTGCATTTCGTCACCGATGAACTGGACGGTGGCCCGGTTATTTTACAGGCGAAAGTCCCGGTATTTGCTGGTGATACGGAGGATGACATCACCGCCCGCGTGCAAACCCAGGAACACGCTATTTATCCACTGGTGATTAGCTGGTTTGCCGATGGTCGTCTGAAAATGCACGAAAACGCCGCGTGGCTGGATGGTCAACGTCTGCCGCCGCAGGGCTACGCTGCCGACGAGTAATGCCCCCGTAGTTAAAGCGCCAGCTCTGCCGCTGGCGTTTTTCAATTCACCTGTAAATCGCAAGCTCCAGCAGTTTTTTTCCCCCTTTTCTGGCATAGTTGGACATCTGCCAATATTGCTCGCCATAATATCCAGGCAGTGTCCCGTGAATAAAACGGAGTAAAAGTGGTAATGGGTCAGGAAAAGCTATACATCGAAAAAGAGCTCAGTTGGTTATCGTTCAATGAACGCGTGCTTCAGGAAGCGGCGGACAAATCTAACCCGCTGATTGAAAGGATGCGTTTCCTGGGGATCTATTCCAATAACCTTGATGAGTTCTATAAAGTCCGCTTCGCTGAACTGAAGCGACGCATCATTATTAGCGAAGAACAAGGTTCCAACTCTCATTCCCGCCATTTACTGGGCAAAATTCAGTCCCGGGTGCTGAAAGCCGATCAGGAATTCGACGGCCTCTACAACGAGCTGTTGCTGGAGATGGCGCGCAACCAGATCTTCCTGATTAATGAACGCCAGCTCTCCGTCAATCAACAAAGCTGGCTGCGTCATTATTTTAAGCAGTATCTGCGTCAGCACATTACGCCGATTTTAATCAATCCTGACACTGACTTAGTGCAGTTCCTGAAAGATGATTACACCTATCTGGCGGTGGAAATTATCCGTGGCGATACCATCCGTTACGCGCTGCTGGAGATCCCATCAGATAAAGTGCCGCGATTTGTGAATTTACCGCCAGAAGCGCCGCGTCGACGCAAGCCGATGATTCTTCTGGATAACATTCTGCGTTACTGCCTTGATGATATTT
Source organism: Escherichia sp. MOD1-EC5189 (assembly GCF_002966045.1). Taxonomy (NCBI): domain Bacteria; kingdom Pseudomonadati; phylum Pseudomonadota; class Gammaproteobacteria; order Enterobacterales; family Enterobacteriaceae; genus Escherichia; species Escherichia sp. MOD1-EC5189. The sequence continues at coordinate 113,881 of NZ_PTRX01000008.1, read as the reverse complement.
TCAAAGGCTTCTTTGATTATGACGCGCTGAATGCCTATTCAATGAAGATGACCCGCGATGCCGAATACGATTTAGTGCATGAGATGGAAGCCAGCCTGATGGAGTTGATGTCTTCCAGTCTCAAGCAGCGTTTAACTGCTGAGCCGGTGCGTTTTGTTTATCAGCGCGATATGCCCAATGCGCTGGTTGAAGTATTACGTGAAAAACTGACTATTTCCCGCTACGACTCCATTGTCCCCGGCGGTCGTTATCACAATTTTAAAGACTTTATTAATTTCCCCAACGTCGGCAAAGCCAATCTGGTGAACAAACCACTGCCGCGTTTACGCCACATTTGGTTTGATAAAGCCCAGTTCCGCAATGGTTTTGATGCTATTCGCGAACGCGATGTGTTGCTCTATTATCCTTATCACACTTTTGAGCATGTACTGGAACTGCTGCGTCAGGCTTCGTTCGACCCGAGCGTACTGGCGATTAAAATTAACATTTACCGCGTGGCGAAAGATTCACGCATCATCGACTCGATGATCCACGCCGCGCACAACGGTAAAAAAGTGACCGTGGTGGTTGAGCTACAGGCGCGTTTTGACGAAGAAGCCAATATTCACTGGGCGAAGCGCCTGACCGAAGCAGGCGTGCACGTTATCTTCTCTGCGCCGGGGCTGAAAATTCACGCCAAGCTGTTCCTGATTTCACGTAAAGAAAACGGTGAAGTGGTGCGTTACGCGCACATCGGGACCGGGAACTTTAACGAAAAAACCGCGCGGCTTTATACTGACTATTCGTTGCTGACCGCTGATGCGCGCATCACCAACGAAGTACGGCGTGTGTTCAACTTTATTGAAAACCCATACCGTCCGGTGACATTTGATTATTTAATGGTGTCACCACAAAACTCCCGCCGTTTGTTGTATGAGATGGTGGACCGCGAGATCGCCAACGCGCAGCAAGGGCTGCCCAGCGGTATCACTCTAAAGCTAAATAACCTTGTCGATAAAGGTCTGGTCGACCGTCTGTATGCGGCTTCCAGCTCCGGCGTGCCGGTGAATCTGCTGGTTCGCGGCATGTGTTCGCTGATCCCTAATCTGGAAGGCATTAGTGATAACATCCGTGCTATCAGTATTGTTGACCGTTACCTTGAACATGACCGGGTTTATATTTTTGAAAATGGCGGCGATAAAAAGGTTTATCTTTCTTCCGCCGACTGGATGACGCGCAATATTGATTATCGTATTGAAGTAGCGACGCCACTACTCGATCCACGCCTGAAGCAGCGAGTACTGGACATCATCGACATTTTATTCAGCGATACGGTCAAAGCGCGTTATATCGATAAAGAACTTAGTAATCGCTACGTTCCCCGCGGTAACCGCCGCAAAGTGCGGGCGCAGTTGGCGATTTACGATTACATCAAATCCCTCGAACAACCTGAATAACCCTATGCCAATACACGACAAATCCCCTCGTCCGCAGGAGTTTGCTGCGGTCGATCTTGGTTCAAACAGTTTCCACATGGTTATTGCCCGTGTGGTGGATGGCGCTATGCAGATTATTGGTCGCCTGAAACAGCGGGTCCATCTGGCAGACGGTCTGGGGCCAGATAATATGTTGAGTGAAGAGGCAATCACACGCGGATTGAACTGCCTATCGTTGTTTGCTGAACGCTTGCAGGGATTTTCGCCTGCCAGCGTTTGTATTGTTGGCACCCATACGCTGCGTCAGGCGTTGAATGCTACTGACTTTTTGAAACGCGCGGAAAAGGTCATTCCCTACCCGATTGAAATTATTTCCGGTAATGAAGAAGCCCGTCTGATTTTCATGGGCGTGGAACATACCCAGCCGGAAAAAGGTCGCAAACTGGTTATTGATATTGGCGGCGGATCTACGGAACTGGTGATTGGTGAAAATTTCGAACCGATTCTCGTTGAAAGCCGCCGGATGGGTTGTGTCAGCTTTGCCCAGCTTTATTTCCCTGGCGGGGTCATCAATAAAGAGAATTTTCAGCGCGCTCGCATGGCGGCAGCACAAAAACTGGAAACTTTAACCTGGCAATTTCGCATTCAAGGCTGGAACGTGGCAATGGGCGCTTCCGGTACCATAAAAGCCGCCCATGAAGTGTTAATGGAAATGGGCGAGAAAGACGGGATAATTACCCCGGAACGTCTGGAAAAACTGGTAAAAGAAGTTTTACGTCACCGTAATTTCGCATCGCTGAGTTTACCGGGTCTTTCCGAAGAACGGAAAACTGTCTTCGTTCCTGGACTGGCGATTTTATGCGGTGTGTTTGATGCCTTAGCCATCCGTGAACTGCGCCTTTCTGATGGGGCGTTACGCGAAGGCGTATTGTATGAAATGGAAGGACGTTTCCGTCATCAGGATGTGCGTAGTCGCACCGCCAGTAGTCTCGCTAACCAGTATCACATCGACAGTGAACAGGCCCGACGGGTGCTGGATACCACTATGCAAATGTACGAACAGTGGCGGGAGCAGCAACCGAAGCTGACGCATCCGCAACTGGAAGCGCTACTGCGATGGGCCGCCATGCTGCATGAGGTCGGATTGAATATCAACCATAGCGGTTTGCATCGCCACTCCGCTTATATCTTGCAAAACAGCGATTTACCGGGATTTAATCAGGAACAGCAGCTGATGATGGCGACGCTGGTACGCTATCACCGTAAAGCGATTAAGCTCGACGATCTGCCGCGCTTTACCTTGTTTAAAAAGAAACAGTTTCTGCCGCTGATTCAGCTATTGCGTCTTGGCGTCTTGCTCAACAATCAACGTCAGGCAACCACCACACCGCCAACATTAACGCTGATTACCGATGACAGTCACTGGACATTGCGTTTTCCGCATGACTGGTTTAGTCAGAATGCACTGGTACTGCTTGATCTGGAAAAGGAGCAAGAATACTGGGAAGGCGTGGCTGGCTGGCGATTGAAAATTGAAGAAGAAAGTTCACCTGAAATCGCTGCTTAATGCTTTGCGGGCCGACGAGAAATGTCGGCCCTCGCTGTTCAGGCACTTTCGCGAATGGGTTCGATTTCATTCAGCGTATCAATTAACGGTTGCGGCTTACCAATAAGATAACCCTGCATATAATCTATCCCTAAAGAAAGCACCGCCTCGCGGATCTCTTCGTTTTCAACGTACTCTGCCACTACCAGCATTTTCTTCATTCGCGCCAGGTGACAAATCGACGCCACTATCTGGTAATCCAGACTATTTGACACAATATTGCGGATAAAACTGCCGTCAATTTTAAGGAGATCGGCATTCACATTTTTAAGCCGCGCATAGCTGGCGTAGCCGGTGCCGAAATCATCAATCGCAATCTGGCAGCCTAATTCCTGAAGATGCTGCAAGGTGATTTGCGCCTGCTTAACATTGGTCAGCGCATTACTTTCGGTGACTTCAAAAATAAGTTGCCACGCTTCAATCTGGTATTTAGCCAGCAGCTGACTGACTTCAACAGGAAAACGAGCCTGACATACCGAGGTTGGCGACAGATTAATCGCAAAACGGTGAGCGGGCATCTTCGCTCTGTTTTCAGCCATAAATTGCAGCGTATGCTCAATGACCCACATGTCGATACTCGACGATAAACCAAATTCGTGCGCGACCGGCAAGAAGCTGTCGGGGCTGATCAGTTCATCATTATCACCTTTCATGCGCAGAAGGATCTCATGGTAGACATCACCACGCATACCGGTAATCGGCTGGGCCATCAGGAAAAAATGGTTGTGTTCCAGCGCCTGCTGTAGCCGATTCATCATCGCGACTTTATCTTTCAATTCGCGTTGCAAATACATTGCCCCGCGACGCTGCATATTTTCCGGGGCGTTGGTCACGATGGAAAGTTCGGCGACCGTATTTAGCTCTCCCAGCAGTAAGTAGATATGATTCACCGGCGAGCGCACATAGCAGTAACTGACGCCAATCTGCGGTTGCATCGGCATTCCATCCCAAAAGAAACGAAATTGCTTGAGATGGCTATCCAGTGCGGTAATGCGCTCCTGGTGCGATTCTGTATTCAGTCGCAGCGCGAGATCGTTACCCGAAAGCTGATAAACATCTTCACCCGGTTCCAGCAATGGTGACAGCCAGTGAGAAAGTTTTTGCTTGTATTGAATCCGTAGCATGATGCCATAGTTCTTAACCAGCATTTCCATGCCGGGGATGCGTAAATAACAAAGCGCAGACCAGGGGGCATCACGCAACGCGCGATTCAGGGCGCGAACATTTGGCAGATGAACCACCGGGTCCACATACGCAAGCCGCTGAATGCGTCTGACTACCGCTCGCTGACGGGTTGCCAGTACAGCCATATAATTGACAATAAAAGAGAATACCAGATAACTGGAGGAGGTTATGGTCAGTTGCGTGGTATAGCCAGGATAAATGGGAATGTAATTTTGATAGCTGTGGATGCTGATCATCAGCACGACCGCCCAGAGCAGCGAAATCAACTTATAACCATAGCGCATGGCTCCCCACATCATCAGGGGTAGCAATAATGACAAGGTATAATTGGTGCTGAAAATCGTGCTTTTTTCATTTAACGGCATGCATAACAGCAACAACAACGCACCTAATGCCAATAGCCAGAGCGCGAATTCTTTTTTGGTGACTTTGACATCAACTTGCTGTTTTAATTGCGAATAATAGCTGCGTAAATAAAACGGATTTCGCACCACCCGAATGATGAAGTAGCACAGCGGAACACCAATCAGATTGCCCACCAGTAAGGCCTGATAATTGATTAAGGTCCCGAGGTTAAAAGGCATGACGCCGACCAGATTTTCTCTACTCGCCAGTAACCCTACAAACGCAGCAAACTGGAAAAGTATCAGAAACAGCGTTGCAGGAAACACAATCTGCCAGAATATACGCTGGGAAATTAAACGGGTATCACCATGTGAAACGTTGTTACGCCGGGGAGTAAAGACCCTGTAACCGCCCCAACAGAGAATGATAATGATAATAAAATTAGCTGTTAATGAGAGCGTTTCGTAAAAACCCAGCTCTGAATATTTGCGGACAAAAATCCCTAAGGCGATCCCTGGCAATGCCGCCCAGCTGAAAAACATCATCATGCTGATCATCAGTGCCAAAGGCAGGTAAAAGAGAAAAACCTCACCGGAAGAAATATGCGCGAAAGTATTAATATGGGCGAAAATGGGCAAGATTAAAGAAGGCAGGAACAGCGGAAGCCCCCACCATTTATCACGTATTTTTATATAGGTTGCATTCAGTTTCATAGATGCTCAGCAGAATCCCCCACATCCTGAAGGAGGTGTATTCAGACAGGCATCCCACCTGACTTCGAATGATGATTATTCATCACTATAGAGAGCATTGATTCTAAGTGTCATATGAAAGTTCCAATTGATATATATCAAACAAAATAACCCTGATTAATGAATTATTACGTTTATCATGTTAATTCATCATTATTACATCATCATTGTAAATAATTAAATTAACTTCCATAACATTAAAATATGTATCCACTGACGCTTTTTTACATAACGAAGAATTGACCATTTTGTCCTGTTGTGCCTTAATGTAAGTACCGTCCACGGCGTGGGACATACTTCAAGGAACCTTTTGTGAGTCAGGCAACCAGTATGCGAAAACGACACCGATTTAACAGTCGCATGACCCGTATCGTACTGCTCATCAGCTTTATCTTCTTCTTTGGCCGTTTTATCTACTCGTCCGTCGGTGCATGGCAGCACCATCAGAGCAAAAAAGAAGCTCAGCAATCCACACTCTCCGTCGAATCACCGGTACAACGTTAGCGGTTACCTTCTCCACTTTCACAGAACATAACGGCACCTCGCTGTCGGATGCTTTTGCTCTTTGGGATTATCAAAGCGGCAGATATTCTTTCATCTTAAATTTTACGTCTTTGTCCTGACTGATGTTTATCCTGTTTGGCTGCGAAATAAATATAAAATTAATACATATGTTTTAATGATGTATTTTTATAAATTATTTTCCACATGAATTTTAATAAATTTAATCTATTCCTTTATACGCAATACATTTACTTTCCTCTTTTGATGATCTTAAATGTCTTATTTTTCGTAATGTGTATAACAAGGAATAGTGATGAAATTTAAAAAATGTCTTCTGCCTGTGGCAATGTTAGCGTCATTCACTCTGGCAGGATGCCAGTCAAATGCTGATGATCATGCCGCCGATGTTTATCAAACCGATCAACTGAATACCAAACAAGAAACTAAAACCGTTAATATTATTTCCATTCTTCCCGCAAAAGTTGCCGTAGACAACTCCCAAAATAAACGAAACGCACAAGCCTTCGGCGCGCTTATTGGTGCAGTCGCTGGCGGTGTTATCGGCCACAACGTGGGGTCTGGCAGCAATTCCGGAACGACGGCAGGTGCAGTTGGCGGCGGAGCTGTTGGCGCGGCAGCAGGTTCTATGGTGAATGATAAAACCTTAGTGGAAGGTGTTTCTCTAACGTATAAGGAAGGCACCAAAGTGTATACCTCCACCCAGGTGGGTAAAGAGTGCCAGTTTACGACAGGTTTAGCCGTTGTTATTACCACGACGTATAACGAAACGCGTATTCAGCCAAATACCAAATGTCCTGAAAAGAGCTAATAATCAGGAGGAGTCATGAAGAAAGTTTTTCTTTGCGCCATCTTAGCCTCCTTAAGCTATCCGGCTATCGCCTCATCATTGCAGGATCAACTCTCTGCTGTCGCAGAAGAGGAACAGCAAGGTAAAAATGAAGAGCAAAGGCAGCATGACGAATGGGTCGCGGAGCGCAACAGGGAAATCCAGCAAGAGAAGCAACGTCGCGCAAACGCCCAGGCCGCCGCTAACAAAAGAGCGGCAACGGTAGCGGCAAATAAGAAAGCTCGTCAGGATAAACTGGACGCCGAAGCCACTGCGGACAAGAAACGCGATCAAAGTTATGAAGATGAGCTACGCAGCTTAGAGATTCAGAAACAAAAACTGGCGCTGGCGAAAGAAGAAGCCCGCGTTAAGCGAGAAAACGAATTTATCGATCAGGAACTGAAGCACAAAGCTGCGCAAACCGATGTGGTGCAATCTGAAGCTGACGCAAACAGGAATATGACTGAAGGCGGTCGCGATCTGATGAAAAGCGTGGGCAAAGCAGAAGAGAACAAATCGGACAGCTGGTTTAACTAAGCGATGTCAGTAACTTCAATCCTATGATTCGTGAGTATAAAAAACCCTCTGTAGTAACAGAGGGTTTTGCTAATTCATAGTGCAGGGATCAAATCATTCCCACTCAATAGTCGCCGGTGGCTTGCCGCTGATGTCATACACCACGCGGGAAATACCGTTCACTTCATTGATAATGCGGTTGGAAACGCGACCAAGGAAATCGTACGGCAGATGCGCCCAGTGTGCGGTCATAAAGTCGATGGTTTCGACGGCACGCAGAGACACAACCCAGTCGTATTTACGACCATCGCCCATTACGCCAACAGAACGTACCGGCAGGAACACGGTAAACGCCTGGCTAACTTTGTCGTACAGGTCCGCTTTACGCAGTTCTTCAATGAAGATGGCATCAGCACGGCGCAGCAGGTCGCAGTACTCTTTCTTCACTTCGCCCAGCACACGAACGCCAAGCCCTGGTCCCGGGAACGGGTGACGGTACAGCATGTCGTACGGCAGGCCCAGCTCCAGACCAATTTTACGCACTTCGTCTTTGAACAGCTCTTTCAGCGGTTCAACCAGGCCCATCTTCATCTCTTTCGGCAGGCCGCCCACGTTGTGGTGAGATTTGATGACGTGAGCTTTACCGGTTGCAGACGCGGCAGATTCGATAACATCAGGGTAGATAGTACCCTGCGCCAGCCACTTCACATCTTCCAGTTTCAGCGCTTCTTCATCGAATACTTCAACGAAAACGCGACCGATGATTTTACGTTTTGCTTCCGGATCGTTTTCACCAGCCAGCGCTGACAAGAAGCGATCTTCTGCCGGAACGTGAACAATGTTCAGACCAAAGTGATCGCCAAACATATCCAGAACCTGCTCTGCTTCGTTGAGACGCAGCAGGCCGTTGTCGACGAATACGCAAGTCAGGTTTTTGCCGATTGCGCGGTGCAGCAGCATTGCAGTCACGGAGGAATCCACGCCACCAGAGAGGCCGAGGATCACTTTATCGTCGCCTACCTGCTCGCGGATACGGGCTACTGCATCGTCAATAATTTTCGCTGGCGTCCACAGGGCTTCACACTGGCAGATATCACGCACAAAACGCTCCAGCATGCGCATCCCCTGGCGGGTGTGAGTCACTTCCGGGTGGAACTGTACGCCATAGAAGCGTTTTTCTTCATTTGCCATGATGGCGAACGGGCAGCTTTCGGTGCTGGCTACGGTGATGAAGTCGGACGGGATAGCGGTAACTTTATCGCCGTGGCTCATCCAGACATCGAGCAGAGGTTTACCGTCTGCTGTCAGAGCATCTTCGATACCGCGAACCAGTGCGCTGTCGTTTACGACTTCAACCTGCGCATAGCCAAATTCACGTTCGTTAGAGGCTTCAACATGACCACCCAACTGCATTGCCATGGTCTGCATACCATAGCAAACGCCGAATACCGGTACGCCTGCTTCAAAGACATACTGCGGCGCACGCGGGCTGTTTTCTTCGGTGGTGCTTTCCGGGCCGCCGGAAAGAATAATGCCGCTTGGATTGAAGTCACGAATTTGTGCTTCTGTCACATCCCACGCCCACAGTTCGCAGTAAACACCCAGTTCACGCACGCGGCGCGCAACCAGTTGGGTGTACTGAGAACCGAAGTCCAGAATGAGGATGCGATGCTTATGAATGTTTTCCGTCATTGACGCTTATTCCGAGGCAAGTGAAACAGATAATATAAATCGCCCGACATGAAGTCGGGCGAAGAGAATCAGGAGCCCAGACGGTAGTTCGGGGACTCTTTAGTAATGGTCACGTCGTGAACGTGGCTTTCCTGAATGCCCGCACCGCTGATACGTACAAACTCCGCTTTAGTACGCAGTTCGTCGATAGTACCACAGCCGGTCAGGCCCATACAGGAGCGCAGGCCGCCCATCTGCTGGTGAATGATCTCTTTCAGACGACCTTTGTAGGCTACACGGCCTTCGATACCTTCCGGCACCAGTTTGTCGGCAGCGTTGTCGCTCTGGAAGTAACGGTCAGAAGAACCTTTGGACATCGCGCCCAGAGAGCCCATCCCACGGTAAGACTTGTAAGAACGGCCCTGGTAGAGTTCGATTTCACCCGGGGATTCTTCCGTACCCGCCAGCATGGAACCTACCATCACCGCGCTTGCACCAGCAGCGATAGCTTTCGCGATATCGCCAGAGAAACGAATACCACCGTCAGCGATAACCGGAATCCCGGTGCCTTCCAGGGCTTCTACTGCGTCAGCAACGGCAGTGATCTGCGGTACACCGACGCCAGTAACAATGCGGGTAGTACAAATAGAACCTGGGCCGATACCCACTTTAACGGCACTGCAACCGGCTTCTGCCAGCGCGCGGGCACCTGCAGCTGTTGCCACGTTGCCGCCGATGATTTGCAGGTCAGGATATTTAGCGCGAGTTTCACGGATACGCTGCAGAACGCCTTCAGAGTGACCGTGAGAGGAGTCGATCAGCAGAACGTCAACGCCTGCGGCAACCAGCGCATCAACACGCTCTTCGTTACCCGCACCTGCACCAACCGCTGCACCTACACGCAGACGGCCTTGTTCGTCTTTACAGGCGTTCGGTTTACGCTCCGCTTTCTGGAAGTCCTTCACAGTGATCATGCCGATCAGGTGGAATTCATCATCAACCACCAGCGCTTTTTCAACGCGTTTTTCGTGCATTTTTGCCAGCACAACTTCACGGGCTTCGCCTTCACGCACGGTTACCAGACGCTCTTTCGGCGTCATGTAAACGCTAACCGGCTGGTTCAGATCGGTAACAAAACGCACGTCACGACCGGTGATGATGCCGACCAGTTCGTTTTCTTCGGTAACTACCGGATAGCCTGCAAAACCGTTACGCTCGGTCAGTTCTTTCACTTCGCGCAGCGTCGTGGTTGGCAGAACAGTCTGCGGATCAGTCACCACGCCAGATTCGTGTTTTTTCACGCGGCGAACTTCTTCAGCCTGGCGTTCAATGGACATGTTTTTGTGGATAAAGCCGATACCGCCTTCCTGAGCCAGGGCGATAGCCAGGCGCGCTTCCGTTACGGTATCCATTGCTGCGGAGAGCATAGGAATATTCAGACGAATAGTTTTCGTCAGCTGGGTGCTGAGGTCAGCAGTATTCGGCAGAACGGTAGAATGAGCAGGAACGAGGAGAACGTCGTCAAACGTCAGAGCTTCTTTAGCGATACGTAGCATGGGCAATATCTCGACCAGAGTGGTTAATAAATATTGCCGCGGCATTATACAGAGCGTAACCGATTGCATCTACCCCTTTTTGCAAAAAATGCTTGCTATCCCCGGAGGGCGGGTTACTATCGACTGAATAACCTGCTGATTTAGAATTTGATCTCGCTCACATGTTACCTTCTCAATCCCCTGCAATTTTTACCGTTAGCCGCCTGAATCAAACGGTTCGTCTGCTGCTTGAGCATGAGATGGGGCAGGTGTGGATCAGTGGCGAAATCTCTAATTTCACACAACCGGCTTCCGGTCACTGGTACTTTACGCTTAAAGACGATAACGCCCAGGTGCGCTGCGCGATGTTCCGCAACAGCAATCGCCGGGTGACCTTTCGCCCGCAGCATGGGCAACAGGTTTTAGTTCGCGCCAACATTACGCTGTATGAACCGCGCGGCGATTATCAAATTATTGTCGAAAGCATGCAGCCCGCCGGTGAAGGTTTGCTGCAACAGAAGTACGAACAGCTTAAAGCGAAGTTGCAGGCTGAAGGGTTATTCGACCAGCAATTCAAGAATCCGCTACCGTCACCTGCGCACTGCGTGGGCGTTATCACCTCAAAGACCGGTGCTGCACTGCACGATATTTTGCATGTGTTGAAACGCCGCGATCCGTCTCTGCCGGTGATCATCTACCCGACCGCCGTTCAGGGCGATGACGCACCAGGGCAAATCGTTCGCGCCATTGAGCTGGCGAATCTTCGCAACGAATGTGACGTACTGATCGTCGGGCGTGGCGGTGGTTCGCTGGAAGATTTATGGAGTTTTAACGATGAACGCGTGGCACGGGCGATTTTTGCCAGCCGCATTCCGGTGGTCAGCGCCGTTGGGCATGAAACCGATGTGACGATTGCCGACTTTGTTGCTGATCTACGTGCGCCAACGCCGTCAGCCGCCGCCGAAGTGGTGAGCCGCAATCAGCAAGAGTTACTGCGTCAGGTGCAGTCTGCGCAGCAACGGCTGGAAATGGCGATGGATTACTACCTCGCCAACCGCACACGACGTTTTACGCAGATTCATCACCGTTTACAGCAGCAGCATCCACAGCTCCGGCTGGCGCGTCAGCAAACCACGCTTGAGCGTCTGCAAAAGCGGATGAGCTTTGCGTTGGAGAATCAGCTTAAACGCGCCGGTCAGCAACAGCAGCGATTAACACAGCGGCTGAATCAGCAAAATCCGCAGCCGAAGATTCACCGTGCGCAAACGCGGATCCAACAGCTGGAATATCGTCTCGCTGAAACACTTCGCGCACAGCTTAGCGCCACGCGCGAACGCTTTGGTAATACAGTGACGCACCTCGAAGCGGTGAGTCCACTCTCCACGCTCGCACGCGGTTATAGCGTTACCAGCGCCGCTGATGGCGCGGTGCTAAAACAGGTTAAGCAGGTGAAAGTGGGTGAGACACTGACCACTCGCCTGGGCGATGGCGTAGTGATCAGTGAAGTGAGTGCTGTGACGAAAAGCCGCAAGCCGCGCAAGAAAACCTAATGACGCATTGCGAATCTTATTTACATCTTGGCCCCCATTTACAGACCCGATAAGACTACTGGAAACAAGTCGCAAACCCTGCGGTACTGGATGCCTGAATACCGCAGTTTTGTGTCCCCGCCCCTTCATCCATACCACAATAGAACGAACCGGCCCGATCGGTAGAGAAATAGGGGAAGCTTATCGATGATGGCCATCCCAGCGCGCTAAAACCGCTATGCAATGACTGTAAATCGGTATAGCTCGGTGCTCTACTAAAGTCACCGCACTGCTTTGCAATATCCCATTTTTGAGCATCGATCACATGTGCCAGCGCCCAGATTTCATTATTCACCGTTGGCGCTACTGCCGCTGTAGCCCCTGACGGCAACTCTGATTTCAATAGCGGGCGATGTAACGTCTTGCCACTTACGGTGGCGGTATCCGCCATATGCCCCCAGAAATACGCCGTGGCGACATTCGGACTGGTCGGCACGGTGAAAATCGTGTCCAGCGTCGCCGTTATTGTGGCGTTATCCGTCAGCGTCACCGTCAACGGCGTTTTATATCCTGGCGTATTATCCTGACGAACGGTAAAACTTGCCGTACCGTCCGCCCCTGTCACACCGTCGACTGTATTCCCACTGTCAGCCAGCGTTACCACCGTCCCGCTGGCAGGTTGTACCGTCATATCATCCATCGCCGCAACATCACCATACAATGTCGCCCCGCTGTTACGCGGCACGGCATCACCACGTTTTAAGGTGAAAGCGACATTCGGTACCGGCTTCCCGGCGCTGTCTTTTACGGTAACAACGAGGGGCACGGCTTCACCTTTTTTTACCTTCGCTGCCTGCGTAGTGGCATCTATCGCCGTCGATGTCAGCGTGACGCTGGAGACGGTCGCGCGGGGATTGACCAGACATCCCTGATACCCCGTACTCGCCGTCGACGACTCAAAACCATTATTCAGACTGACAACCAGGGCATTCCCCTGCTTGTTATCCAGTGCCCACCATGCATACTTCGTAGACCAGCCGATTTGAGTCGTCAGCGTGTTCCCCGGATAGCGCGCGTAGAGCGATAATAAATCATCGCTCAATGGCCGACGTGCCGCTTCACAAGGACTGAGGCTGCTATCTTCCCTTTGCGTTGCCTTAAACAACGGCCACACTTCATTGTTATCCGTCACCTGACTGACTCCGGCGCTCGACGGCAGCTCTTTCAACAATTTAGGCCGTTCAAAGACCACGCCGTTTTCCGCCGTTACAGTATCCGGCATATGGCCCCAGTAGGTCGCCATTGCGGAATCCGGGCTGGTGACGACGGTAAAGATCGCATCAATGACGCTGGTAGTTGCGACATCTCGCGCCAGTATAGCGGTGAACGAGATGGCCAGGCCGATGGTCTCAGGCTGTTCAACATTGAAAGTGGCCGTACCATCACTGCCGGTGAAACCTTGCCATTGCGTATCGTGTGCGGCCAGAGAAAACTCCGCCGACACAGGTGTCAACTCTGTCAACGTCATTGCATTTGCCGGCGTGTTCACTCCTGCTCCTGAACGGCTCATCGCTGAACCACGCCTGAGCGTCACGGCCTCTCCCGCCAGCGGGTTACCATCACGGTCTTTGACCGTCACCACAATTGGCAGTGGGTTACCTTTTTTCACTGACGCGCTAGGCCGCCCGCCATTACTGAGGGTTCTGGTGTTATCCATTGCGGATGACGTCAACATTACGCTGACGCCTGCCGGATGCGGCTTCGTCAGGCAAAGCATCAGCGCGTTGTTTGCCGAGCTCTTCGCGATATCTCCTGCGCTCAGGCTGACAGTCTGATACTGCCACGTATATAAATCCGGCATGACCATATCATAAGCCCACCACTTGCCTGCATATATCGGCAGCCCCAGGTCAGTCATTATCGCGCCGTTGGGATGATCATTATACAAATCCAACAATTCATTACTGCGCGGTTGATTCTCCAGCGGACAATCTGTCGATGTTAAATTTTGAACGTTGCTCATATACGACCACACTTCACCATTGCCGTTAGTGCTAATCGATGACCCTGAAGTCGCTTCGGCTTTCAGGAGCGGTCGTCTGAAGGTGACGCCTGCCGAACTGGTAAAGGTGTCCGGCATGTGTCCCCAGAATTTCGCGCTCGGTGAGTCCGGGCTGGTTATCACCGTGTAGATAACATCCAGCGTAGCGGTTTTGGTTGTATCGCGCGCCAGCGTGACGGTTATCGGTGTCGCCAGACCGGTCGTGGCATTCTGGCTCACTTCAAAGGTGGCTGTGCCATCACTGCCCGTTGTTCTGAGCACTTTTGCCCCATTTGCCGTCAGCACAGCGTCACTGTTCGCGGGTATCAATGACTTCACGGTAAGATCGTCCGCACTCGAGTTAACGGTTGCTTTCGAGCGATCCAGCGTCGTTTCACGCGTGAGGGTAAAGTCGGCATAGGGTACCGGATTCCCGGCGCTATCACGTACGGTCACCGTCAGCGGAATCGTCTCACCTTTCTTCGCTACGGCGCTCGGTCGACCACCATTGCTGACCGTTTTTGCCGCATCCTGTGCTGTTGAAGTGATCTCTATCATCGCCGGAACGGTATGCGGTTCCACCAGGCACATCACTACCGCCGTATAACTGGACGATGCCTGAACTGTCTGACCATTAACGAGCGAATATGCCTGGTTGCTCCAGCTGCTGCCAGAAACCGTCATCATGTCGTAGGCCCACATATACCCAGCGGAAGTCGGCAAGCCGAGCACCGTGCCCAACTGGTTGTTAGGGTAATCCGCATACAACCCCTGCATGTCAGTCGTCAGCGGTTGATAACTCTCATCACATCCAGCCTTGCTGGCATCCGTTTTCTCCGTTGCTGTCAGGCGCGACCAGACTTCATTATTGGTCGTTACCGCCGTACCACCAGAAAGTTCAGCCTTGAGGAAAGGCCGTTTGAAGGTGACGCCTTCGCTGCTGGTAAAGGTTTCTGCCATATGCCCCCAGTAGGCCGCCAGCGGTGTATCCGGGCTGGTGACGACGGTGAAGATCACTGGCAAGGTGTTCGACGACACGCCGGTATCGTTCAACAGAGCATAAAAGTCGGTTTTGAGTCCAGTAGACGCATCCTGTCGGAGTGTCATCGTGGTGGTTCCGTCTGGCCCGGTCACGCCATACAGAATGGTCGATGCAGTGGTATCCACCGTCGTACCCGACGCAGTCGTGACCGACACTTTCTGCGATGTTGACGCCACATTTTGGCGATTGACCGGGTTAGCGTGTTTCAGGGCAAACGGCGTATTGCCGACTAAATTCCCCTGAGCATCTTTAGTCGAAATGCGGATCGACACGCTATCGCCTTTCTGCACTTTGATCGCGCTAAGCGTACTGTCAATGCTGACAAATTGCGCGGGGTCTGAGGCCTCCAGCGTAATCTGGCTAGCAGCCGTCAACGGCGTTGTGCGGCAGGTTTGTAGCACGACTGTGTTCGTCGAGATTTGTGAGACTGCACCAGTATTCAGTTGCACCACATTGTAGTAACGGCTCCCTGTTTGCGTATCACTCGGGGTATTGGTGAGATAGGTCGTTTTTACCGGCCATCCCTGCACCGTACTCATCACATTACCGCTATTGGCGTCATACAAAGACTTCAGTCCATCCAGCGTCGGCATATAATCTGTACCACACCCATTCATGCTGGTGTCAGCCGACTGAGTCCAGGTGAATCTTGCCCAATCTTCACCGTTTTCAGCCGTAGAATTTCGACCACTGGTGTTACTCAGCTCTTTCAACAACAGTGGTCGTTTATAGATTGTACCGTCGGAGGCCATCACCGTTTCGGCCATATGTCCCCAAAAATTCGCTTTTGGCGAATCCGGGCTGGTCACGACAGTAAAGACCACCGGTAGCGTCGCCTTGACGCTGCTGGACGTATCCAGTTTTGCCGTGAGATCGGTTCTTAACCCGGTACTGTTATCCTGTTTCAGGGTAAATGTCGTTGACCCGTCTGCACCAGTCACGCCGTAAATCGTTTCACTCGTCGACTGGAAATTATTTCGCGTATTTCCCCAGGCATCCGTCACCGTCAGCGCGCCCACGCTCGCGGTTGCTGATGCGTTAGCCCGACTCACGCTGTTGGCACGCGTCAGGATAAATGCCGTATTGCCCACCAGGTTGCCTTGCGTATCTTTGGTGGTGACGCGCACCACGGATTCTTCGCCTTTTTTCGCTTTTACCACGTTATAGGTGGTATCCAGCGTCGCCGGATCTGCCGCTTCCAGCAGAATTTGGCCCACCGTGGTTACCGGCGTGGTCTGGCAGGTCAGCAGTTGCAGCGCCGTTGATGACACTGCCGCACTCGTGCCATTGCTGAGATCTACCGCCTTGTAGTTACGCTGCTCCATGCTGCCGTTGTCGGACGTGTTGGACAAATAGCGTGTTGCCACCGGCCAGCCCTGCACGGTTTTCATGGTGTTGCCCGCATTATTAGCAAACAGTGAAGTCAGACCGGCTTGAGTCGGAATATAGTTGGTTCCACAGCCACTATACGTCGTGGAAGAACTCGCATAATTAATGTTAAACAACGCCCAGTTTTCATTGTCTTCAGACGTCGATGTTCGCCCAGTCTGATAGGCCAGTTCCTTCAACAACAGCGGGCGTTTAAATACCGTACCGTCCGCAGCCGTCACCGTTTCCGGCATATGGCCCCACATTTTCGCTTTGCTACTATCCGGGCTGGTGACCACAGTAAAGATCGTATCCAGGCTGTCTTTTTTCGTCGCATCAGAGTAAAGCGTCGCCGTCAGCGCCGTTTTGGTGCCGTGAGTATCCGGGCGGGTAATATTGAGGATTTTGCTGCCGTCGCTGCCGGTCATGGCAGTATAAAATCCCGCGGTGTCGTTCAACGTCGTTTCATCCGCCAGCCCACTGTTAATCACCACCGGTGCCACCAGCGCATCGCCACTACCGGCAATATGTTTTTCGCCCGTGCGGGTATAACCGTCTCCGCGACTCAGTTTAAATGGCATATCCGTGAGCGGATTACCCTGCGAGTCTTTTACCGTTACCTTAACCTGTAGCGTTTCGCCTTTTTTCAGCTTCGCCGCGTTATTTCCGGCAGCCCACTGTGCGTTATCAACCACATCCAGCGTAATGCTGCTGGCTGGTTTGTTCGCCGTCGTCAGGCAACTGACGTAAACCGGTGTATCGCCGCCGATGGCCTGTGCGCCGTTATCCAGGGCAATGGTGTAATAGTGCGGCGTTACATCCGCGGGGGAACTGCTCCAGTAGGGCTGACGCTGCGTCGGCCAGCCGTGTGTGGCTTGCACCGCATTACCGTTATTAGCGTCATAGAGCGCACTGAGCTGGGAGCGGCGCGGCAGCATATTGGTTCCGCAACCGCCTTTACTGGTAATGGCCGTACTGGCCTGGCTAACGCGCGCCCAGACTTCGTTTTTTTCCGTTAGTGTGCCATCCGGACTGGCGATTTCTGCTGCCAGCTTAGGCCGGGTAAAGGTTAATGAATCAACGGTAATCGTTTCATCCATATGGCCCCACATCTGCGCCCCACTAACATCCGGGCTGGTTGGGGTGGTAAAAATAACATTGTAATTAATGGCATTTGGTAGATGGGAATTGACCGGCGTAATGCTCAGCACGGTTCTTAACCCCACCCCCTGGGGTTGCTCTATTTCGACCGTTGCCACGCCTTGTGCATCTGTCGTACCTGTGTAGACCATCGACGGCTGTGATGTGCCGTATTGCGTGCCATTCATCGAGATTGCGCCGCTGCTCGGGTCATCAAACCCGCTCACCAGCCCCGCTCGGTTATACCCCATGCCTTTAGTGATGGTGAAGGCAGTAAAGGGTACCGGGGTATTATTGAGCGCGTTAACCGTACGCACGGTCATCACGACGGTGTCTCCCACTTTGGCCTGCGCTTTGGTGCCAGGGGTGACATCGTGATCGGTGCTCACTTCAACCTTCGCGACCATCTCATTGCCCGAACAGGAGAGGTAATTTCGCTTAAAGCCGGGGTAGCTGTCGACGTTTCCGTTCGCCAAATTCACCGATGAATGCGTGGCTTGCTCCACCGCGCTTAGGTAGTTCTGTTGTGCGGTGGGCCAGCCATACTCAGTGCCAATCGCGTTACCGGGATGGGCTGAAAAAAGGCTTTCCAGCCCACTCTGACTTGGCGTATGGCCGACGCCGCATTCAGCCTGCATACTGGTGTCTTGATCGAACAGCGCCCAGTCTTCGTTATTTTCCCGCACCGATCCCAGTTCATGCTCAGTTTCATCCGCCAGCACTGGGCGTTTGAACAGACTGCCAGATACAACAATGCCGCGCATATGGCCCCACATCCGCGCCTTGTCGCTGTCCGGGCTGGTGATCACAGTAAAAATCACGTCTTTGGCATCTGTAGCCGTAAAATTGCTGCGCATTTTCGCCGTGATATGGGTTTTCACGCCTGCGCCGTCGGGCTGACTCAGGGTTAGCGAAGCCTGACCGTTGACATCGGTCATGCCTTCATAGGTGTGAGCATCAACCTGTTGCAAATTCGAACCACCAGTAATCTGCACCGGATGGGCTTCCCAGGCGGAATCGGTTTGATTTTTGCGGTTAACGCCGTCATCCAGATGCAGCGAGAAGTAGTAATACGCCAGTGGTTGATCGTTATTTTTATTGTCGGTGATCGTCAGACGCATCGTGGCGTCTTCGCCCACCTGCGCTTTCATCGCCTGTGCCGTATCATCATAGTTTTCGGGCGTAAGGACGATTTTCGGTTCGACATCAGGCGCGGGTTTATCCACGCAGCTTACAAGAAACGGGGTGCTATCCGGCTTTTGCGTTTCACCACGGTTAGAGACATCCGCCGCATGGTGCTGCCCGGTGGTGCCCGCCAGCGATGACCAGTAATAATCCCCCTGCATCGGCCAGCCAAGGACAGCCTGCACCGACGTGGGGATAACGGTCGCCAGCGCGCCGAAGTGGCGCATGCCGGGCAGCACGGTGCAGTGGCTATCTGCGCCGCTCCAGGTGAAGGTGGACCAGGTTTCGTTGTGATCGACGACCGTGGCGCTTTCATTGCTGACTTCTGCCGCCAGCTTTGGTCGACTGAAGGTGTAACCGTGGGCTTCTACCGTCTCCGCCATATGGCCCCACATCGTGGCCTGCGCCACGTCCGGGCTGGTAAGTACGGTAAAAATCACCGCGGTTTCGCTGGTTTGCGCAATGCCGGAGATGCTAACCACCAGTGGCGTTTTGACGCCAGGGCCATTCGGTTGGCTCACCGTGATGGTGGCCGTGCCGTTGGCATCAGAGGTGCCATGGTATTCGGTAGCCGTCGTCGTTAACTCGGTGCTATCCAGTACCACTGGCGCACTATTATTCACTGCCCCCTGGCGATTTTCAGCATCTTTACGTTTGATAATAAACGGAATATTACCCGCGACGTTGCCCTGACAATCTTTAGTCGTGACGGTGAGCGTGATGGTGTCGCCAACGGTGGTTTTTGCCGCCGCGATCGTTTCGTTAAAACCACTGGCGCTCACCAAGATTAAGTCGCCCTGCGCGGGTGCGATGTTAAGGGTCACTTTCTGGTCCACCAGCGCCACCGTCCCCGCATAGGGATACCCGGTCGAGGTCAACAGGTAGAGCAGTGGGAGGGTTTGCTGCGCATCAATCTGCGGCCAGGCCACCAGCGAGCGTCCGGCGAGCCCCTGAGCACAAAAGCTACGGTTAGCAATGGGTTGTGGGTTAAGGGGCACATCGGGCGTGGCGGCATCGGCCCACACCAGGCTGACGGTAGGGGGTGTTTGATTTTCCCAGCGCAGCGCAGGTGGTGTGGAAAACTGGTCGCCTTCATTGTCCTGAGGATTAGCAACAATCAGGTTAGCGGCGTCATCGTCAACGCTAAATTCATTCGGTTTAGTAGAAAACCCGACATCATGAGATTCGCCAGGATTAAGCTGAACACTGCCCTGATAGACGGGTACGCTGGCGCTGTCGGCAAAAGGAACGGTTCCGTTAAACTCGCCTGTAGAATCAGGATATGTCTGCCATTCCACCCCTGCTCGTGCAAAGTCAGACAGCATAAACGCTGCCAACATGCCCAGAAGCATAATGATTTTCCCTGGTTTCAGACATACCGACATGTAGAAAACTCCAACATGATAAACAAAACATCAACCTGTTTTGCTTAACGCGTCGCTAAGCAAAACAGGCGGAAAACAGCATTCCCGTATGGGAATGCTGTTGTGCGCATTAGTGGTGTTTGTAAATGATAGACAGCGTATAGCCCTGAACGCCGTCGCCGTTTGCCGGGATCGCAAGACCACTCTTACCATTACGATCACTACCGTTAAGGCTGGTTCTTGCTTCTTCGTTAGTTTGTGGGATAACAATTTTATTGTTATCGAAGCTGGCATTAGCAATACCGCCTGCAGCACGGAGTTGTTTACTGTTACCGTTAAAGACCCATGCAAAGTCATAGTTAGCGGTAACGTCCATATCCGTACCCGCGTCATATTTACCGTTCTGGTTTTCATCCGAGTACAGTTTGGCCACATACGTTTTGTTAAGCGCAATGGCCGTATTACCACCGATAAGGTTGGTAGTGGTACCTTCCTCGAAGATGGCAACTTTCAGATTCTGGTTCACAACCGGGCCGGGATCGACATTGTCCGTATCGCTGCCGCCACCGCTGGCCGTTGAAATATCCAGCAGAGTCAGCGACGTTCCCTCGAAGGGATTACCGGTCTGGGTAATGGGCTGGATTTCAACACCGATATAACGCCCACGTTCGTCATTGGTGAGTTTATAACTCGTCTTACCCGCCGCTGCGGTCAGCTCCGTTTTACCGCCACCCGCATTATCGCTGTAGCTGTACCATTTGATAGTGGCTGTCGTTTTCGCATCAATGCCTGCGGGACCATCATCAATATCCCCTTCGGTATCGCCGATATCCCAACCCAGCGTGATGGTATCCCCTGAGTAAAGGCGTTTATCCGTCTCGCTACCCGGAGGACGGGTCCCTTTACCATCTGACGTCACTTTAATGTGATCCGCATCTTCCGAGTTAATCGTGGCATTCCCTCCTTCGCGATAGAGCCAGGGTATGGTCCCCTCGAATTCAGCGGTCGTTCCACTGGCGACCCAGGCGGCATCTTCCGCCATAGCGGCTGGTACGGCACAGTATCCAGCCAGCATCAGTGCCAGCGCGACTTTTGTCAGGCCACGTTTCATATGAGGTTTCATAAACACTCTCCTTGATTAATATTCAGCGGTGGCCCGATCAGCCATGGCGCCGACCCTATTTCTTGCTGTAATTGACCTGCAAACCGTATCCCTGCACACCATCGGTTACCTGAGCATTAAATTTTGCTGCCGCTTCCTTGTTGGTTGCCGGGATCTCTATATCGACGTTCGTGGTATTGGTTTGCGCGCCGGTATTGCCATTTACGCTATTCCCCGTGAATTCCCACTGATAGTCATACTGTTTCATCTCGTCGTCAGTGAGCTTCTCAGAAAGCTGGAACACGCCGTCTTTGTTAGCGTCGCGCCACAGCACAAAGCGATAGCGGCTATTGAGGGGCAACGGTTCTTTGTTGCCGATAAGATTGACGGGCTTAGCTGCACCAACGCGGTAGATAAAAGCATTCAGCCCGCCGATGTCAGAACCCAGGAACGTTACGTCAACATAGTTACTGTCATCGTAAGGGGCGGCTTTCGCCTTCCAGCGGAAAGTGCCGGGCAACGTACTGGAGAGCGTAACGGTCCCCTTTTCTTTATCTTGTTTGGCGATAAAAACGCACGGCACTTCGGTGGTGCAGGGTTTATTCGTCAGCGTCACTTTTTTATCGTTGGCATCAAACAGCTGCGGGCTGAGATTATCCTGCGGCAAGACATTACCGTTACGGTCAGTGTTGTCGCCAAAGCTATCGGTAACGTCGAGATCCATGACGACACCATCTACACCATCTGCTTGCGCACTGGCTTCGTGGCTGTGATTGTTCTCATCCGGTACATTGGCGATGTTGTTAACGATGAGCTCAATTTTACGGTCCTGCTGAACGGTAATTTCCACCACGCCGGAGTTCTGCCGATTGCCTTTTTCATCTTCCAGCGCCAGGCGTACCCGCCAGGTATTGAGTTTTTCCTGGTCGGCTTTATCAGAGCTGTACTGCCAGGCAGGCAGTACCAGATTCCAGTGGTTGTTGTTCCCTTCGGTAAGGGTGTTTTCTTTGATAACCGGCATCACCAGCGTACGTGCAGCATTGTTTTTCGCCTGCCAGGAGGCAGCAACGATTTTGTAATGATGATTAATGAGCGCGTTAATGGTCCACTTACATTTTTCCAGCCCGATGGCTGCTTCTGGCGTATCTTTAATCACGCACTCGGGATGTTCATTCGTCGCATCAGCTTTCAGCCACAAAGTGACATCGAGGGGATCTTTCTCTTTGTATTCCAGAACAATAAAGTTGTTACGTTCAACAAAGTCGTGACGGCTGCCCATGAGCGAGTGAGCCGCGCTTACTTTGTCAGGATCAAGCTGGTCTTTGAGCGGGACGCCAAACTGGTAGTTCAGCGTTGCGTTAACAGAAAGATCGGTATTATCGCCAGTGCCGGCTTTGAAATCCGTTCCTACGGCAATGAGCGGTACGGGCTGGTATTTCACACCCAGCGTGACGGCGAAGGGATCTTTCTCCAGATTATCGGTGCCAAAAAGCGCGACTTCATCACCGTAATACTGTTCGAAAACGATTTTACCGCCAAGCTGCGGGTAAGCAGGTAGCCAGGCTTCGGCGCGAATATCCCAGCCGCGCGCCGGGCGCTCCTCATAAAAATCGAAATCTTCGGAGTCTTTCCAGTCAGAAAGCGGATGATAATAGTTGCCAGAGAATTTTAAATAATCAGTCCAGGCTTCGGCACCTAAACCTAAACGGCGATGCCCACGGGTAAAATCATAATCATAAAATATATTTCCACCCAATAACCATCTATCAAAATTATGTCTTACACCAAGCCCAATATTCCCGGTCGTACGATCTTCTTTTCGTTGTGCAGAAAATTGGCTGAAATAAACAGTAGTTTGATTATCATACCAGGGAACAAAATAGTCGATGGAACTGCCATCCAGATCGCCGCCCTGACCAAGAGAAAGATTCGTTCGGACCTTACCGTAGGGGGAGAGTGTATCCTCAATATAAGATTGTGTCGTAGAGGTAATTTGACTTTGCAGATAGCTTCTGGCCTGGGACTCCAGCGCCTCGGGTGTCAGGTTTTCAAACCCTTGCGTGGCAGAGTTAATGACGTAATCGGCACCACGCTCTTTTAGCGATTTACCCTTGTTAGTTTGTTCTTCCTGTTGTGCGGCCTGACTACCTAAATCAGGTAACGATTCTTTATGCTCAACATTTATCTCTGGAGCCGCAAAAGCAGCTCCAGAGATAAATGTTAGCATAATACAGCGTTTCCATCGCAGCATGCACATCCCCTGTGACATTAATAATGCTTAAAATTAGCTCTAATATTCTATTCCAGATTATTCAGAAAGGCACGCTAGGAAAACTAAATATAATCTTAAATTTATAACACAGTGATTTCGCTCACTTACATTTGCGTTTCAACAAATAAAATAGGATGCAATCATTTATATTATGAATACAAATGATTACACCATATATTTAAATAATATTAAGCAACAATAAATTCAACGCGCTTTTTGGATATTAAACCGTGCCCATGCTGGCAGAAATAATCTACTGCACCACAAGCTTTTAACACCTGTAATGGCTGATGGCAGTCAGGACAAAGCGCCTGAATGGTGAAATCTTTGGCACAAGTTGCACAGTGGGCAGTTTCACCGTTGCGTTCGAGAGGGTTATGGCAGGTTGGGCAGTTGAATTCCATAAATACTCCTCGCCTGTTGTTCAGTTTCCCTCTCCGTTTGGAAAGGGAAACCAGATAAGTGATTACTTACTTTTCTTAATATGCTTCATCAAACGCTTACGCTTGCGCATCTGGGTCGGCGTCAGGGTGTTACGCTTGTTCGCATATGGGTTTTCCCCTTCTTTGAACTGAATACGAATCGGCGTACCCATCACGTCCAGAGACTTGCGGAAGTAATTCATCAAGTAGCGTTTGTACGAATCAGGCAGGTCTTTCACTTGGTTGCCGTGAATCACCACAATCGGCGGATTGTAACCACCGGCGTGGGCATATTTCAGCTTCACACGACGCCCGCGAACCAGCGGCGGCTGGTGATCTTCAACCGCCATGGTCATGATACGCGTCAGCATAGATGTCCCCACACGACGGGTGGAGCTGTCATACGCTTCACGTACTGACTCAAACAGGTTACCAACGCCGCTGCCGTGTAATGCAGAGATAAAATGCACACGGGCGAAGTCGATAAAGCCCAGACGGAAGTCCAGCGTCTCTTTTACTTGCTCTTTCACTTCCTGGCTCAGGCCGTCCCACTTGTTCACTACAATGACAAGTGAGCGCCCACTATTGAGAATAAAGCCCAGCAGGGAGAGATCCTGATCGGAAATACCTTCGCGAGCATCAATCACCAACATCACCACGTTGGCATCTTCAATCGCCTGCAATGTTTTGATTACGGAGAATTTCTCTACCGCATCGGTGATTTTGCCGCGTTTACGTACGCCCGCAGTGTCAATGAGTACATACTCACGCCCATCGCGTTCCATTGGAATGTAGATACTATCACGCGTAGTGCCCGGCATGTCGTAAACCACGACGCGTTCTTCGCCAATGATACGGTTAGTGAGTGTAGACTTACCGACGTTAGGACGACCCACTATCGCCAGTTTGATTGGCAGACTTTGCGGGTCAAAGTCGTCTTCCTCTTCTTCTTCGCCGTTCTCTTCCGCTTCAAATTGCGCCCAGTACTCAGCGTCTTCATCCACTTCTTCTTGTGGTGCGAGATCTTCCATCCACGGCAACAGCACGTGCTCCAGCAGACTTAATACGCCACGACCGTGAGACGCGGCGATAGGATAGATTTCACCTAAACCGAGCGAATAGAAATCAACAACGGCCTGATCCGGATCCAGACCATCGGTTTTGTTTGCCACCAGGAAGGTCGGTTTTTCGCGGGAGCGCAGATGTTTAGCAATCGCTTCATCCGCAGGCATCAGGCCCGCGCGCGCATCCACCATAAACAGTACGACGTCCGCTTCTTCAATCGCCAGCAGCGACTGTTCCGCCATGCGGGTTTCTACACCGTCTTCTGTTCCGTCAATCCCGCCGGTATCAATACAAATAAACTCGCGGCCTTCAATTTCCGCACGACCGTACTTACGGTCACGAGTCAGACCCGGGAAATCCGCAACCAGCGCATCTCGGGTGCGAGTTAGACGGTTAAATAACGTGGATTTTCCTACGTTAGGGCGCCCGACAAGCGCGACCACAGGTACCATGTTTAAAGCCTCATTTTTATAAATCATCAGACAACGCACGCTATATTCGTGTCGTTGTTAAAAACAGGAAAACGGCCCCTGTCCAGGAGCCGTTTTCAAAGTGAACGACAGAGACGATTAACGTGTAATAGAGTACACAGTCCCGTCTTTTGCCTGGATCAGCAGTTTGCCGTCAGCGGCAACCGGTTCAGTCTGGAAACCGGAGCTATCAACTTTTTGCTGGGCAACGAAACGACCATCTTCGACGTTGATCCAGTGCAGATAACCTTCACTGTCACCTACCACCAGGTTGCCATTATACAGCACCGGAGAAGTCAACAGGCGATGCAGCAGATCGCTTTGTGTCCACAGCGTAACGCCGCCATCAATGGTCAACGCCATCACCCGGTCATTTTGATCGACCAGATAGATGCGGTTGCCGTCGACGATGAAATCATTCACCGAACCCAGTTCGCGCTTCCACATAATCTGACCGCTGCGCAGATCAAGCGCCGTCAGGTTACCATTATAGGCCAGCGCGAAAACAACACCGTTAACAATGACGGGAGTCGTGTCAACATCGCTCAGGCGGTCAATTTCGGTAGAACCGGTCGCCTGGGAAATACGCTGCTGCCAAATCATCTGGCCCTGTTCCATTAGCACTGCGCTGACGCGACCATTATCGCCACCCACGACGGCCGCACCAAAAGCCGTTGCTGGCGCAGACTCGCCACGCAAAGAGAGTGAAGGCATATCGAGGTTAACTGTCCATTTGACAGCGCCGTCAGCTTCGTTCAGGGCTTGCAACTGACCGTTACTGGTGTGGATTAACACCAGACCGTCGCTGACCACCGGGCGAGAAAGCGCTTCACCCGCGACTTTAGTTTGCCATGCCACAGTACCATCGCTGGTATTCAGCGCGTAAACCTGCGCCTTTTCGCTACCAATGTAGACATGTCCGCCAGACACGGTCACGCCGCCAGAAAGTAATGCAGGCTCTTTAGAGAACCAGCCATCTTTCTCGGCCAGACTGACAGACCAGATTTCTTTGCCATCATCCGCATTCAGCGCTTTTACTAAACCAGCGCGGTCTGCTGCATAGACAACGTTGTCCGCCAGTGCCGGATGAAGATTGGAATAGAAGTTGCCAATGCCGCTACCCACGGAAGTGCTCCACGCCGTGGTCGGCGTAAACTGGTTTTCAACGGTCGGCAATGGGGACATCTTTACCACATCTTCTTCGCTGTTAAACAGCGAACAGCCGCTTAAAAGGGTAACGGAAAGCAGTCCTGGCAGCAGTAATTTACGCAATTGCATCGGGTCCCTCTCAGATGGACAAATTATTAATTTTCATCTGCATCATTTCGCTCAGTGCCGGGGTAACATCGCTTTTCACGCCAGCTTCCCATGCACTACGCGCACCTTGCTTATCACCTTTGCTCAGCAATGCTTCGCCACGCAGGTCGGCAACAATGGCAGCCCACCCTTCACCTTTGATGGTATCGAGGGTTTTCAGCGCGGCATCAGCCTGCTTGAGCTGTACCTGAACGCGGGCAAGACGCAGATTTATCACGGCTTTGAGATTTTCATCGCTCGTGTCCGCCAATCCCTGTTGTAACTGGGTGGCAGCTTTCTCTAGTTCATTTTTGTCAACAAATTGCTGCGCAAGTTCCAAAGAAGCCAGCGCACCATAGGTATTTTTATTTTCAGCAGCAAATTTTTCCGCCGCCGGGATGCTATCCGGTTTGCCTTCGCTCACTGCGGTAACCGCATTTTGATAGGCAAGAGAAGCGGAGCGTGTAGAATCAACCTGATGGCTGTTCCAGTAGCGCCAGCCAATCAATGCGCCAACGCCCAAAATCACCCCAACAGCCAGTGCTTTGCCATTTTCAGCAAAAAAGCGTTTAACCGCTTCAACCTGGTCGTTTTCGTTCTCGTAAATTTCCACGCTGTCCTTCTCCTTCCTTAACCCAGTAACGTGCGCAAATGCGCGGCTACGCTATCCTGCGCAACTGCCGTTTGCTCACCAGAGCGCAAATCCTTCACTACTGCTGTGCCGTTAGCCACTTCAGACTCACCCAGCACCACAGCAACGCGGGCGCCCCATTTATCAGCACGGGCAAACTGCTTCTTAAAGTTGCCGCCGCCGTGGTTGGTCATCAGTTTCACGCCCGGTAATTCATCACGCAGACGCTCTGCTAATGCCATAGCCGCAGATTGTGTGTCAGCACCTGAAGCCACCAGATATATATCGACAACAGGATCGGCTTTAAATTCCGGATTAACGGCCTGAACTAACAATACAAGACGTTCGAGACCCATCGCGAAACCGACTGCCGGTGTTGCACGACCACCCAGTTGTTCCACCAGACCGTCATAACGACCGCCTGCGCACACGGTGCCCTGGGAACCGAGGCTGTTAGTCACCCACTCAAAAACAGTACGGTTATAGTAGTCCAGACCACGCACCAGACGCTGGTTTACGGTGTAAGCGATACCCGCGCTCTCCAGCAGTTTGCACAGACCAGCAAAGTGCTCACGAGATTCCTCGTCAAGATAGTCACCTAATGCTGGGGCGTCGTTGAGAAGGGCCTGCACTTCCGGATTTTTGGAATCCAGCACGCGCAGCGGGTTAGTGTACATGCGGCGTTTGCAGTCTTCGTCCAGCTTTTCTTTATGCTGCTCAAGGAATGCAACCAGCGCATCGCGATAATTGGCGCGTGCTTCCAGCGAACCGATAGAGTTCAGCTCAAGAGTTACGTGTTCAGAGATACCCAGCGCACGCCACCAGCGGGCGGTGAGCATAATCAGTTCAGCGTCGATATCAGGACCTTGTAGACCGAAAACTTCGCAGCCCAACTGGTGGAACTGACGATAACGCCCTTTCTGCGGACGCTCGTGACGGAACATCGGCCCGATATACCACAGACGCTGTTCCTGATTGTACAGAAGACCATGCTCGATGCCGGCGCGTACACAGCCCGCCGTCCCTTCAGGGCGCAGGGTCAGGCTGTCGCCATTGCGATCCTCAAAGGTGTACATCTCTTTTTCAACCACGTCGGTGACTTCACCAATCGCACGTTTGAATAGCGGGGTCTGCTCTACAATCGGCAAGCGGATTTCACTGTAACCGTAGCTGCCGAGCACGTTTTTCAGTGTGCCTTCAATGCGCTGCCAGATGGCCGTTTCGCCAGGCAGGTAATCGTTCATGCCGCGAATGGCTTGAATGTTTTTTGCCACGTTTATTCTCTTTCTGAATATAAAAATGAACCCTCAACGCGCCCCTCAATATTTCGGGAGCCATGCGGGTTCAATCATACACGGGAAGCGAGGCGCTTCCCATCACGTTATTATTTTTCAACCTGCTGAACGTCAATTCGACGCGCTTCATCCAGTTGGCTGGCTTTCGCACGAATGCGCGCTTCCAGCTGGTCGATCATATCGTTGTTGTCCAGACGGTCTTTGCGCACGCCATCTTCATAGAGGCCGCTTTTCTTGTTGCCGCCGGTGACGCCGAGTGTAGAAACCAGCGCCTCACCTGGTCCATTCACCACGCAGCCGATAATCGAAACGTCCATCGGAGTGATGATATCTTCCAGGCGTTGCTCCAGGGCGTTAACCGTACCGATAACGTCAAACTCCTGACGCGAACAGGTCGGGCAGGCGATGAAGTTGATCCCGCGCGAACGGATACGCAGCGATTTCAAAATATCGAAACCGACTTTGATCTCTTCGACCGGATCGGCCGCCAGCGATACGCGCAGCGTGTCGCCGATGCCTTCAGACAGCAGCAGGCCTAAACCAATGGCAGATTTTACTGCCCCACTACGTGCGCCGCCCGCTTCGGTGATCCCAAGATGCAGCGGTTGATCAATCTGTTTTGCCAGCAGACGATAAGACTCTACAGCGAGGAAGACATCAGACGCTTTGACGCTGACTTTGAACTGATCGAAGTTCAGACGATCAAGATGATCAACATGGCGCATGGCAGATTCCAGCAATGCCTGCGGCGTCGGTTCGCCATACTTTTCTTGCAGATCTTTTTCCAGCGATCCAGCGTTAACGCCAATACGGATCGGAATGTTTTTATCGCGCGCGCAGTCAACCACCATGCGAATACGCTCTTCATTACCGATATTGCCAGGGTTAATACGCAAACAATCGACCCCGTATTCCGCTACTTTCAGCGCAATGCGATAGTCAAAGTGGATATCAGCCACCAGCGGTACGTTAACCTGCTGTTTGATGAGTTTGAACGCTTCTGCCGCGTCCATCGTCGGTACGGAGACACGGACGATATCAGCGCCAACACGTTCCAGCGCCTTAATTTGATTGACCGTAGCTTCGACGTCTGTCGTACGCGTATTGGTCATGGACTGTACGGCGATGGGGGCACCATCGCCAATCGGCACATTCCCAACGTAAATACGTGTTGATTTTCTACGTTGAATTGGAGCCTGGTTATGCATGAAAAATCTCCCGCGTTACCCGTCTGTTACTGCGCCGGTGATTGTTCGGCATTTAGGGTCAGACGCGCAACCTGGTTAGTTCTGATAAAACGACTCAGATCGACAGGTTTCCCTTGATACTGGATCTGTACTGCGGCTGGCGCACCAATTTTCAGTTTGTACGGAGCCTGGCCGGTTAAGTTCAAATTACCGTCTTTACGCTGCATACCGCTAAACAGTTTTTTACCGGTAGCGTCAGTGACTTCCAGCCAGCAATCGGCAGTAAAGTTCATCACCAACGCATTCGGATCAGCCGCTGGCGTGGTCACGCCAGCCTGATCGGTTGGCAACGGCGCAGCACCATCTGGCGTTGTTGTTGCCGTTGGTGCCGGGGTCGCAGCGGTATCAACATTTGCCTGCGAAGGTGAAACAACTGCATTCTGTTGTGAATCAACAGCTGGTGCTGGCGAAGTTATGGCAGGTGTTTGCGTGTTAGTTGCGGTAGTATCCACAGACGCTGGCGGCGTGGACGTCGTAGTCGGGTCTGTGGTTGTCGACGTATCTAACGGAACACTCTGCCCCTGTTCGTTATTACTGCTCAGTTCCGCAGAAGATTGATCGGCCATAGTAGTGATCTCTTCCTGCTGAGCTTTGTGGTCTTGCCACCACCAGGCACCGCTCAGGCCAATAACCACAAACAACACCAGCCAGGTGAAGGTCATCAGCCAGCCGTCACGTTTTTTGCGGCGTTTACCGAGGGAAAAACTCTGCATCGGCGCAACTTTTGCAGCTCGTAGTGGAGCCTGTTTTTCCAGCCCCGGTAGCAGTTCTTCTTCTGGAATATGTACCAGACGCGCATAAGAGCGGATATATCCGCGCAGGAATGTTGAAGCAAGATCGGCAGGTGCCTTATCTTCTTCAATGTCGCGTACCGTGGAAACCTTCAGGCAAAGTCGCTCAGCAACGGCCTGCTGACTAAGTCCTAGTTGTTCGCGAGCATTACGCAGGCGAGCGCCGGTAGTAAGTGCTTCATTTTGGTCGTGCGTGGCTTCAGTATTCATTCGCTGCAGGTACGTTTAAATGAGAATTGAGATGCCGGTGAACCATCATGCTCACCCACACCGCGAAACATCCGTTAAGTTAACCGTTATCATACAGTATAAGACCGTCTGTGTGCTCGTGACAAAGCCCACATTCACTAAGGCTAACTTACTGTTGCATCGTTACATACTGCCTTAAAGTCAGCAAAAACGCACCGTTAATATTGACCAGACAATTGCAACTTAATACTTCATTCATAAAAGATTACGCCACGGTACATAAAGTAACCGTGGCGTAATGGCTATCAGACCGCTTTAATGTCGATGGCCTCACCCTGCATTCGTTTACGCAGGGTACGTTTCGTACGGTCGATAACATCGCCCGCCAACTGACCACAGGCAGCATCGATATCATCACCACGAGTTTTACGCACAATAGTGGTGAAACCGTAGCTCATCAGCACTTTTGAGAAACGGTCGATACGACTGTTTGAGCTGCGTCCATACGGCGCGCCAGGGAACGGGTTCCACGGGATCAGGTTGATCTTACACGGCGTATCTTTCAGCAGCTCCGCCAGTTGGTGCGCGTGTTCAGTGCCGTCGTTAACGTGATCAAGCATCACGTATTCAATAGTGACTCGGCCCTGATTGGCGTTAGATTTCTCCAGATAGCGGCGCACCGCAGCAAGGAACGTTTCGATATTGTACTTTTTGTTGATCGGCACAATTTCGTCACGAATTTCGTCGTTCGGCGCGTGCAGGGAAATTGCCAGCGCAACATCAATCATATCGCCCAGTTTATCCAGTGCCGGAACCACACCTGAAGTAGAAAGCGTAACGCGACGTTTAGACAGACCAAAACCGAAATCATCGAGCATGATTTCCATCGCCGGAACGACGTTGTTCAGGTTGAGCAGCGGCTCGCCCATACCCATCATCACTACGTTAGTGATTGGGCGCTGACCGGT
Organism: Escherichia sp. MOD1-EC5189; assembly: GCF_002966045.1. Lineage (NCBI taxonomy): Bacteria > Pseudomonadati > Pseudomonadota > Gammaproteobacteria > Enterobacterales > Enterobacteriaceae > Escherichia > Escherichia sp. MOD1-EC5189. The sequence continues at coordinate 82,088 of NZ_PTRX01000008.1, read as the reverse complement.
GACTTTTGCTGCGCCAACGATTTTCGCTGCACGCCACACCTGGCCGATAATTTCCGACACCCGCAGATTGCGGTTAAAGCCCTGCTGGGCGGTGGAACAGAATTTACACTCCAGCGCACACCCCACCTGCGAGGAAACGCAAAGCGTGGCACGGTCGTCTTCCGGGATATACACCGTTTCGACGCGCTGATCGCCAACGGCAATCGCCCATTTAATGGTGCCGTCAGATGAACGCTGTTCTTCAACCACTTCCGGTGCGCGGATTTCCGCCACCTCTTTTAGTTTGCCGCGCAACACTTTGTTGATGTCGGTCATCTCATCAAAGTTGTCGCAGCAATAGTGATACATCCACTTCATCACCTGATCGGCGCGGAAGGGTTTTTCACCTAAATCTTTAAAAAACTCCCGCATCTGCTGACGGTTGAGATCCAGCAGGTTGATTTTTCCATCTTTCGTGGTGACGTTTTCAGGTGTGACTAATTGTTCAGACATATGCTATTCCGGCCTCGTTATTACACGTTATGGCCCCTGGAGGGTTGAAAAAAGAAACGCCCCGGTGAGCGGCTGCTCGTCCGGGGGCGCTGCATTGTACAAATTCTGGCGCATGGATGCCACGTTTGCACGCGGCATTTACGAAATTATTAACGCGTGCGCGAGCACACTTCACCTTCGCCGAAGAAATAAGCGATTTCGCGAGCGGCAGATTCGACGGAATCAGAACCGTGAGTACCGTTTTCGGTCAGGCTGTCAGCGTAATCAGCACGCAGAGTACCAGCCAGTGCGTTTGCCGGATTGGTCGCGCCCAGCAGATCGCGGTGACGCTGAACGGCGTTTTCACCTTCCAGCACGGAAACCACGATCGGGCCAGAGGTCATGAATTCAACCAGACCATCAAAGAACGGTTTTCCATCGTGTTCAGCATAAAAGCCACGAGCCTGTTCAACGGTCAGGTGCAGCATTTTGGTGCCGACAATTTTGAACCCTGCAGCTTCAAAGCGCGCAAAGATATTGCCAATGACGTTTTTTGCTACCGCGTTCGGTTTGATGATGGAAAAAGTACGTTCAATAGCCATTTTTACCTCTGTAAATTATTCTGTTGTTGTCTGTACCAGCGTACGAGATGGCGCGGATTATAATGAGCAACAGGGCCGTTGACTATTGATGAAGGTAACATTTTTTTAAAATAAAACGAGTTTAAGCAACAAATATGAGCAAAACAGACTACTGCATGACAAATCTCACTGTCGCCACCTGCCCCATTTCGTCCATTACCAGCAATTGATAATCGCCTTTCTCTGTCAAACGCAGAGTCACGTTACGCCCGCGTTCCGCTAACGGTTCACCATTAAGAAACCACCAGCGTTCACCTGTTCCTCCGCTTAATTGTACTGGTAATGACGCATCAGTAGCTCCTGGCAGACGTTTGATAATTACGCCATCACGCACACCAATCAACTGTAAAGGTACCTGAGCATCGCGACCATAGGGCGGGCAATTTGTTGATGCTCCAGGTAAGCGCGCTACTCGTCGTTCAGCAGCAGGTAGCCAGGGTTCAAGTGGTAATGGCCAGACATTAATCATTTCTTGTCGAGCCTGAGGACAATCAGCAGCAACACGTTTACCTTGCTCATCAAGCCAGATGGGGAAACGAATCCCACTTATTCCTTCTTGCTCCGGTAAAAGTAATGTTGGTGGCTGGCTATCTTCGAGCAGCCAGGTGGCAAGACGACGGCGGCAATTGCTATCGCCTTCTGGCAATGATTGCCCACCCGGCCAGCAGATAACGCCACGGCTTACAGAATCAGGACGCGGGTCTTCCGGCAGATTCGCACTGCGCGACAGTAAGATATTATTGACCTGATTCAACAATGGTACGGCGCTGGCAAAGCCAAACTGACCGACAACGGGCGTACCGTCCGGTCTGCCAGTCCAGATCCCAATTACGTAACGAGCGTTAACGCCAATAGCCCATGCATCGCGATAGCCATAACTGGTTCCTGTTTTCCACGCCAGTGGTACGACGCGTGGCAAAGCGCCATCCGGAAGCGGCTGCGCTTCATCTGCCATAATACGGCGGATAATCCACGCGGCCCCCGGCGACATTAACGGTCGCTCAAGTAATGGGTCCCCCGGCTGTAAGCGCAACTTACCCGCCTTACCGTGGCGAGCAAATGCGGTATACGCTGCAGCCATATCCTCCAGTTTTGCACCTGCGCCGCCGAGAATGAGCGAAAGATTCGGTGCAGCGCCGTTGGGCAGATATAACGGCAATCCAACATTGCGTAACTTTGCCGCAAACCGTTTCGGCCCATAGGCTTCCAGCACCTGCACAGCAGGTAAATTCAGAGAGCGCACCAGCGCCTCGCTCATGCTGATCGGGCCATGAAAACCGCTGTCAAAGTTGCCTGGTCGATAATCACCAGTGCGCCGGGGAACGTCTTGCAACAGCGATGCAGGGTGGATCAAGCCTTCATCCAGCGCCAGACCATAAACAAACGGTTTGAGTACCGATCCCGGCGATCGGATCGCATTGACCATATCGACATGCCCAAAGCGGGAATCATCATTAAGATCAACCGATCCTACCCAGCCGCGCACACTCATATCAGTATGATCAACAACGATCATTGCCAACGAACTGCGCGGTGGCAATCGTCCTTTCCAGTTTTGCGCCAGTTCTTCCAGACGACGCTGTAAACCAGCATCCAGCGTAGTAACGATTTTGTCGCTTTTGCTTTTACCGAGCATCATGCGCGAAAACAGCGGTGCCAGTTGCGGCATTTGTCTGGGTGCCAACCAGATGGGCTCTTCACTAGATTCTTTTACCTGCTCACGGGACCACACACCTTGCGCAGCCATCCGATTGAGCACTTTATTACGTGCGGCCTCGGCACGTTCCGGCCAGCGATCCGGACGCAGTCGGCTGGGCGCTTGTGGTAACACCGCCAGCATTGCCGCCTCGGAATAGCTTAAATTCGCAGGCGATTTTCCGAGATATGCCCAACTTGCCGCACCGATCCCCTGCAACGTACCACCAAACGGAGCGCGATTAAGATACAAGGTCAGAATGTCACGTTTAGACAAGTGCCATTCCAGTTGAAACGCGCGCCAGAGCTGGCGAATTTTGCCGCCAAAAGTTTTGGGGTGAGGATCAAGCAGACGAGCAACCTGCATGGTGAGTGTGCTGCCGCCGGAAATAACCCGTCCCGAAGTGAGATCTTGCCATGCTGCGCGCGCCACCGAGAATGGATTCACCCCCGGATGCTTCCAGAACCAGCGATCTTCATAATTGATCAGTGCTTCAAGGTAACGCGGAGAGACATCTTCGATGGTTACCGGATAGCGCCAGATGCCCTCAGCATCGGCGAAACGCCAGAGTGGCGTACCATCCTGCGCCACGACTACGCGTGCGGGATTGACTTCATGCAATGGCAGGGGCCAGAGTTTATCTGCTCCCCACGCGGCAAAAAAAAGGAGAAAAGGCGCAGCTGCCAGCGCTATCCAGCAGCCGCGTTTGGTTAACAGGCGAGGCATTTACGGTCTGACAATCAACAGATCTTCAGCCGCGCCAGTCGCCCGCCAGTGGGGAACATACATCGATTCCACCATTGGTTGCGGAACATTGTATGTTCCCGGCGTTACCGCCCGCGCCAGATACACCAGCGTGACTGGTTGATATTCATCAACGGCAACCGCCGCCACAAAGCGATCGTCACGGAACTCAATGTGCTTAATGTTCGCTTGTTGCATTTGACTGAGTAGGTTTTGCACTTCGCTACCACTTTGCTCCAAGCTGGCGCTGCCGTTAGCCAGGTTCTGGTTTTCCAGTTCCAGGCCCGCAGGCAGTAAATCAACGACCAAAGCATCCGGCACGCTGTTACTGGCTTTGACCTGCAACCAGACCAGTACCAGATCGCCGCTACGTAACGAATCCAGCGATTTGCTCTTACCGTCAGTGCCAAGAATATGGCGCTCGATTTGCAGCACATTGCTCGCCGGTAAAGGGGCGGATTGCGGATAACCGCTGGCATCCACACGCAGCCATAACGGCTGATCGCCACTGTTGGTCACCTGTAAGGTGGCAAGTTGATCGCTATTCAGATTGCTGGTTTGCGCTTTCTCACCTGTCAGCAGCTCAGCAGAGAAAGACGTTTGCGCCTGCCATTTGCCCGGTAAATCCTGAATCGTACGGGCAGCCAGGAACAGCGCGTTACTTTCCTGAGTTGATAACCAGCGTTCACCGAACGCCTGCTGCGAAAGTGTGTTCAGCAGAGGGTACTGCTCATCGGGTAGCAATTTGTTCTCTTCCAGCAAGGAGAGCATCAATGCGTTGTCGCGCAGTGGACTACCGTAATCACCCAGCCATATCCGCTCATCACTATTGCGCGGCGTTTTCAGCGCCAGCACAATCGCTTCTTCACCACGCGTTGCATCGCCCATGGTTTTCAGCGCAACGCCAAGTTGCAGCAGCGGTAATCCAGACGCAGCATCGGCACGATGCTCCCAGATTTCACGCAGCGCACCCAGCGGTGCCTTTTGCTGACGGGCCAGCACCAGCGCAGCGTAAGACTGTACGGCGAATTTACTGGCTTTGAGATTATCCGCATACGGAATCGACATCATGCCCGGATCTTGTAAATAGCGCAGTAGACGCTCATTCCCCCGGTTAATGGCTTCTGTCGGCACGCTGTAACCCTGCTCACCTGCGCGGACCAGAAAATCCATCACGTAAGCCGTCAGCCAGTACTCTTCATCACCGTTTTTATCCCACAGCGCAAAGCCACCGTTATCACGTTGCATTTGCAGTAAACGAGAAATGCCGATATCGACTGCCGCACGGCGCTTCTCATCACTGTCGCCTTTGATTCCCAACGCCTGCAGTTGGGCTGCGTTGGTGTAAAGTGACGGGAACAGGCCGCTGGCGGTTTGCTCCAGACAACCGTACGGATACGCTTTTAACTCTTTGATATAACGTGCAATATTCAACGGTGGTTTGCCGCTCAACAACAATTGCCCTTCCAGCGTAACAGGCGAGAAGTTTTGCAATCCATCAGCTGGAATCGCCCATGTCTCACCAGGCTGCAACGCCGTACCGTAATTGACGGTTTGTGCCGGAAATGCCGGACGGACACCCATTTTCCACTGCTTATGCTGATCGGCAACGGTTTCGCCCGGTAACGCTAACCCGCTGATAGTGGCCTGAATTTCACCATCACCATAACCCGGCAATGCTCGCACCGGGATAAACAGCGTGGTTCGCACGCCCGGCGCTAATTCAACGGCTGCGGGTGAATCGCTAACCAGTTCAAGCAAGCCACTGGCGGTCAGAGCAACGTTCAGTTTTTGCGGTTTATCGGTAAGATTAGTGATATCCAGCGTCAGACGTGAGGTGTCACCGCTGGCCATAAAGCGCGGCATGTTCAGTTCTGCTATCACCGGTGCGGCAACAACCACTTTGCTTTCGTTGCTACCGAAATCATCTGCTGTCCATGCTTGTGCCATGACGCGCAATTCACCGTTAAAATCACCAATCGGCAATGTAACCGTGCCTTCGCCCTGTTCGTTGAGTGTTACCGGTAGCGCCTGTTGCGCAACAATATTGACGTGATTTACTGGCGGTTTACCACCGCGTTTCAGTTCATCACCATCGCCACCAAAACGCAGAGCTGCCAGACGCCCCTGACCTTCAATGACCTGACCGTAAATATCGTAAATATCTGCGCCATAGCGTTTCTGACCAAAGAATGCCTGCCACGGATCTGGCGTGACATAATCAGTAATATTCAACACACCGCTATCAACCGCAGACACCAGCACATTCACCTGTTTTGGCATCTCACCATTTTTATTGCTGGCTTTAATTTTCACGGTTAATGGCTGATTAGGGCGTATTTTCGCTGGAGTTTCCAGCGCCAGATCGAGACGACGGTTTTCATCGCCAAGCGGCAAATGCAACACGCCAACTGCGCGTTTTGGCGTCGCGGAGCGGGATTTATCGCCAGGACGTACCACCAGCGTACTTAAATAAAGATCATGACGATTCCAGGTTTTATCGACCGGAATCGTCAGATCCAGCCCTTGTGCCGGAACATCAATCTCCTGCCACCACAGCGGCCCTTCACTGGACTCGACCATCGCATAGCCTTTACCCGCCGTTGGCGCGGCAATGTGCAACTTAATGGTATCACCAGGGCGATAACTGGCTTTATCCAGTTTCAGCGTGACACGGTCTGGTCGCACAGCACCGCTACCGTCGCTATTGTCCTGCCAGCTATAGCCAGCCCAGAAACGCACACTACTGACCGCTTCATTCGGCGCTTTGACTTCCAGACGATAAGCGCCCCACTCTACCGGGAAACTGACTTTACCGGTTTCATCAGCCTGAAGATCCAGTGTTTGTTCATTTTCGATCAGATCTTTTTGATCAAACTGTGACTGCCAGCCTTCATCTTCTGACCAGTTCCAGTAGTAATCGCGGCGTTCGCGAATCAGGCGCACTTGTAAGCCAGACACAGCTTTTTTGACGCCCTGTGCATCGCTATAAACGATGTCAAAAGCGGCGTTACTGCCTTCATCAACAATGGGCTGTTTTACCGTACTGTCAGTGCGATAATCGTAAACCGATTTCGAGGCGAATTGCGGACGGATCCCCGGCAATGCATCGGCAGGCCAGATAGCCTGCTCAGCACGGCGCGTCACCGGGCGACCGCCAGACTCCAGCAAACTGCCCTGGAAAATAACCTGTAATGGGGAATGCGTTTCCTTCCACTGGCTTTCTGTAGAAACTTCGCCGCGCCCTTTATCATCCAGCGTCAACTGAACTTCATCCAGCGTGCGCGAAAGGTTTTCAGCAGCTATATCGCCGAATTCGAAACCAGGTAAGGCTGACACAGCTTCACGCAGTGGGCGCAGGAAAAGTTGCCCTTGCAAAGTATTACCATTAGCAGGCGCCCCGTACAGGTAGTAACCCACCACGGAGAATTTTACTTCATCTTTCGGCGTTAGCGGAGTTTTCTCACCGGTCAGATTCAGCGCCATGCGCTCTGGCATAAAATCTTCGACGTGGAAATCCCACATCCGATACTGGTTATCGCCCGTGTTGGCTCGGATATGCCACATGCCGGTGGCCGCATTACTATCGAGTGGCCAGGTAAAGTGATAGAGGCCATTCTCCGGCTGACTAACGACGCTCCTGAGTACCTGCCCGTCGGGTTTAATTACGTCCAGCTTGATGGGTTGATCGGGCAACGCTTTACCGTCTGCATCACGCAATAAACCATTAAGGATGACTGTTTCACCCGGGCGATAAAGATCGCGCGGGCCAAACATGAAAAACTGTTTGTTATAGCCTGGCGCGCCAGCAATGTTAAATTCTGCTAAGTCCAGCGCCGGAAGTTTTAAATCGAGTAGCGTTGTCTGACCGTCTTTACGCGCCAACAGTAATGCCGCGTTTTTATCATTTTCCAGCTGCACATGCCCCTGGGCATCACTGGTTGCCTGAGTCAGAGTCCGCCCTTTCTCATTTAATAATGAGACTTCAACTCCTTGCTGGGCCGCGCCGTTTTCCAGGCTTTGGGTAAAGATATCCAGACGATTGTGATAACGGTGGGCCGATACGCCGATATCACTTAATGTAAACAGCGTCGCGGGATTACTGTAATCGTAACGTCCAGCCTGATTCATCACAGCCAGATACACACCCGCCTGCTGAAGCGGTTTGATATCACCCAGCGGCAGCAATAATTTTTCACGGGTGTTACGCGCAGGATTGAGATCAAAACGTCCGGTATAAACCAGATCCGCCATTTGCAGCAGTTTGTCTGACTGCCAGTTCGCCAGCGAATTTCGGTATTCCCATTGGCTAATAAATGCTGGCAGAGATTCTGGCTTAACACGGAAGAAGTTAACATCGACATTGTTAACATTGAGCGCCATTACCGGCAGCCCTTCAATGACTTTTCCAGGCAGCAGCGAACCACGGCTGGCAAAACCGACGCTGGGCTGGATATCGCGGGTAGTTATAGTTTTTTCGTAATCTTTACTGAAGGTTGCGTTGTTGAGTGCCTTGACCTCCTTGCCAATAGTAACGATCAAATCACGTTTCGGCTCGAGGTGGCGTAAACGCAGCTCTTTAAGATTATCTGACAGCTCCCAGGCCCCATCCACTTTGCCGCTTTTTTTATCAACGACGTGAATAACGCGCGAGAAATCCTGATCCGGGTCGAGAGGGATAGAGAAGGTCAGCACCAGCGTGGCTGCGCCATCGAGTTGGACTTCAGAGAGATCCAGCAATGTCAGCGCCTTACCGGCACTCTGTTGTGCCAGTTTTTGTCGCTCCGGTGCAGAGAGTTTTGCTGAACTCGCGTTTTCTGAAGATGCCGCTTTAGTAACTTCAGAAGGTGCATCTTTTTTCACCGCTGTTGGCGCGTTATCGTTGTTGTCGCACCCTGCCAGCGCCAGCATTAGCATGCAGGCGGCTACGCGTAACTTTTTCATTTTTCATCCCTGCCACAATGGCCCGTTAGCAACGTCGAGTAATTATTATGCGTGAGAATTTACGTTATGTAATTCAGTATCGCGCCCATGGAATCCGAATTTTAGTGAGAATTGTGGCTCAGACAGCCAAATCAGCCTCTTTTGCTTGTCGCTTTTCACTAAACATCCGACAATTTAGCCTAACCCGGCAAAAATGGAGATGCCTATGTCCACGACATGGTTTGTAGGAGCCGACTGGCTCGCCGAACATATTGATGACCCGGAAATTCAGATTATCGATGCCCGCATGGCACCGCCTGGACAGGAAGATCGTAACGTTGCCCAGGAGTATCTGAATGGACATATTCCCGGCGCAGTGTTTTTCGATATCGAAGCGCTTTCTGATCACACTTCCCCGCTTCCGCACATGCTGCCGCGCCCGGAAACGTTCGCCGTGGCGATGCGAGAGTTAGGCGTTAACCAGGATAAGCACCTGATTGTCTATGACGAAGGTAATCTTTTCTCAGCCCCACGCGCATGGTGGATGCTGCGCACCTTTGGTGTAGAGAAAGTGTCGATTCTGGGTGGTGGACTTGCAGGCTGGCAGCGTGATGATCTGCTATTAGAAGAAGGCGCAGTAGAGCTGCCGGAAGGAGAGTTTAACGCCGCGTTTAATCCTGAAGCCGTGGTGAAAGTAACCGATGTATTATTGGCAAGCCATGAAAATACGGCGCAAATTATTGATGCCCGCCCGGCTACACGTTTTAACGCAGAAGTTGATGAACCTCGCCCAGGTTTACGTCGCGGACATATTCCCGGTGCATTGAACGTTCCGTGGACGGAACTGGTACGTGAAGGCGAACTAAAAACGACCGATGAACTGGATGCGATATTTTTTGGTCGCGGTGTCAGCTACGACAAACCAATTATCGTCAGCTGCGGTTCTGGTGTAACAGCAGCCGTGGTTTTGTTGGCACTCGCGACGCTGGATGTGCCAAACGTGAAACTGTACGACGGCGCATGGAGTGAATGGGGCGCACGGGCAGATTTACCGGTTGAGCCCGTAAAATAAGCTTTTTACAGGCAATAAAAAACCGCCGAATTTGGCGGTTTTTTATTGCTGGTCTGGTTCGCGGCCTTTCCAGCAGGTTGACTTGTGTTGCCGGAGCAACGCAGGCACCCCACAGTGTTGAAATACTCTCTTTTATGCCTGGCTAAGTCAAGATAATAAATAGAGTAATTATTCAAATATGAGAGTATTATTCGTGACGGCCCTTTTCGCCGTCTCGCAAACGGGCGCTGGCTTTAGGAAAGGATGTTCCATGACCGTAAATGCAGGCACCCCACAGCGCTTGCTATCGCGGCAATATCGCCAGTGGTGCTGTCGTGATGCGGTCTTCGCATGGACCGCACAATGAAGATACGGTGCTTCTGTATCGTACTTATTGTTTCTGGTGCGCTGTTTTCCGAAGTAAATAATAACCGGAGTCCCTCCGGCAACAATTTACTGATGGTTAACAACCTTCAGAACAGCAAGTAAGCCCGAATGCCGCCCTTTGGGGCGGCATATTTTAAATTATTCGATTCTGTTTAAAATCACGTAGGAATCCACCCCAGCGACGTTCATAGAATGGCGCAATATGTTCGGTAATAAAGTGGCTAATTCCTTTTTCCCCTTTTTTCACCTGGCAAATATCGATGGGTTCATCACCAGGTAATGTATCGGTCGCTACACCTCCCGCCGCCTGAATAATTTCTTCGATATCACCATCGGCTTCAATGCCAATAAGTAAATTAGGCTGTGCCTCTTCGTTCTCTTTAATTGAACAAATAAAAGCACGCTTCACCGGCTTAATGGTTTTAAATAAGGTGGTAAGTGAATCAATCATTTGCGCTGGCGGCTCTGCGACTTCCGATAATATCAGCGATTCACCGCCTTCCAGTACTTCCTGACTACTCAGCGGATTTCCTTCTTCACCAATCAACAAACTGATTTCACGCGGCATAAACTCTTTACCGGTTGGCAATTTGGCATTAAGGAAGAGCGTTTCGCCAAGGGTCATCTCAAACAGTGTGCGAACGGGCATTACGACAAACGCCTGTTCGTCTTCAACCGCCTGTTGCAGTGCTTCTAACGAGGTGAAAAAAGGAATGACGCTGGTACCGTCTTCTTTTTCCCAGTGCTGTAAATCAAGCGCGCTATCTTCAGCCACTGCCTCGCCCTGCGCCGCCGTACCTGGTACCCAGACAGTGGATTCCAGTAGAGTACGGAAAAAGGCCGGGCGGTGCGCCGGTTCGGTTGCAGCTTTTTCCAGCAGGTCTTCAAGTTCGTTTTTTGTTTCGGACATAAGAACCACAATTCATTCAACGTTCGGGGCACAAGTGCCTGATGCGCTACGCTTATCAGGCCTACAAGGGAATCGCAATCTATTGGATGTTCGCAATTTTGTAGGCCAAATAAGACGTTTACGCCGTTAACAGATTAGCAATCGTGCGCACACCCAGCCCGGTCGCACCCGCAGACCACTGTTCAACCGGTGCTTTACGGTAAGTCGCCGAACAGTCGATATGCAGCCAACCTTGCTGATAGTTCTCAACAAAGTGCGACAGGAAGCCCGCCGCCGTACTTGCACCTGCCGGATAAGCAGCACTGCCCGTGTTGTTCAGTTCGGCAAAGTTAGACGGCAGCTGGCTGCGGTGGAATTCAGCCAGCGGCAGACGCCAGAACGGTTCGTTCTCTTGTGAAGCACTCGCCAGCAAGCGACCGGCAAGCGCATCGTCAAAACTGAACAATGCGTGATAATCATTACCCAGCGCGGTTTTCGCCGCACCGGTGAGTGTCGCGGCATCGATAATCAGTTCCGGTTTCTGCGCACTGGCGTCAATCAGGCCATCAGCCAGCACCAGACGCCCTTCGGCATCGGTGTTCATCACTTCAACTTTTTTACCGTTGCGATAGGTAATGATATCGCCCAGCTTGAACGCATTGCCGCTGATCAGGTTATCCGCACAGCAGAGGAACAGCTTCACACGCTTGTTCAGACCGCGCGTAATGGCAAATGCCAGCGCCCCGGTAACCGTTGCCGCACCGCCCATGTCAGACTTCATTGAGTCCATAAACGCGGTCTGTTTGATGCTGTAGCCGCCGGAATCAAAGGTGATGCCTTTACCTACCAGGCACGCGTACACCGGCGCTTCTTTATCGCCAGTTGGGTTGTAATCCAGCGCCAGCAATACCGGGGAACGTTCTGAACCACGCCCGACAGTGTGCAGCCCCATATAACCTTGATCACGAAGATCTTCACCTTTGGTGATCCGGTAAGTCACACGATCGCCTGCGACGTTGCTGATCAGATCAACAGCACGCTGTGCCAGTTGCGATGGCCCCAGTTCTTCTGCCGGTGCGTTGATGGTGTCACGCACCCAGTCGATGATCATCAGGCGGTTATCCAATTCCTGACGCTGGGCATCGTCCAGATCCGGCCACTCCACTTTACGCGTGCCTTTCGGGGCTTTGTAACCTTGCCAGAATGCCCAACAACGATCCGCATCCCAGCCATCACCGCTTAGCTGAACATGCTTGATGCCCAGACCGTCAATCTTGCGCGCCGCACGCTGGATCAGCCCCAGATCGTCTGCCCCGTTCAAATGCAGGGTAATGCCGTCATTATTAATGCTGTAAGTTGCTTTTTCTCCCCAGCGCGCGTCGGCAGGTTGGGTAGAGAGGGTAATCTTCATCGCTTCTGTCATTTTAGTTATCCTTCTTTGTAAAAGGGCCGCCAGTTGGCAGCCCCAGGATTTTTCCGCTAAATGATTCGCGTTGCAGGAAGGCGGCAAGTGAGTGAAGCCCCAGGAGCATAGATAACTATGTGACTGGGGTGAACGAGCGCAGCCAACGCATCTGCGGCGTGAAGCATGACGCGGAAATTATTCGGCTTCGTCCAGCCAGACTAACAAAATCGCTTCGAGGATTTTCTCGTTGGATGCCTGCGGGTCGTCGTCGAAATCTTCCAGATCGCAAATCCACTGATGCATATCGGTGAATCGAACCGTTTTCGGATCAAGATCGGGATATGCATCGTACAGTGCTTCGCCAATTTCGCGGCTATCGGTCCACTTAAGTCCCATACTAACCTCTGTTAATGCTCACGCGCATGGTTGATAGTGTAACGCGGAATTTCGACCACTAAATCTTCGTCGGTAACGCGCGCCTGGCAGCTTAAACGGCTTTCCGGCTCCAGCCCCCAGGCTTTGTCCAGCATGTCGTCTTCCTGCTCTGAGCTTTCCGGCAGCGAATCAAAACCTTCACGAACGATGCAGTGGCAGGTGGTGCAAGCACAGGATTTTTCACAGGCGTGTTCAATCTCGATGCCGTTACGCAGCGCAACGTCGAGAATGGTTTCACCGCTATTCGCTTCCAGAACAGCGCCATCAGGACAGAGATCCTGATGAGGTAAAATAACAATCTTTGGCATATTAAACCTCGTCCACGGAATGGCCCTTCAGCGCACGACGAACCGACTGGTCCATGCGGCGAGCGGCGAAATCCTGGGTTTGTTTGTCTACGTTTTTAATCGCTTGTTCGATGGCGTCAACATCATCGCCCTGCGCCACTTCACTCAGGTGAGCGGCAGCATCGTCAATGACCTGACGTTCTGCGGCGCTTAACAGCGCGGCATCAGCAGCCAGCGCGCCGTGCAAACTTTCCAGCACACGCGCCGCTTCTACTTTTTGTTCAGCCAGCATACGGGCTTTTACGTCCTGCTCGGCATAGCTCATTGAGTCTTTGATCATCGAAGCGATTTCACTGTCGGTCAGACCATAAGACGGTTTAACCTGAATAGACGCCTCAACGCCGGTGGATTTCTCCATCGCCGTCACGCTCAAAAGACCATCAGCATCGACCTGAAACGTTACGCGAATATGCGCGCCGCCAGCCGGTAGCGCCGGAATACCACGCAGCGCAAAACGTGCCAGCGAGCGGCAGTCCTGCACCAGCTCACGCTCACCCTGCATTACATGGATAGACATCGCCGTCTGACCATCTTTAAAGGTGGTGAAATCCTGGGCGCGCGCCACCGGAATTGTGGTGTTACGCGGGATCACTTTCTCCACCAGGCCACCCATGGTTTCGAGGCCCAGCGACAGCGGGATCACATCAAGTAACAGCATTTCGCTGTCCGGCTTGTTACCCACCAGAATATCCGCCTGAATCGCCGCGCCAATAGCGACGACTTTATCCGGGTCGATGGAAGTCAGCGGTGGACGACCGAAAAATTCACCCACCCGTTCACGCACCAGCGGCACGCGGGTAGAACCACCAACCATCACCACTTCCAGTACGTCGTCAGCCTCAACGCCCGCGTCTTTCAGCGCACGACGACAAGCCAGTAAGGTTCGTTTTACCAATGGCGCGATCAGTTCGTTGAATTGTTCACGGCTGATTTCACCCTGCCAGCCCGCAACATTCACGGTCACAGAGTCCGCATCGCTCAGCGCGATTTTGGCCGCAATGGCGGCATCCAGCAGTTCACGCTGAACGCGGTTATCGCTACGGTCAGGAATGCCCGCCTGTTCGCGAATGTAATCTGCTAACAGATGGTCAAAGTCATCGCCGCCGAGCGCGGAATCACCGCCGGTCGCCAGCACTTCGAACACGCCGCGACTTAAGCGAAGAATGGAAATATCAAACGTCCCGCCACCGAGGTCATAAACAGCGATCACGCCTTCCTGACCGGAATCCAGCCCGTAGGCGATAGCCGCAGCGGTCGGTTCGTTAAGCAAGCGCAGAACATGTAGCCCCGCCAGACGCGCCGCGTCTTTGGTGCCCTGACGCTGGGCATCGTCAAAGTACGCCGGAACGGTGATAACGACACCATCCAAGTCGCCAGCCAGGGCTTCAGTTGCCCGCGCCGCCAGTGCTTTGAGGATGTCCGCAGAAACACGCACCGGGTTCAGCAGCCCCGCCGCCGTTTCAATCATCGGCAAGCCGTTTTCGCTGGCCTGGAATTGATAAGGCAAATGCGGGTAGCGTTGCTGGATATCAGCCAGCGAGCGCCCCATCAGGCGTTTAACAGAACTAATGGTGTTGGCGGTGTCAAGCGCTGCGTTAGTGCGCGCGTCATAACCCACCGAATGCCCCTGCTGTTGATAGTGAACAACAGAGGGCAGCAGGTGACGGCCTTCATGGTCGGCTAACGTTTCGGCCTGACCGCTGCGCACTGTCGCCACCAGCGAGTTGGTTGTGCCCAGGTCAATACCGGCCGCCAGACGACGCTGATGCGGCGCAGCACTCAAACCAGGTTCACTAATTTGTAATAAGGCCATGTTTAGCTTCCAGAAATTAAAAATCGAGCAGTTTTTCTTCGAGTTGTTCGGCACTGCTTCGCAGTTTATCGAGAAAACGCAGCTTACGCACGGTATCCGCCGCCGCGTCCCACGTCTCGTTGTCTAACTGTTCAACCATCAACTGATGGCGGGTATCAAACATCTTTTTCACACGTTTGATAAAGCTTTCCAGCCGCGCTTCATCTTTCGCCTGTTCGATCTCGTCCAGTTCTTCGCGCAGCTCCAGCTGTTCCATCAGGAACGCGGTGTCGCGCACAGTATGCTGCTCGCTGGCGAGCTCAAAACCGTGCAAAGAAAGTAAATATTCCGCGCGCATTAACGGATGACGCAGCGTTTGCCAGGCCTGGTTAATGGTTGCAGATTGCTGTACGGCGGCGAGTTGTTCCGCCTGGCTTCCGCTGGCGAATTTATCAGGATGATACTGACGTTGTAGATCCTGAAAACGCAGGCTCAGTGCCTGGGTATCGAGTTGATAACGGGCAGGCAAGCCAAAGAGGGTGAAGTAATCCATAACATTCTCAGGGCTGCGATCCGCCGCAATAACGACGAATCAGGTAAAACAAACCCCACGCGCAGCTGACCACGGTGGGGTTATCGGTATGCGCATCAAACGTGGAAGCTTTCGCCGCAACCACACTCATCTTTGACGTTCGGGTTGGTAAATTTAAACCCTTCGTTCAGGCCTTCTTTTACGAAATCCAGTTGCGTACCGTCCAGAAATTGCAGGCTTTTGCCATCGACCACGACTTTCACGCCTTTGTCTTCAAACACGATGTCTTCCGGCGTCGGTTCGTCAACAAATTCCAGTACATAAGCCATACCTGAACATCCGGAGGTTCTCACACCCAGACGCAGGCCAAACCCTTTGCCGCGGTTAGCCAGAAAGGTATTTACTCGCGCTGCTGCACTGTCGCTCAGTGTAATCGACATAACCAAACCTCAACTCTTATTTTGCTTCACGTTTGCTTTTATAGTCCGCAATGGCGGCTTTGATCGCGTCTTCTGCCAGAATAGAACAGTGAATTTTCACCGGCGGCAGTTCAAGTTCTTCAGCAATATCGGTGTTTTTGATCGCCTGTGCTTCGTCGAGAGACTTCCCTTTCACCCATTCGGTGACCAGGGAGCTGGAAGCGATAGCGGAACCGCAGCCGTAAGTTTTAAAACGCGCGTCTTCAATGATACCTTCATCGTTGACTTTAATCTGCAACTTCATCACGTCGCCACAGGCCGGTGCACCCACCATGCCGCTGCCCACGTTCTCGTCGTTGTTGTCGAAGGAACCCACGTTACGCGGATTCTCGTAATGATCGATAACTTTTTCGCTGTAAGCCATTATAAATTCTCCTGATTCCGATACCGATTAATGATGTGCCCATTCGATGCTGTTCAGATCCACGCCCTGCTTGTACATTTCCCACAGCGGAGAAAGGTCACGCAGACGACCGATGGATTTACGAACTAACTCGATGGTGTAGTCGATCTCTTCTTCAGTAGTAAAACGACCTAAAGAGAAACGGATAGAGCTATGTGCCAGCTCATCGTTCAGCCCCAGCGCGCGCAGCACGTAGGACGGTTCGAGGCTTGCTGACGTACAGGCAGAACCGGAAGAAACCGCAAGGTCTTTCAGCGCCATAATCAGCGACTCACCTTCAACGTAATTAAAGCTGACGTTGAGAATGTTCGGCGCACCGTGTTCCAGGTCACCGTTCAGGTAAACTTCTTCGATATCTTTGATGCCGTTCCACAGACGGTTACGCAGACCGCGCAGACGTTCCATCTCGGTCGCCATCTCTTCTTTCGCGATGCGATAGGCTTCGCCCATACCGACGATCTGGTGAACAGGCAGAGTACCGGAACGCATACCGCGCTCGTGACCGCCACCGTGCATTTGTGCTTCGATACGTACGCGCGGTTTACGACGCACATACAGCGCACCGATACCTTTCGGGCCATAGATTTTGTGACCGGAGAAAGACATCAGGTCAACTTTCAACTGGCTCAGGTCGATAGGCAGTTTGCCCACGCTCTGGGTTGCATCAACGTGATAGATAATGCCACGAGCACGGCACATTTCGCCGATAGCCGCGATATCCTGCACCACGCCGATTTCGTTATTTACGTGCATGATGGAAACAAGGATGGTGTCGTCACGCATCGCTGCTTCGAGTTCTTTCAGGTCGATAATACCGTTACGCTGCGGTGCCAGGTAAGTGACTTCAAAACCTTCGCGCTCCAGCTGACGGCAGGTATCCAGTACCGCTTTGTGTTCGGTTTTGCTGGTGATGATGTGCTTGCCTTTTTTCTGATAAAAGTTAGCAGCACCTTTGATCGCCAGGTTGTCAGATTCGGTAGCACCAGAGGTAAAGACGATTTCTCGCGGATCAGCGCCAACCAGATCGGCAATCTGATTACGAGCGATATCTACCGCTTCTTCAGCCTGCCAGCCGAAACGGTGAGAACGGGAGGCCGGGTTACCAAAAGTTCCGTCCATCGTCATAAACTGCATCATTTTCTCGGCAACACGCGGGTCCACCGGCGTGGTTGCGGAGTAGTCGAGATAAATCGGTAATTTCATTGCTCTATAAACTCCGTACATCACTCAATGCAAGGAACCAGGCTACCGGCTGGATGTACGACCGTGTTTACGGAGCGCGAGACGCCCCGGCCTGATTCTAATATCTTGTTATCTTTAACCTAACTGTTTCGGGTTTCAGCAAGTTGACAAACTTACGAATCTCCGGGAGCTTACATAAGTAAGTGACCGGAGTGAGTATGTGCAGTCAACGCAGATGCAACACGAAACAGGACGGTTAAATTAAGCGCGTAACTTAACGTCGATCGCGTCTTGTGTGCGGGTGCGTGGCGCGTCGTGAGTATGCTGACGACCAGATACATCCAGCACTTCCTGGTTATTAACCAGTTCGCCTAAAGTAATGTTGTTGAGAAAACCGGTGAGGCGGTCGCTCAAATCACGCCACAGCGCGTGGGTCAGGCATTTATCGCCACCCTGGCAGCCGCCTTTACCCTGACAACGGGTAGCATCTACAGATTCATCAACGGCGCTAATTACTTCGCCAACGGCGATGCTGCTGGCATCTTTGCCTAACAGATAACCACCGCCTGGTCCGCGTACGCTGGAAACCAGACCATTTTTACGCAGACGGGAAAACAGTTGTTCCAGATAAGAAAGGGAAATTCCCTGACGTTCGGAAATATCAGCCAACGGTACCGGGCCCGCTTCAGAGTTGAGCGCAACGTCAAGCATTGCGGTCACGGCATAGCGCCCTTTAGATGTCAGTCTCATGTCTTACTTCACCTCAAACTCGCCCCTGCCCGGGGTTTTTTATTGTAAAAGTGGGGGTATTGCATAGCAGGGTCAAGTCTGACATTCCCGAGTAAATTGGTCAACTATTTACTTGACTGATTTAGTCGGGTATTTAACCTTCAGTGCCATTTTTTTATCGTGGCGTTTGTACCTATTATCGGGTGCGGCGTAAACACTTTATCCGACCAGGGGTTCAGTACAATGTAGGCCTGACAAGACGCGTTAAGCGCCGCATCAGGCAACCTCGGTTATTCGGCCTTGTTACCTTTATTCTGCTGCTCAATAGAAGCCAGAATCCCGCGCAGGATATTCAACTCCTGGCTTTCCGGGCGCGCACGGGTAAACAGACGACGCAGCTTATTCATCACCTGCCCCGGATGGTTTTCACGGATAAAGCCGGTTGCCAGCAGCGTTTGTTCAAGATGACCGTAAAAACGTTCCAGATCATCGACCAGCGGATACGGCGTCTCGTCATGTTCAACCTGCTCGCTGTTCTCCTGAGTCGCCAGCCAGGCCATACGGACTTCATAGGCAATAACCTGAACAGCCATCGCCAGGTTCAGCGAACTGTATTCCGGGTTAGCGGCAATGGCGACATGATAATGGCACTTTTGCAACTCTTCATTGGTCAAGCCAACGCGCTCACGACCAAAAACCAGTGCCACCGGCGTATTTGCCGCTTCAGCGACGCTTTTCAAACCGCATTCGCGCGGGTCGAGCATCGGCCACGGCAGCGTGCGCGAGCGTGCACTGGTGCCAACCACCAGGCTACAACCGGCTAACGCTTCGTCGAGTGTATCGACAATGTGAGCATTACCAATCACATCGCTGGCCCCTGCTGCCAGAGCAATCGCCTGGGAGTCAGGTTTCACTAGTGGATTAACCAGCCACAGATTGGTTAAGCCCATTGTTTTCATGGCACGGGCAACAGAACCCATATTGCCGGTGTGTGACGTCTCCACCAGCACAATTCGAATATTTTGCAGCATTGTCTTTCTTCATCTAAAGATTATTTACGCATCTTATCATAAAACGAAGACAGATGCCGATCTCGCTGCTATACTCTGCGCCGTTTTCCCGTTCTTTAACATCCAGTGAGAGAGACCGATGCATCCGATGCTGAACATCGCCGTGCGCGCAGCGCGCAAGGCGGGTAATTTAATTGCCAAAAACTATGAAACCCCGGACGCTGTAGAAGCGAGCCAGAAAGGCAGTAACGATTTCGTGACCAACGTAGATAAAGCTGCCGAAGCGGTGATTATCGACACGATTCGTAAATCTTACCCACAGCACACCATCATCACCGAAGAAAGCGGTGAACTTGAAGGTACCGATCAGGATGTTCAATGGGTTATCGATCCACTGGATGGCACTACCAACTTTATCAAACGCCTGCCGCACTTCGCGGTATCTATCGCCGTTCGTATCAAAGGCCGCACTGAAGTTGCTGTGGTTTATGATCCTATGCGTAACGAACTGTTCACCGCGACTCGCGGTCAGGGCGCACAGCTGAACGGCTACCGTCTGCGCGGCAGCACCGCTCGCGATCTCGACGGTACTATTCTGGCGACCGGCTTCCCGTTCAAAGCAAAACAGTACGCTACCACTTACATCAACATCGTCGGCAAACTGTTCAACGAATGTGCAGACTTCCGTCGTACTGGTTCTGCGGCGCTGGATCTGGCTTACGTTGCCGCAGGTCGTGTTGACGGTTTCTTTGAAATCGGTCTGCGTCCGTGGGATTTCGCCGCAGGCGAGCTACTGGTTCGTGAAGCGGGCGGCATCGTCAGCGACTTCACCGGTGGTCATAACTACATGCTGACCGGTAACATCGTTGCCGGTAACCCGCGCGTTGTTAAAGCCATGCTGGCGAACATGCGTGACGAGTTAAGCGACGCCCTGAAGCGTTAATTTCTCTGGCGGGTGATTTCTCTCACCCGCCCTCGCCTTTCAGGCGCTATTCCGAAATGCTTCCTCACTGCTTTACTTTCTTTCGTCACTCTCCCACCATCTTTCCCCGATTAATGGATGATAAAGAAGTCGCAAGGAAAGGTTATGGCACTGCCAGTGAACACACGCGTTCTCAAAATTCTGTTTATTCTCTTTGTTGTTGCCTTCTGCGTTTATTTAGTGCCGCGCGTTGCCATCAACTTCTTCTATTATCCCGACGACAAAATTTACGGTCCCGACCCCTGGTCGGCGGAATCCGTCGAATTTACAGCTAAGGACGGTACTCGTCTGCAAGGCTGGTTTATCCCTTCTTCGACAGGCCCCGCTGACAACGCCATCGCAACCATCATTCATGCTCACGGCAATGCCGGAAATATGTCCGCCCACTGGCCGCTGGTCAGTTGGTTACCTGAGCGTAATTTCAACGTTTTTATGTTTGATTATCGCGGGTTTGGTAAATCAAAAGGCACGCCGTCTCAGGCCGGATTGTTGGACGATACGCTAAGTGCCATCAATGTGGTGCGCCATCGCAGTGATGTAAACCCACAACGACTGGTGCTGTTCGGGCAGAGTATTGGCGGGGCGAATATTCTTGATGTCGTTGGTCAGGGTGATCGTGAGGGCATACGTGCAGTGATCCTCGACTCCACATTTGCCTCTTATGCAACCATTGCCAACCAGATGATCCCCGGCAGTGGCTACTTACTTGATGAGAGTTACAGCGGCGAAAATTACATCGCCAGCGTCAGCCCGATCCCAGTTTTACTCATTCACGGTAAGGCCGATCACGTTATCCCATGGCAGCACAGCCAAAAGTTGTATGATCTGGCAAAAGAGCCAAAACGTTTAATCTTAATCCCTGACGGCGAACACATTGATGCTTTTTCCGATCGTCACGGTGATGTTTATCGCGAACAAATAGTGGATTTTATCCTTAGCACGTTGAATCCGCAGAACTAACCCATGATCGCTAGCACGATAATCATTCACAAATCCACCTTTAGACGAGCTAATACACTGGTAAGAACGGTTTAAGATGAGAAAAATTCTGTGACGCTTGCCAACATTTCTGATGATTAGCATTCCCTTCGCCATTTCACTGGGCAAACTTTAGCTATTCTTATCAATTATGCTTATGGGAGATCTACAGATGATGCCTACGCTTGCTTCACCATCTGTCCTTTCGGCTCCCCAGCGCCGCTGCCAGATCTTGCTGACACTCTTTCAGCCGGGGTTGACCGCCACCACGGCAACCTTCAGCAAGCTTAATGGTGTGGATGATGATATTGCCAGTCTTGATATCAGCGAAACAGGACGGGAGATCCTGCGCTATCATCAACTCACACTGACTACTGGTTATGACGGTAGCTACCGGGTTGAAGGCACAGTGCTTAACCAACGTTTGTGTTTATTTCATTGGCTACGACGTGGTTTCCGTCTGTGTCCGTCATTTATTACCAGCCAATTCACACCCGCTCTGAAGAGTGAACTAAAGCGGCGCGGAATTTCGCGTAACTTTTACGACGATACCAATCTACAAGCGTTAGTGAATCTCTGCTCTCGACGGCTACAAAAACGCTTTGAATCGCGCGATATTCATTTCCTGTGTCTGTATCTGCAATATTGCTTGCTGCAACACCACGCTGGCATTACGCCTCAGTTTAATCCGCTCCAACGTCGCTGGGCAGAATCCTGCCTGGAATTTCAGGTAGCGCAGGAAATTGGACGCCACTGGCAGCGTCGGGCGCTCCAGCCTGTACCGCCTGATGAGCCACTATTTATGGCATTACTTTTTTCCATGTTGCGAGTTCCCGATCCAATTCGGGATGCGCATCAGCGGGATAGACAATTGCGTCAGTCTATCAAACGTCTGGTAAACCATTTTCGTGAGCTGGGAAATGTTCGTTTTTATGATGAACAGGGGTTATGCGATCAGCTTTATACTCACCTCGCCCAGGCGTTAAATCGCAGTTTGTTTGCCATCGGTATTGATAACACCCTGCCAGAAGAGTTCTCCAGACTGTACCCACGCCTGGTGCGCACCACCCGCGCGGCGCTGACCGGATTTGAAAGTGAATACAGCGTCCATCTTTCTGATGAGGAAAGCGGTCTGGTCGCGGTGATTTTCGGTGCCTGGCTAATGCAGGAAAACGACCTGCATGAAAAACAGATTATTCTACTGACCGGGAATGATAGCGAGCGTGAAGCGCAGATTGAGCAGCAGTTACGTGAACTAACGTTACTGCCGCTCAACATTAAGCATATGTCGGTAAAAGCATTTTTGCAGAGAGGTGCTCCACGCGGCGCGGCACTGATTATTGCGCCTTACACCACGCCGTTACCGCTCTTTTCACCACCGCTGATCTACACAGATCTGACGCTGACAACACACCAACAGGAGCAGATCCGCAAAATGCTCGAATCAGCATGAGGGAACAACTTTCGGGCGCAAGAACATTGCCGGAAGCGCCACCAGCGCCATCACCCAGAACACGCCGTGGCCCAGATATTGATACAGGAAACCGGCGAAGACGGTCATGATGGCGATACTACCGCCCATTGCAACGGCAGAGTAAACCGCCTGCAAACGAATGACTTCGCTACCCTGGCGGGCGGCAATATAACGCATGGCCGCCAGGTGGCAGACCGTGAAGGTGCCGCAATGCAGAATTTGCACCACTATCAACCACGGCAACGCCGTCGTTGCTCCCATAATTCCCCAGCGCATTACGCCGCTAATCGCCGAGATCAGCAGCATATCGCGTGCACTACAACGGCGGAAAAGTTTATTACTCAGCGCAAAAATAATGACTTCTGCCACCACGCCCAGCGACCACAAATAGCCCACCGCTGAAGCAGAATACCCAGCTGCCTGCCAGTAAATAGCGCTAAAACCGTAATAGGCTGCATGCGCTCCCTGTAATAAACAAACGCAGGCCAGAAAGCGCCAGTTCTGGCGGACCAGTGTCAGCCAGGCTGGCCCTCCCGTGCTCTCCTGCTGACGGCTAGCCCCTTGTGGCTGAATCGTTGGACGAATGAGAAATCCGAGCAGCATGGACGCCACGCCCAACGTCAACAGCGCGAGGATCACCCGATAATCCAACATACTGACCAGTTTGCCTGTCAGCGCCGAGCCAATGACAAACGCCACCGAGCCCCACAGTCGCACTTTGCCGTAATCAAGCGGGAACTGTTTTTGCCATGTATTCGCCAGTGCATCGGTCAACGGTACCAGCGGTGAGAAAAAGAGGTTAAAGCCAATCATCACCACCATCAACCACGCTACATGCGCCCCCGCCCAGAAGGCGACAGCAAAGAGAAGTGTCAGCAGTGCCAGTACGCGCAAGGCGGAAATCAGGCGGGAAGGATCGCTAACGCGGGGGGCGATGATCAAACTCCCGAGAAAACGGGCAACCAGACCAGCCCCCAATAACAGGCCGATAGTTTCTGGCGTTAAGCCAATCCCCTTAAGCCAGACGCTCCAGAAAGGTAGAAAAATGCCGTAACTAAAAAAGTATGTGAAATAACCGAGCGCCAACCAGCGCGTGGATTGCAAAACCATGAGTCCCTCCCGTCAGGAGGCGTTAGTCTGGGGTTAATCGAATGTTGGTGCAAGTTGAAAAATAAGAATATTCGAGCCTGCTTCCCGATGTCTGTAACGCCTGTTCGCAAGCACTAAAAAAGCTGCGCCCCACAACGCACCTTGCAAAATTATTGCGTATTTATGCCGTTACGCTTGCCAAACGTTCCTGCACAATGGCGATGAAATCGCGTAATGCCGGTTTCATTTCGCCTTTCTTCCACGCCATTAGTAGGGCAATGGAAGGCACATTTCCGGCAATTGGCCGAAATACCACCTGCCCGGTATTAAAATTATTCATATAACCGGGTATCAAAGTTACGCCAAGCCCCATCCCCACCAAATTCATCGTTACCAGAATATTGGTTGCCACCTGGACGATATTCGGCTGGCTGTTTTCTTGCGCAAACCACTCCTTAACGATCGGCGCAAGCGAACCGGAATACGCCGGATCGGTACTAACGAAATTCACGCCATCCAGCTGCGCGGCGGTGATCTCTTTTTCTTGTGCTAAAGGATGATCAACCGGCAACACTACCACTAATGGTTCGTCAAAAAGTTCCAGATAATCAATCTCCGGGCTATAGACAGGATGGCGCATTAAGCCGACATCCAGTTCACCACGGCGAATTTTTTCTTCCTGTTCCGTGGTAATTAAACTCACCAATTCGATCAAAGTTTCTGGCTGTTTCAGTCGGAACATGGGCAATACTTTTGGCAGTAAATTCACTTCCGCCGATGGCACAAAACCGATGATTAAATGCTTATCTTCCTGAACAATTTTCCGCGCCCGTTGTTTGGCATTTTCCGCTTGTTCCAGGATTGCCTGCGCGTCCTGGAGAAAACATTCTCCCGCCGCCGTCAACGCGACTTTACGTTTATCACGTACCAGTAGCGGAACACCAACACAGTTTTCGAGATCGCGGATCTGGCTGCTTAACGAAGGCTGTGAGGTATGCAGTTTTTCCGCCGCACGGGTAAAGTTCAGTGCCTGCGCCACTGCGACGAAATAGCGTAAATGCCGTAGTTCCATCACCTTCCCCTTGTTATCGAAAAAACGTCTCAGTTGGTAGAAATTAACTATTTCACATATCAGCAACCAACCAGCAACATCCTTATGGCACAAAAATAGAAGGTCAATACATCTTATCTTTCAGGATTAAAAAATATGACCACACCCTCAGATTTGAACATTTACCAACTGATTGACACCCAAAACGGTCGGGTCACTCCGCGTATTTATACCGACCCGGATATTTACCAACTGGAGCTTGAGCGCATTTTCGGTCGTTGCTGGCTATTTCTCGCCCACGAAAGCCAGATCCCTAAACCCGGTGATTTTTTTAACACCTACATGGGAGAAGATGCGGTTGTCGTGGTGCGCCAGAAAGACGGCAGCATCAAGGCGTTTCTCAACCAGTGCCGCCACCGGGCCATGCGTGTGAGTTATGCCGATTGCGGCAACACTCGCGCCTTTACCTGCCCGTATCATGGCTGGTCTTATGGTATTAACGGCGAGTTGATTGATGTACCGCTGGAACCTCGCGCCTACCCACAAGGGCTGTGTAAATCTCACTGGGGGTTAAACGAAGTTCCCTGTGTGGAGAGTTATAAGGGGCTGATTTTTGGCAACTGGGATACCTCCGCGCCGGGCC
The DNA here is from genome assembly GCF_002966045.1 of Escherichia sp. MOD1-EC5189. Lineage (NCBI taxonomy): Bacteria > Pseudomonadati > Pseudomonadota > Gammaproteobacteria > Enterobacterales > Enterobacteriaceae > Escherichia > Escherichia sp. MOD1-EC5189. Next base: position 56,755 of record NZ_PTRX01000008.1, on the reverse strand, counting down.
TGCGTGATTACCTGGGTGACATTGCCTGGTATCTGGATGGCATGCTGGATCGTCGCGAAGGCGGTACCGAAATTGTCGGCGGCGTACAAAAGTGGGTGATCAACTGCAACTGGAAATTCCCGGCAGAGCAGTTCGCCAGTGACCAGTATCACGCCCTGTTCAGCCATGCTTCTGCCGTACAGGTATTAGGGGCGAAAGATGATGGCAGCGATAAGCGTCTCGGCGATGGACAAACCGCCCGCCCGGTATGGGAAACCGCTAAAGATGCCCTACAATTCGGTCAGGACGGACACGGTAGCGGTTTCTTCTTTACCGAAAAGCCAGACGCCAATGTCTGGGTCGATGGTGCAGTTTCCAGCTATTACCGCGAAACCTACGCCGAAGCAGAACAGCGTTTAGGCGAAGTTCGCGCCCTACGCCTGGCAGGTCATAACAACATATTCCCCACACTTTCCTGGCTCAACGGCACTGCCACACTCCGCGTCTGGCATCCGCGCGGCCCTGATCAAGTTGAAGTGTGGGCGTTCTGTATTACTGACAAAGCCGCCTCTGATGAAGTTAAAGCCGCTTTTGAAAACAGCGCCACCCGCGCTTTTGGTCCTGCTGGTTTTCTTGAGCAGGATGACTCGGAGAACTGGTGTGAAATTCAGAAATTGCTGAAAGGCCACCGCGCCCGCAACAGTAAACTTTGTCTGGAAATGGGGCTTGGTCAGGAAAAACGTCGCGACGACGGCATTCCAGGCATTACAAACTATATCTTCTCAGAAACGGCCGCCCGTGGAATGTATCAACGCTGGGCCGATCTCCTGAGCAGCGAAAGCTGGCAGGAAGTGCTCGATAAAACCGCCGCATACCAGCAGGAGGTGATGAAATGAGTGCGCAGGTTTCACTGGAGTTACATCACCGCATTAGCCAGTTTCTCTATCACGAAGCCAGTCTGCTGGATGACTGGAAATTTCGTGACTGGCTGGCGCAGCTCGACGAAGAGATTCGTTACACCATGCGCACCACGGTTAACGCGCAAACGCGTGACCGCCGCAAAGGCGTTCAGCCACCGACAACCTGGATTTTTAATGACACCAAAGACCAGCTGGAGCGGCGAATCGCGCGTCTGGAAACGGGCATGGCCTGGGCGGAAGAGCCGCCGTCACGCACCCGTCACTTAATCAGCAACTGCCAGGTAAGCGAAACCGACACCCCAGACGTGTTTGCTGTGCGGGTAAATTATCTGCTTTATCGGGCACAAAAAGAGCGCGATGAAACATTCTATGTCGGGACTCGTTTTGACAAAGTTCGCCGTCTGGAAGATGACAACTGGCGCTTGCTGGAACGGGATATCGTCCTGGATCAAGCGGTGATCACGTCCCATAATCTGAGTGTACTGTTCTGATGAATCGAATTTATGCGTGTCCCGTTGCGGATGTGCCGGAGGGTGAGGCTCTCCGGATCGATACCTCGCCCGTCATCGCCCTGTTCAACGTTGGCGGCGAGTTTTATGCCATTAACGATCGTTGCAGTCATGGTAATGCGTCGATGTCAGAAGGGTATCTGGAAGATGATGCTACGGTAGAGTGCCCACTGCACGCTGCCAGTTTTTGCCTGAAAACGGGGAAAGCGTTATGCCTGCCCGCCACCGATCCGCTAACCACTTATCCAGTACACGTTGAAGGTGGTGATATCTTCATCGACTTACCGGAGGCGCAGCCATGAGCGATCTGCATAACGAGTCCATCTTTATTACAGGTGGCGGATCGGGATTAGGACTGGCACTGGTCGAGCGATTTATCGAAGAAGGTGCGCAGGTTGCCACGCTGGAACTGTCGGCGGCAAAAGTCGCCAGTCTGCGTCAGCGATTTGGCGAACATATTCTGGCGGTGGAAGGTAACGTGACCTGCTATGCCGATTATCAACGCGCGGTCGATCAGATCCTGACTCGTTCTGGCAAGCTGGATTGTTTTATCGGCAATGCGGGCATCTGGGATCACAATGCCTCACTGGTTAATACTCCCGCAGAGACGCTCGAAACCGGCTTCCACGAGCTGTTTAACGTCAACGTACTCGGTTACCTGCTGGGCGCAAAAGCCTGCGCTCCGGCGTTAATCGCCAGTGAAGGCAGCATGATTTTCACACTGTCAAATGCCGCCTGGTATCCCGGCGGCGGTGGCCCGCTGTACACCGCCAGTAAACATGCCGCAACCGGACTTATTCGCCAACTGGCTTATGAACTGGCACCGAAAGTGCGGGTGAATGGCGTCGGCCCGTGTGGTATGGCCAGCGACCTGCGCGGCCCACAGGCGCTCGGGCAAAGTGAAACCTCGATAATGCAGTCTCTGACGCCGGAGAAAATTGCCGCCATATTACCGCTGCAATTTTTCCCGCAACCGGCGGATTTTACGGGTCCGTATGTGATGTTGGCATCGCGGCGCAATAATCGCGCATTAAGCGGTGTGATGATCAACGCTGATGCGGGTTTAGCGATTCGCGGCATTCGCCACGTAGCGGCTGGGCTGGATCTTTAAGGAAGCACGATGAAAGAAAAAACGATCATTATTGTCGGTGGCGGGCAAGCGGCGGCAATGGCTGCGGCCTCGCTACGCCAGCAAGGGTTCACCGGTGAGTTGCATCTGTTTTCCGATGAGCAACATCTTCCTTATGAACGCCCCCCGCTCTCGAAATCCATGTTGCTGGAAGATTCCCCGCAGTTACAGCAGGTGTTACCTGCTCACTGGTGGCAGGAAAACAATGTTCATCTGCATTCCGGTGTAACCATCAAATCGCTGGGCCGCGACACAAGAGAGTTAGTGTTAACCAACGGCGAAAGTTGGCACTGGGATCAGCTGTTTATGGCAACCGGCGCGGCAGCCCGACCGCTGCCATTGCTTGACGCACTGGGAGAACGCTGCTTTACCCTGCGCCATGTCGGTGATGCCGCCAGACTACGAAAAGTTCTGCAGCCCGAACGGTCAGTCGTAATTGTCGGTGCCGGAACTATTGGTCTGGAACTGGCTGCCAGCGCCACGCAGCGTGGATGTAAGGTGACAGTGATTGAACTGGCGGCAACCGTCATGGGCCGTAATGCACCACCGCCCGTGCAACACTATCTTTTACAGCGCCATCAGCAGGCTGGTGTGAGCATTCTGCTCAATAATGCCATTGAACATGTGGTCGATGGTGAAAAAGTAGAACTGACGCTGCAAAGTGGCGAAACGCTTCGGGCCGATGTGGTGATTTACGGTATTGGTATCAGCGCCAACGACCAACTGGCTCGCGAGGCCAACCTTGATACTGCCAATGGTATTGTCATTGATGAAGCTTGCCGCACCTGCGATCCCGCGATCTTTGCCGGTGGCGATGTGGCAATCACCCGTCTTGATAATGGTGCACTACACCGCTGCGAAAGCTGGGAAAACGCCAATAACCAGGCGCAAATTGCCGCTGCCGCAATGTTGGGGCTACCGCTTCCGCGACTGCCGCCGCCGTGGTTCTGGAGCGATCAGTACAGTGATAACTTACAGTTTATTGGCGATATGCGTGGCGATGACTGGATTTGTCGTGGCAACCCGGAAACTCAGAAGGCGATTTGGTTTAATCTGCAAAACGGCGTGCTTATCGGTGCGGTAACACTGAATCAGGGCCGTGAGATTCGCCCAATCCGCAAATGGATCCAGAGCGGCAAAACGTTTGATGCGAAACTGCTGATAGATGAGGACATCGCGCTTAAATCACTGTAACCAGGATAATTAGCGAATATCTCAACGCCTGGGGCGTGGCGAGGTACCAGAGTGTGTATTACGTTTAAATCACATTATCTTGCAAAGGGATTGGTTATGAACACACTACGTTATTTTGATTTTGGTGCTGCCCGCCCCGTTTTGTTATTAATTGCCCGTATCGCCGTGGTCTTAATTTTCATTATTTTTGGTTTTCCCAAAATGATGGGCTTTGACGGTACGGTCCAATATATGGCCTCGCTGGGCGCGCCAATGCCGATGCTGGCAGCGATTATTGCGGTAGTTATGGAAGTGCCCGCCGCGATTTTAATCGTACTTGGCTTTTTCACCCGTCCGCTGGCGGTGCTGTTTATTTTCTACACGCTGGGTACGGCGGTGATTGGTCACCATTACTGGGATATGACCGGCGATGCGGTTGGGCCAAATATGATTAATTTCTGGAAGAATGTCAGTATCGCTGGCGCATTCCTGCTGTTGGCAATTACCGGGCCGGGGGCAATTTCTCTCGATCGGCGTTAGGAAAGATGCCGGATGCGGCGTGAACGCCTTATCCGGCATTTTATAAATTACAGTAACGCAACCCGCAACGACATCTCTGACGTTGTTGATTCCCCCGGCGCAAGCGCAATGAGGTCACCTCCTTCCGGGCGATGATGGTCATCCGGCGCATGGCTCATCGGTTCCAGACAGAAGAAATCAAACGCATATCCTTTATCAAACGCCGGGTCGGAAACAAAGATGAAATAACATGGTGCAGGCGGCGTCGTTTCCATGATGATGGCATAACCCTCCTGCGACTGCTCAATGCGGGCCTGACCATTCCATCCGGCAAAGCCATTGTTCACCCACTGGTGCGGCAACGGCGCGAGCTGGTTGAAATCCAGCTCCTGCGGTAGCTGCTCGCAAAACTCACCCGCCAGCCACTGCTCCCGCTCCAGCCAGTAACCGCTCGCCTGCGCCTGAATCCGCGTTTGTGGTGACAACGGAAAATAAGGATGCCAGCCGGTACCAAATGGCAGCGTCTCTGCCCCTTGATTGGTGACAGAGAGCGTCACCGTCAGCGTATCTGCCGTTAAATGAAACGCCTGACTTACCCGATAGTGATAAACACCGCTGCGATGTTCATACACCAGACACAAGCTATCATCGCTGCGCGAGACACATTGCCACTGCCCCAGCCAGCCGTCGCCGTGCAGATAGTGCGCATCCCACTCAACATTCGGTTGCAGTTGATACTCACGCCCCTGCCAGACAAAACGGTTGCCACTCACCCGGTTTGCAAACGGCACCAGCGGAAAACAAGAGGCATCGGTTGCCACACCGCTTTTTTTACCGGGACGTAAGAGCGGCGTCGCGTCACGCCAGAAGCCTTCGATGACGCCGCCCCGGTCAGAAACGTCCAGCTTTAGCGGCCCGTGAGATAAGGTATAGATGGTCATCCGCTGACTCCTTAATCCGGGAAGTTAATCACAACTTTCCCGCATTTGCCGCTCGCCATCAGCGCATAGGCATCACCTGCCTGTTCCAGCGTGAAGCGGTGGGTAATGGCGTTACGCGGCCACAGTTTCCAGTCAGTCAAATCATGGGCACATTTTTCCATATGGAACAAACTGGTCACCCAGGAACCAATAATCCGCCGTTGATGGTGCATCAGGTCGGCGCTAACCTCGAACTCGACTTTTCCGGTTTCTCCGATGTAAACCACGCGTCCCCAGTCAGCGGTGGATTGCAAAGCCAGTAAGCGACCTGCGGCATTACCGGAACAATCGAGCGCAACATCCGCGCCACCGTGGGTGAGTTCGGCGATAATCTGCGGCAGACCTTCGGTCGTTGCTAAATAGCCGTGATCCATCACCCCTAACTGTTTCGCCATCGCCAGACGTTCCGGCAGCATATCAACGCCGATGATCCTTTTTGCACCGCGACCTTTCGCCAGCATCATCGCCATCATGCCGACCGGCCCCAGACCGACCACCAGCACGTTATCACTGCCGGAAACTTCGCCGCGCAAAATCCCTTCATACGCTGTACCAACGCCGCAACTGATAAACGCACCATCTTCATAGCTCAGCGCGTCCGGCAGAAGGATCAGATCTTTTTCTTCCGCCAGCAGGTATTCGGCATGACCGCCGTCACGCTGCCAGCCGTAAGCGGCTTTTCCTTCGCCAGTACAAGAGATAGGAAAACCGCGACGGCAGTTCGGGCAAAAACCACAGCCAGAAATGTGATACACCAGCACGCGGTCGCCCTCTTTAAAATGGCGACAACCTTGCCCCATCGCCACAATTTGCCCGCACGGTTCATGACCGTTGATAAATCCCTGGTATAACGGTTTATCGGGAGCCGCCGCTGTGGCGCGGTGTTGATGATAGATATAGTGGACATCGCTTCCGCAAATCCCGGAGGATTTCATTTTAATCAGTACCTGGTTAATCCCCGGTGTCGGCACCGCAACTTCCCGCAGATCGACGGTCGAATTTCCTGGTAAATAAGCTGCCAGCATCGTTTTCATAATTCCCTCATTAACAATACGATTAATTTTCATCCCTGCCGCACCCGCGCCAGGGGCGTTAAGGTTTAGCGTTTCGCTTTACTGCTTCGCTGGGTCAGCAAGATATTCGCCAGAACCGCCACCACGATGATGACGCCGCGCACCACCTGCTGGAAAAAAGAGTTAATCCCGAGCAACACCAGACCGTTACCGATTAGCGTAATCACCAGCACACCAAGCAACGTACCGAACAAGGAACCGCGACCGCCGGAAAGTGCCGTACCGCCGACCACGACCGCAGCGATGACGTCAAACTCCAGACCGTTTGCCGCACCTGCGTTACCAGAACCGAGGCGAGCTGCCAGCAAAATGCCGGTCACCGCCGCTAATAATCCCGAAAGGGTAAAAATAAGAATGCGCACCCGACGAACGTTGATACCGCACAACTGCGCTGCCGTCGCATTACCGCCAACAGCAAAAACCGAGCGCCCGAAGGCGGTTTTGCGGCTGATGAACACAAACAGTGCAAACAACACCATCATGATCAGCGCGGATACTGGCACACCGAGAAATTGTCCCCCCAGCCAGTCCAGTACCTCGTTTTCGTCAATCGGCACTGGCAGGGCGTTAGTCATAAACAGCCCCATTCCGCGCAGGGCGCTCCACAGCCCCAGCGTGGCAACGAAACTGGGCACGTTAAACACGCCGCGCAGCACGCCGGCCAGCGTCCCCATCAGCGCGCCTAACAGCAACACCAGCAGACAAGCAATCGCCAGCGGAACGTTAAATTGCAGCAAAAATGCCAGGCACACCGAGACAAAAGCCACCATCGGTCCAACGCTGACATCAATTTCACCGGAGATAATAATCAGCGTCATCGCCCAGGCGGCGATCCCGATGGTGGCAGCATCGCGCAGCACGTTCATTTGGTTATTCAATGAGATAAAGCCCGGTGCGTTCAGGGAGAAGACCAGATAAAGAATGGCGATTACCACCAGCAAACCAATCTCATTAATATGGCGACTGACAAATTGTTTGAGCGAGACGCTCTTGCCCTGCGGCAATGATAATGACGAAGCAGACATCTTCAGGTTCCTCGGTAAAATTCATCAGTGCACAGACAGAATGGCGGACATCAGCTCATCCACATTGACCGGCGAGTGAAACTCCTGCGAGAACGTACCGTGCTGTAATAACAGGATGCGGTCGCACACCAGCGGCAACTCCTCCACTTCACTGGAGATAAACACCACGCTTTTCCCTTCGGCAGCCAGCTCGCGGACAATACGGTAAATCTGCTGTTTGGCTTCGATATCGACGCCGCGCGTTGGCTCGTCGAGCAATAAAATCTGGCTGGCGGCATAGACCCAACGACCGATCACAACTTTTTGCTGATTGCCGCCAGAAAGCGTGCCAATAGGCGTTTCGCTACTGGCTGCCTTGACCGTCATCCGCTGCATCACCTCTTCGGTCAGGCGGCGGATGGTGGACCATTGCAGCACACCGTTGGCGCTGATTTTTTGCCGATTGGTCAGCACTGTATTTTCGTCAACGCCCAACCAGGGAATGATCCCCGCTTCTTTGCGGTTTTCTGGCGTATAGCCAATGCCGCGTTTCAGCATGTCGCCGTAATCGGGGCGCGTGATTTTCTCGCCGTTGATAACAATTTCGCCCTGTTCATACGTCTCCAGTCCAACAATCGCCTTCAGCAATTCACTGCGCCCTGCCCCCAGCAGGCCAGCAATGCCGAGCACTTCGCCACGACGCAGGGAAAAACTGATCTCCGTAAGTTTTGGTCTGTGGCGTAACGCGCGAACTTCCAGTACGGTCTGGTCCGCAATCTCCTGAGCTACAACCGGTGCAAGATCAACGTGATCGCGCCCGAGCATCAGCGACACAATATGACGGGTTGAGGTGTTTTCGAGCATCACATCGCCCGCCACCTGACCATCGCGCATAACGGTGGCACAGGAGGCAATGCGGCGAATTTCTTCCATCCGGTGGCTGACATAAATCACCGCCACGCCCAGTGCTGACATTTTTTTCACAGCGCTGATCACCAGTTCAACTTCCGTACTGGCAAGCGAGCTGGTCGGTTCATCAAGGATGACCACGCGCGGCTCGCCTTTCATCACCCGCGCAATTTCCACCAGTTGCTTTTGCGCCGGGCTTAGTGTCGAAACAAGTTGTTCAGGGCTAACATCGACGCCCAACGCCTGTAAACAACGTCGGGCATCCTGCGCCATTTGCGGGTAATCAATCATGCCGTTGCGGCGGGGCCATTGACCAAGGCTGAGGTTTTCCGCCACCGTCAGCCCCTCCACCAGACTTAATTCCTGATAAACCGCGCGTACCCCCAGTTCAACGGCACGGCGAGTCAGCGTAGCTTCGTCGCCTTCCAGTCGCGTCTCGCCAATCCAGATATCACCGCTATCCGGACGTTCGCTACCGGTAAGCATTCGAATGAGGGTCGATTTTCCCGCACCGTTTTTACCTAACAGCGCGCGAACTTCGCCTTTATTGAGCGTGAAGTTAACGTTATCCAGCGCAACGACACCGGGGTAACGCTTATTTCCTGCCACCACTTTTGCTACCGGAACTGCCTCTGTTGCCGTGAACATAGGGACCTCTGCGAATCAGCTATTAGGGCAGACCATCAACGTGCGTTGCCAGCCACTGTTTACCGTCTTCCGTTTTGGTATAGAGATCGATTGGCACCTGAATCACTTTTTCACCGTCGGCTTGTTTATTGATAACCTTCAATGTTTGCGCGAAAACAGCATTGCCCATTTTCTTACCGGAAATATCCACTACCGCTTTCAGCACCTGGTTATTTTCCAGTTCCTGTGCAATTTCAGTGGTCATATCCGAACCGAAAACGGCAATTTTTCCAGCCTGATTTTGATTACGTACCGCTTTTACCGCACCGAGTGTCGCTCCACCCGATTCCCCCATAATGGCATTGAGATCTGGCGTGGAGATAATCAGTTTTTCACCAACAGAAATCGCTTTATCTAAAACAGTCCCTTCCTGATTAGCGACAATTTGCGCGCCGGGAACGCGGGCTTTTAATACTTCCTCAAATCCTTTACGGCGCTGCACACAAACTTCAAAGGCTTCGCAATTGATGACAGCAATTTTCGGCTGGTCAATTTTGTTGGCAATAAAATAATCGGCGGCAGCGTTACCCAGTTTTTTACCAAATTCCAGCGGATCGCCAACCAGATATGCCGAGACATATTTATCGACACCCTTTTGATTAATACAGGTGTTGTAGCAAATCACCGGAATACCCGCCTCACTGGCGCGGCGAACGGTGCGGCTACTGCCATTTTCGGACACTGCCGACAAAATAATGGCATCGACATTACGCGCCACGAGGGTATCAACAAAGGTACTTTCTTTCGAAATATCGCCCTGGGCGTTAGTTTCAATTAACTGTACCTGTACTGAAGAATCTTTTGCCGCATCCTGAACGCCCTGGCGCACTCCGGCGTAATATCCCTGGGTATCAAGGTATATTGCACCAATGGTCATTTCTTTTTCCGCAGCGTTGGCAAATAGTGTGCTACCTAATAGCGTAGCCATTAATAATAGATTACGGGTTGTTCTCATTTTTTTAGGCATAGTGCCTCCTGTAGGGTTTTTATTTACAACGGCTTATTTTAATTATTTGAGCGTGAGCGGCAGCGCGTGCCGCTCAAATATTACAGTTAATAGTGTTTAGTGAACGTAGCTAAAAATAAAAGGCATCACGGTGGTGAATAATGCCGCTTTCGGCCAGGCTGGATTAATCGCCGTCAATTCAGCGCGAGCAGATTCGTATTGCGCAATCTCGCCTAATCCCGCAGCCGCCAGCATCGCCACCATCAGACATTTTTCTTTATGTTGCTGTTGTAAATCGCCATACAGCGATAACAAGTCAGGTTGCGAGACGGCAAAGAAATCCGCTTCGATACTGGTTTTCGCCATCTCTTGCGCCCACTGTTTCATTTCAATAAACAGTTGCTGTGCGGTTTGTTGTTCGCCCAGTAATCGCAACGCCATCCCTTGCCAGAAGAGATAATCAACCGGTTGATCGTTGTAATAACTGTGAATGTTAATGGTGCGATCGCCAGTCGCCGCCAGACGTAAACAGCGCGTTGCTGCAGTTTCATCGCCCTGGGCTTTGGCACATATCGCCAGCCAGAACCAGATGTCGTTGTCAGTTTGCCCCGGTAAACGGCCTTCGCTTAAATTCTCCGGATAGTGCAGCGCGGCATGAAGCAGTTCGCTGGCCTGCTGCGGTTGTCTGGCATCAAGGTATTGCCAGGCACGTAACAACTGGTTGAGGATAAACTGACTGGTGACTTTCCCTTCTCCGCCTTCCCACGGATGGAATTTACGCGTGGCGAGAATCTCTGCCGCTTTGTCGGCCTGACCAGTGAGATGCCACAAATTGAGCAATTCTGCGGTCATGTCATCACGTTTCAGGGCGATTTCCAGATTAGCTTCCAGACGCGCCAGACGTTTTTCTGGTGCAGCACCGGTTAACTTATCCAGCAAATCCCGTTCAAAAAGCAGACGAGCATCCTGCGGCGCAAGCTGATAAGCACTATCAAGATAACGCGCGGCCAGTTCATAATCATGCTGCTTATTCCACGCATGGATTGCCAGCCCACGCCAGCCGTCGGCAAACTCCGGCGACATCTCAACGCAACGTTGCCATAAGGCAATTGCTTTGCCGTAGCTGCGCTTGTTGTAGTAGAAACAGGCCAGTAAATGCCGGGCAAACCAGCACTCTTCGATACTCTCCAGCGCCGCCACTTCTTCCAGCGTATTAGGGAAACGGACAAACTGCGGGAAAACATCAATGGCTTTTGCGACCAGTTCTCCGCGTTCAGCTTTTGGCAGCAAACTGGCTTGCAGGTAAAGCGGTAGCGTGCGCTGACAGTCCAGTGCGTTCAGCATCTCTGCCGCCAGAGCGGGCATGCCCCAGTTAATCAGTTGCCCGGCGGTCATCAGGGCGTTAACGTCGCGTCCCTGACACAGACCTCGCCACTGTACGAGGGCAGATTCGCTACGACCATCGAACCAGGTCAGCCACCACAGAGTGGCGTTCAGCGGATAATCACGCAGCAACTTCTCTCGCTGCAAACACGCGTTGTCCTGACGACCACTTAACACCAGCAGCAGGTTATGCAGGCAAAGCACTTCCTGATTGGTTGGGCAGGCGCGAAGACTTTGTTGGCAAAAATCCAGACCAGTGTCGAAGTGACCATTACGCGCCGCCAGTCGTGCCAGACCATAATAGCCACCGGCTTTACTGTTTCCGCTCCAGACCGCACGCCAGAAATCCTCTTCGGCTTGTTGATATTGCCCCTGACGTTCGTAAGCACTGGCGCGAATCAAACTCGCCTGTCCGCACTGCGGGTTTTTGTTCAGCACATGTGCGCGTTTCAGCGCCTGAGTGGCATACGCCACCGCTTGTGGGTAATCGGCGCGGTTATATTCCAGCATTGCCAACGCCAGGTTACAGCGATAATCCAGCTGATCCAGCGCCACACCGCGCAGGTAGTAATCGAACGGTGAACGGCTGGCATGATGATATTGCTCCAGATGCTGACCGATAAACCAGGCTTCATCTGTACTGGTAATCTCTTGTGCTGCCAGTGGCGCTTTGGCGACGTCCGGCAACGGCAACTCTTGTGGCTGATGTTCCTGATAACTCAGTACGATATTGCCATCGGCATCGGAGAGTTCAATGGTTAGTCTGTCAGGATTGATACCATGCAACACGCCCTGAATGGCGGTCGCTGGCGTCAGAGCCACGGCATCGTCGAGTAACGCGTTGCATTTGCCGATTTCGCGGATCGCCAGGCGGCATCCTTTCAACGGGGAGATGGCATACAGCCCCCACTCAATCCCCCGCTCGCTACGCTGGAGTTTAATCACCGCATCGCGGGAGGCGTTTTGCACCATGCCCAGAGAATGATAAGGCAGGAAATACTGCTCGAAACGCTTCTCTTCGTAAGCATCAAGCCAAGTAAAATCGGGCTGGTTATCGGCAAAAATACCCGTCATCAGTTCGATATACGGGCCGTTATTGTCGGTCAGGCTCTTATCCCACGCCTGGCCGAATTCACTGTGTCCCCAGCTCCACTGTTTTTTACCTGGCGCGATGTGGTGATTGGCAACGTGTAGCAAACCGCCATCTTCATCGTGACACCATGCGCCAACAAAATCGTACTGCGATTTTTCGGCCATATACGAAGTCGGCACTGGCACATTTTTATAGCGAGAAATATCCACTCCGGCGGAGTAGTCCACTTTGTAGTAAGTGCCGGTAGCGATAGGGAAAGCTGAAACAGCCCGTTTGCCGTGATCAAACACCGCCGTTACATCCGGCGGGAAAACGCTCTGATGCCCTTCGCCACCTTTCACTGCCGGGTTAGCCCACCACAAGAAATGACGCGGCGTGGCATTGCCGTTATAGACGCGACTGGCAATCTCCAGCGCCGCCCGGTCAGGGCGTAGTGTGAAACCGGTCATCACCTGTAAACCGTGCATCGGCTCCGTTTCGCCGACCCACACCGTCTGTGCGCCGTCTTCATGGGCTTCGATGGTGAAATCAACGGGCATAAAGGTAGTCGGGCGATGGTGTTGTGGCCAGTTAAACTCAATCCCGCCCGAAATCCACGGCCCCAATAGCCCTACCAGCGCCGGTTTAATCACCTCATTGTGATAGACAAAATCGCGCTGTTTCACTTTATCCCACGCGCGATGCACCCGACCGCCCAACTCCGGCAGGATCATCACTTTGATATAGTCGTTTTCCAGCCACACCGCTTGCCAGGATTTCAGGACTTTCTGCTCGCTCAGCGTATCGGTCACGCCGTAGGGATAAACCGCACCGGACGATCCCTGATAAACGCGATTTTCCAGGAACATAGGGTGTATATCCTGCGGACCTGTTTCATAAGTCGGGATCTCAACGCGCTCTTGCCACACTTTTACTGGAGTCATGGTGCCCTCAATATTAACAAGACATACTGAATTAAAAGATTTGTGGCAGTGTATTGAACAATCTGGCAATGTTTTCGCGGAATAATCACGCAATTAACTAAACAAGGTTTAGTGAAGATGAGAGCCTGCATTAACAATCAACAGATCCGCCACCATAACAAATGCGTGATTCTGGAACTGCTGTACCGGCAAAAGCGCGCCAATAAATCAACGCTGGCCCGGCTGGCGCAAATTTCGATTCCGGCAGTCAGTAATATTTTGCAGGAGCTGGAAAGCGAAAAACGGGTGGTGAATATCGACGATGAAAGCCAGACGCGCGGGCACAGTAGCGGTACATGGCTGATCGCGCCGGAAGGTGACTGGACGCTGTGCCTGAACGTGACGCCCACCAGCATTGAGTGTCAGGTCGCTAATGCCTGTTTAAGTCCGAAAGGCGAATTTGAATATTTTCAGATTGATGCACCGACACCGCAGGCTCTGTTGTCCGAAATCGAAAAATGCTGGCATCGCCATCGTAAACTGTGGCCAGACCGTACCATCAACCTGGCGCTGGCTATCCACGGTCAGGTTGATCCAGTGACTGGCGTGTCGCAAACCATGCCGCAAGCGCCGTGGACAACGCCGGTTGAGGTGAAGTATCTGCTGGAAGAGAAGCTGGGCATTCGGGTGATGGTCGATAATGACTGCGTGATGCTGGCGCTGGCGGAGAAATGGCAAAATAATTCGCAAGGACGGGATTTCTGCGTGATCAACGTTGATTACGGTATTGGCTCGTCATTCGTGATTAACGAGCAAATTTATCGCGGCAGTTTGTATGGTAGCGGACAGATTGGTCACACCATCGTTAATCCGGATGGCGTCGCCTGCGACTGTGGACGTTATGGCTGCCTGGAAACCGTCGCCTCGTTAAGCGCATTAAAAAAACAGGCGCGAGTATGGCTAAAATCACAACCGGTGAATACTCAGCTTGATCCTGAAAAATTGACAACCGCACAATTAATCGCTGCCTGGCAGAGTGGAGAACCGTGGATCACCAGCTGGGTTGACCGCAGTGCCAACGCCATTGGTTTGAGTCTGTATAACTTCCTCAATATCCTCAATATTAATCAGATTTGGCTGTATGGTCGCAGCTGCGCCTTTGGTGAGAACTGGCTTAATTCCATTATTCGCCAGACAGGATTTAACCCGTTCGACCGTGACGAAGGACCGAGCGTGAAAGCGACGCAAATTGGCTTTGGGCAATTAAGCCGCGCACAACAGGTGCTGGGGATTGGCTATTTGTATGTTGAGGCGCAGTTACGACAGATTTGATGACGCGATAACGTAACAAGGCTTCCCTAAGGAAGCCTTGATGATCACAAACGAAAAAATGCCTGATGCGCTACGCTTATCAGGCCTACACGGAGATTGCAATATCTTGAATTTGCAATAATTTGTAGGCCGGATAAGGCGTTCACGCCGCATCCGGCATGAACAACGAGCACATTGTCAGCAAATCACCGTTTCGCTTATGCGTAAACCGGATAACGTGCGCAGATGTCGAGAACTTTACCTTTGATGCGCTCGATAACGGCTTCATCATTGATGCTGTCCAGCACGTCACACATCCAGCCAGCCAGTTCTTTCGCTTCGGCTTCTTTAAAGCCACGACGTGTAATCGCCGGAGTACCCACGCGAATACCGGAGGTTACAAACGGGCTCTTCGGATCGTTCGGTACGCTGTTTTTGTTGACGGTGATGTTAGCACGGCCCAGAGCGGCGTCAGCTTCTTTACCGGTCAGGTTTTTATCAACCAGATCAACCAGGAACAGGTGGTTATCAGTACCGCCGGAAACCACTTTGTAACCGCGCTCCAGGAATACTTCTACCATCGCTTTAGCGTTTTTCGCGACCTGCTGTTGGTAAGTTTTGAACTCAGGTTCCATCGCTTCTTTCAGAGCAACCGCTTTACCAGCGATTACGTGCATCAACGGGCCGCCCTGACCACCAGGGAAAACGGCAGAGTTCAGTTTTTTGTACAGTTCTTCGCTACCGCCTTTCGCCAGGATCAGGCCGCCGCGCGGACCCGCCAGGGTTTTGTGAGTGGTGGTAGTCACTACGTGAGCATGAGGAACCGGGTTCGGGTAGACGCCAGCAGCGACCAGTCCCGCAACGTGCGCCATATCAACGAACAGGTAAGCACCGATGCTGTCAGCGATTTCACGCATTTTCGCCCAGTCAACCACGCCGGAATATGCAGAGAAGCCACCGATGATCATTTTCGGCTTGTGTTCTTTGGCTTGTTTTTCCAGATCGGCGTAGTCGATATGACCGGTAGCATCGATACCGTAAGGAACGATGTTGTACAGTTTACCGGAGAAGTTAACCGGAGAACCGTGAGTCAGGTGACCGCCATGCGCCAGGTTCATACCCAGAACGGTGTCGCCGGGTTCCAGCAGCGCGGTGTAGACCGCAAAGTTCGCCTGGGAGCCGGAGTGCGGCTGGACGTTAGCGTAGTCAGCGCCGAACAGTTCTTTCGCGCGATCGATCGCCAGTTGTTCAACGATATCAACATACTCGCAACCGCCGTAGTAGCGTTTGCCCGGATAACCTTCAGCATATTTGTTGGTCAGCTGAGAACCCTGCGCCTGCATTACGCGCGGGCTGGTGTAGTTTTCGGAGGCGATCAGTTCGATGTGCTCTTCCTGACGTACTTTTTCCTGCTCCATAGCCTGCCACAGTTCGGCATCATAATCGGCAATGTTCATTTCACGCTTTAACATCCGCATCTCCTGACTCAGCTAACAATAAAATTTTCGGCCTTTATAGGCGGTCCTGTTGGACAACGGCGAACAGTATAACCGAATCATTGTGCGATAACAGGTCTTGACAAAGGAATTTACGCAAACGATTACCTTCAGGCTGCGCAAGGCTTTGGAGAATAAAGAGCTTGCAACCGTAAACGGATTTCTTTTCAGGTTTGTGATGCAAATTTTTCACTTCATCACATTCTTCATGAAAAACACCAAAGAACCATTTACATTGCAGGGCTATTTTTTATAAGATGCATTTGAGATACATCAATTAAGATGCAAAAAAAGGAAGACCATATGCTTGACGCTCAAACCATCGCTACAGTAAAAGCCACCATCCCTTTACTGGTGGAAACAGGGCCAAAGTTAACCGCCCATTTCTACGACCGTATGTTTACTCATAACCCAGAACTCAAAGAAATTTTTAACATGAGTAACCAGCGTAATGGCGATCAACGTGAAGCCCTGTTTAACGCTATTGCCGCCTACGCCAGCAATATTGAAAACCTGCCTGCGCTGTTACCAGCGGTAGAAAAAATCGCTCAGAAACACACCAGCTTCCAGATCAAACCGGAACAATACAATATCGTCGGTGAACACCTGTTGGCGACGCTGGACGAAATGTTCAGCCCGGGCCAGGAAGTACTGGACGCGTGGGGTAAAGCCTATGGCGTACTGGCTAATGTATTTATTAATCGCGAGGCGGAAATCTATAACGAAAACGCCAGCAAAGCCGGTGGCTGGGAAGGTACTCGCGATTTCCGCATTGTAGCTAAAACACCGCGCAGCACGCTTATCACCAGTTTCGAACTTGAGCCGGTGGACGGCGGCGCAGTGGCGGAATACCGTCCAGGGCAATATCTCGGCGTCTGGCTGAAGCCGGAAGGTTTCCCACATCAGGAAATTCGTCAGTACTCTTTGACGCGCAAACCGGATGGCAAAGGCTATCGTATTGCAGTGAAACGCGAAGAGGGTGGGCAGGTATCAAACTGGTTACACAATCACGCCAACGTTGGCGATGTCGTGAAACTGGTCGCTCCGGCAGGTGATTTCTTTATGGCTGTCGCAGATGACACGCCGGTGACGTTAATCTCTGCCGGTGTCGGTCAAACACCAATGCTGGCAATGCTCGACACGCTGGCAAAAGCAGGTCATAGCGCTCAGGTAAACTGGTTCCATGCGGCAGAAAATGGCGATGTTCATGCCTTTGCCGATGAAGTTAAGGAACTGGGGCAAGCACTGCCACGCTTTACCGCGCACACCTGGTATCGTCAGCCGAGCGAAGCCGATCGCGCTAAAGGTCAGTTTGATAGTGAAGGTCTGATGGATTTGAGCAAACTGGAAGGTGCGTTCAGCGATCCGACAATGCAGTTCTATCTCTGCGGCCCGGTTGGCTTCATGCAGTTTGCCGCGAAACAGTTAGTGGACCTGGGTGTGAAACAGGAAAACATTCATTACGAATGCTTTGGCCCGCATAAAGTGCTGTGATTTGAGGTTGCCGGATGGAGACATCCGGCAACCCTGACGCGGTTTAAATTGCCGCGTCGTCCTCTTCGCCAGTACGGATACGAATGACCCGTGCCACGTCAAAGACGAAAATTTTACCGTCACCGATTTTGCCGGTTTGCGCCGTGAGAATAATCGTATCTACGCAGATATCGACAATGTCGTCCGGCACGACAATCTCAATTTTCACTTTCGGCAGAAAATCCACCATATACTCCGCGCCGCGATACAGCTCGGTATGGCCTTTCTGGCGGCCAAAACCTTTCACCTCGGTGACCGTCATGCCGGTAATGCCGACTTCAGCCAGTGCTTCGCGGACATCGTCCAGCTTGAAGGGTTTAATAATCGCATCAATCTTTTTCATGCTATTCCTTGAAAAGGTCGCCTGTCTTTTGATCTGCTAAACGTAACACATAACGCCAATTCATTCCTTGAAATCGTTTGCATCCAGCTCGTGTCGGGAAAGCAGTTTATAAAATTCTGTCCGGTTGCGCCCCGCCATTCTCGCCGCGTGGGTGACATTACCTTTGGTGATTTGCAGCAGCTTACGCAAGTAGTTGAGTTCAAACTGATTACGCGCCTCAACAAAGGTTGGCAGAGCCGTATTTTCGCCCTCCAGCGCCTGCTCGACTAACGCATCACTAATCACCGGAGATGATGTTAGCGCCACGCACTGTTCAATCACGTTGACCAACTGGCGCACATTACCCGGCCAGCTCGCGGTCATCAGTCGTTTCATTGCATCGGTGGAGAATGCGCGGACAAACGGTTTATGTCGCTCTGCCGCCTGGCGCAATAAGTGGTTTGCCAGTAGCGGAATGTCTTCTGTGCGCTCCGCCAATGCCGGAATTTTCAGACTGACAACGTTGAGGCGATAGTAGAGATCTTCACGGAATTCCCCGCGCGCCATCGCCTTTGGCAGGTCACGGTGAGTGGCGGAAATAATCCGCACGTCGATATCAATATCGCGGTTGCTGCCCAGCGGGCGCACTTTGCGCTCCTGCAACACGCGTAGCAGTTTGACCTGCAACGGTGCGGGCATGTCGCCAATCTCATCGAGAAACAGCGTACCGCCTTCTGCAGCCTGGAATAAGCCTTCGCGATTGCTGACAGCGCCAGTAAACGCGCCACGCGCATGACCAAACAGCTCCGACTCCAGCAATTGCTCGGGCAATGCGCCACAGTTAATAGCAATAAACGGTTTGCTGTTGCGCGGGCTGGCGTTGTGGATCGCCTGGGCAAAAATCTCTTTCCCGGTACCGCTCTGACCGTTAATCAAAACGCTAACATCTGACTGCGCCACCAGCCTCGCCTGTTCCAGCAAACGCAGCATCAGCGGGCTGCGAGTGACAATCGCCTCGCGCCAGCGTTCGTCGGTAGTGGGAGCTGATTGCTCCAGAGCATCGTCAATTGCCTGATACAGCGCGTCTTTATCGACAGGCTTGGTGAGGAAACTGAACACGCCCTGCTGTGTCGCGGCAACGGCATCGGGAATGGAACCATGGGCGGTAAGAATAATTACCGGCATTCCCGGCTGCACTTTCTGGATTTCGGCAAACAACTGCATACCGTCCATTTCATCCATCCGCAGGTCGCTGATGACTAAATCTACTTTTTCGCGATTCAGTACCCGCAATCCTTCAGCTCCACTTTCTGCCGTGACCACGCTGTAGCCTTCGCTGGTCAGACGCAAGCCAAGCAGTTTCAGCAATCCTGGATCGTCATCGACCAGTAATAAATGCGCAGGTTTATGGCTCATCAGGAGTGACCTCATGGGTAGATGGCACGGGATTTTCACTCTCGTGCGGCGTATCCGGCGAGAAATTGCCAGCCGGTTTGCGGGTCGAGAGCTGGCGTTCAATATCGGTCAGGTTTTCCAGCTTGCGGGTAGTGAGTTCCAGTTGCTGTTGTAGAACGTGATGTTGCTGGCGCAAAGTATCCAGTTCGCTGTCGCTGGACTGCTGGAGTTTGCTGTAGCGTTGGCGCTCTTCCGCCAGCTGCAGTTGCAGCGCCTGACCGTCGCGCCAGAGTTGATACAGTGGGCGAACCTGTGCCGGGATCTCGGTACTTAACGCATCAATGCGCGCGACCAGCTGGCGGCGCTCATAAGGCGTAATTTTGGCGTCAGCGAGCAAAATCCCTTGTTTGAAGATATTTTGCCAGCTGCCGTCGTCATATTGGCGTGCTTGCTGACGCGACTGCGCAGGCATTAAACGATCAGCACAATCCATCGCCCGCAGCCAGTAAAGCGGATTGGTTTCGGTTGATTTACCTTGCAGTGCCCAGATGTCGCTACATTCAGTAGAAAGATAGTCAGCCAGTTGATAAACCGGAATTTTTTCTTCTGCTGGCGTATCAATAGCTGGCTTATTGTGACTCTGCACGCAACCCAGCAATGCCAGACATGGCAGCCCTGCCAGCCATAGCCGTCGGGGCAATAATCGTTGAAAAATGTGTCGCATATTCACCAGACTTAAAACCTATCCCAGTGGGCGTAATTGTTGCAGGCAGTTTGGACATGGACAGCGCGGAGAAACCGGAGCGTACACGTAGTACGTAAGGATTTCGAGCACTGCACGGGGCCAAACTGGCAAATAAAATAGCCTGATGGGATAGGCTCTTAACATTATTTCGTGTTTTTCGACGACGGTAATTCAATGCGGAAGCAAACCTCTTGCCCGCTCTCGTCGACCAGATACAGTTCCCCCTGCATACGGCGAATACAATCCCTGGCAATGCTTAATCCCAGACCGCTGCCCTTCACCGCCCCTTTTCGCTGGTGGCTTCCCTGAAAAAAGGGTTCGAAGATCATGGCGCGTTCCTCTTGCGGAATTGGTGTGCCCGTATTGATGACATCAATATAAACCCGCGCGCCATGTAAACTGCTGCGAAGGCAAATGTTACCGGATTCAGCCCCGTAGTGCACCGCATTGGAGTAAAGATTATCCAGTACGCTCATCAGCAGCATTGGCTCCGCCAGGCAAGCAGTTGCTTTGAGATCGACGTCGGTATGCATCATTTTAGCCCGTGCGGGCAGGCTATGAGCAGAAACCACCATTTCCACCAGCGGTGCTAACTCTACACTCTCCAGTTCCACTGCACCGTCCGCCTGTTTACGGTTGTAATCAAGCAGTTGTTCGATCAGTTTTTGCAAATTGCGGCTGCTGCTATCAAGGATGCTCACCACCTCTTTTTGCTCGGGCGTAAGCGGCCCGACAACCTGGTCAGCCAGTAATTCAGTGCCCTCTCGCATACTCGCCAGCGGGGTCTTTAATTCATGAGATAAATGTCTTAAGAATTGATGGCGCTGGGACTCCAGCCATGAGAGGCGCTCGCTTAACCAAAGAATACGTTGACCAACCGAGCGTAACTCACTCGGTCCACTGAACGAAACGCTATTGCCCAGAGAACGCCCTTCCCCCAGACGGTTGATCATCCGTTCAATATTTTTCACCGGGCCGATAATCATCCGCGTGAAGAGCAGTACCATCACCAGACTTACCAGAAATAACACCAGCGATTGCCAACCAAAATATTGCCCACGTTCGGCGATTTCACGCTGAAGCTGCTGTCCGCGAGAGAACACCACTGTGCGCGTGGCCTGTACCATTTCGGTATTGGCACTGGCAAAGGCTTCCAGACGCGCGGCGGCAGCAGCATCGGGACCGCTGTTGTTACACTGAAGTTGAGCCAGATTGTTCAAATCCTGACGCAATGCCTGGTAAAGTTTATCGTCCGGCAGTACGCCTGCGTGGGCATCGAGCATTTCGCTGTAACGCTTGCGCTGGCTTTGATAAACCTTCGCCAGAGTTGGGTCGTCCAGCACGCAATACTGACGGTAGCTACGCTCCATCTCCAGCGCCGCGTTGGTCATCGCTTCACTGCGCCGGGCATCAATAAGCGTAGTGCGGTTAACCAGCGCCGCCTGATCGCTAAGCGCATTCAGGCTTTGCCAGGCTTGCCATGCCAGCACCAACAGGGGTAGCAGAATCAGCAAAAATGCCAGCATTACCAGTTGTCGTAATGAGCGGGGAAAAACGGGCCAGCGTTTCAAGGTGTTACTCTCGTCAGACGCGAATAGCCTGATGCTAACCGAGGGGAAGTTCAGATACAACAAAGCCGGGAATGACCCGGCTTTGTTATGGAATAAGGCGGTGCCTAACTCGACGTTTCGCCCGAGGGTTGATATAGCTAAGCTGATATCAGAAGTTGGACGGCAGGCACCTTGTTGTGCGTCATTCGAATTTTATGTAGCACGTCCCGAAGGGGCTGACATAAGTCGGTGAATGAGCCACTGATTACTATTATGCAGTAACTGTGCCAATAAATAAAATAGTTTGATAACGTACTGATTATACGTTGTTTTGATGGATTTATGACTTCTTCGCTATTTGGCTGTAAATCAGCCATTGTGTCGCTAAAAAGAGACAGCTTAAGATAAATTTATTAGATCCAAATAAAATCAATCAATTAAATGTCGCCAAAAAGCGACACGGTAAACCACCCATTGTCGTGATTTACAGACACAAAAAAAAGCTCCCGGAGCTGGGAGCTTATGATAGAGGTCGGCGTTTAATGCCGGATGCGGCGTGAATGCCACATCCGGTCAGCAAAACCAATAGTTTGACGACTTACCCCAACTGCTTACGCGCATTGCGGAAAATACGCATCCATGGGCCATCCTCGCCCCAGTTTTCCGGATGCCAGGAGTTACTGACAGTACGGAAAACACGTTCCGGGTGCGGCATCATAATGGTGACTCGACCACTTTCAGTCGTGACCGCCGTAATACCATTCGGAGAACCGTTCGGGTTAGCCGGGTAGGTTTCAGTGACTTTGCCGAAGTTATCGACATAGCGCAGTGCCACCAGCCCTTTGCTTTCCAGTGCCGCCAGATGCGCCGCATCGCGCACTTCCACGCGCCCTTCGCCGTGAGAGACAGCAATCGGCATCTGCGAACCCACCATCCCTTGCAACAGCAGAGACGGGCTTTGGGTCACTTCTACCAGGCTGAAACGCGCTTCAAAGCGATCGGAGGTGTTACGCACGAAACGTGGCCACAACTCGCTACCTGGGATCAGTTCGCGTAGGTTAGACATCATCTGGCAACCGTTACATACCCCCAGCGCCAGCGTTTGCGGACGGTGGAAGAAGGTTGCAAACTCATCGCGTACACGGTCATTGAACAGGATAGACTTCGCCCAGCCTTCACCAGCACCCAGCACATCACCGTAGGAGAAACCGCCGCACGCTACCAGAGCGTGGAAATCCTCCAGGCCCGTGCGTCCAGCCAGCAGGTCGCTCATATGCACATCGATTGCATCGAAGCCTGCACGGTGGAAAGCTGCCGCCATTTCAACATGCGAGTTCACCCCCTGCTCACGCAGCACGGCAACTTTCGGACGCGCACCAGTGGCAATATACGGTGCTGCCACATCTTCGTTGATATCAAACGACAGTTTCACATTCAGGCCCGGATCGGCGTCGTTAGATTTCGCCTGATGTTCCTGATCGGCACACTCCGGATTGTCACGCAGGCGCTGCATCTGCCAGGTAGTTTCTGCCCACCAGACACGCAACGTGGTGCGGCTTTCGCTGAATACAGTCTGCCCGTTGGCGGTAATTACAAAACGGTCACCGGAAACCGCCTGCCCAACATAATGGACGCAATCAGCAAGCCCATGCTGTGCCAGTACCGCTTCAACTGCTTCACGGTCAGCGGCTCGAACCTGAATCACCGCACCCAGTTCTTCGTTAAACAACGCCGCCAGGCGATCGTCGCCCAGAGAGGCGATATCCGCTTCAATACCGCAATGACCGGCAAACGCCATTTCCGCCAGCGTCACCAGCAGGCCACCGTCAGAGCGGTCGTGGTACGCGAGCAGCTTACGCTGTGCAACCAGCGCCTGAATCGCGTCATAGAAGCCTTTCAGTTGCGCGACATCGCGTACATCTGCCGGTTTGTCGCCAAGCTGACGATAAACCTGCGCCAGCGCCGTTGCACCCAGCGCGTTATTGCCTTTGCCCAGATCAATCAGCAGCAGTGCGTTATCTTCGGTAGAAAGCTGCGGCGTGATGGTGTGACGCACATCTTCCACGCGGGCAAATGCAGAAATCACCAGCGACAGCGGCGACGTCATTTCGCGCTCTTCGCTACCTTCCTGCCAGCGGGTTTTCATCGACATGGAGTCTTTACCCACCGGAATCGTCAGGCCCAGCGCCGGACAAAGCTCTTCGCCCACCGCTTTAACGGCTTCATACAGGCCCGCGTCTTCACCTGGATGACCTGCTGCCGCCATCCAGTTAGCGGAAAGTTTAATGCGTTTGATATCGCCAATCTGCGTAGCGGCGATGTTAGTTAACGCTTCACCGACCGCCAGGCGGGCAGAAGCGGCGAAATCCAGCAGTGCAACTGGCGCACGTTCGCCTATTGCCATCGCTTCACCGTAGTAGCTGTCGAGGCTGGCGGTAGTGACTGCGCAGTTAGCGACCGGCACCTGCCACGGACCCACCATCTGATCGCGCGCCACCATGCCGGTTACGCTGCGATCGCCGATGGTCACCAGAAAGGTTTTCTCCGCCACAGTCGGCAGATGTAACACACGTTTCACCGCGTCAGCGATGGTGATCCCTTCACGGGCCAGCGCGTCGCCTTTCGCTTTCAGCGTTTGCACATCGCGGGTCATCTTCGGCGTTTTGCCAAGTAGAACGTCGAGCGGCAGATCGATGGGTTGATTATCAAAATGACGATCGTGCAGAGAAAGATGTAATTCTTCGGTGGCCTCACCAATCACCGCGTACGGTGCGCGCTCACGCTTACACAGTTCGTCAAACAGCGGTAACTGATCGGCAGCAACGGCCAGCACGTAGCGTTCCTGGGATTCGTTACACCAGATTTCCAGCGGGCTCATGCCCGGTTCGTCGCTCAGGATATCGCGCAGTTCAAATTTACCGCCGCGTCCGCCGTCGCTCACCAGCTCCGGCATGGCGTTAGAAAGACCGCCTGCGCCGACGTCGTGGATAAACAGAATCGGGTTCGCGTCGCCAAGCTGCCAGCAGCGGTCGATCACTTCCTGGCAACGACGTTCCATTTCCGGGTTATCGCGCTGAACGGACGCGAAATCGAGATCCGCGTCAGACTGGCCGGAGGCCATGGAAGAGGCCGCGCCGCCGCCAAGACCGATGTTCATTGCCGGGCCGCCGAGAACGACCAGTTTCGCACCGACGTTGATCTCGCCTTTTTGTACGTGATCGGCGCGAATGTTGCCGATCCCACCCGCCAGCATGATCGGTTTGTGATACCCGCGCAGCTCTTCGCCGTTGTGGCTATTCACTTTTTCTTCATAGGTACGGAAGTAGCCGTTCAGTGCCGGACGACCAAATTCGTTGTTAAATGCCGCGCCGCCCAGCGGACCTTCTGTCATGATGTCCAGCGCGGTGACAATGCGCTCAGGCTTACCGAAATCTTCTTCCCACGGTTGTTCAAAGCCAGGAATACGCAGGTTGGATACGGAGAAACCGACCAGGCCAGCTTTCGGCTTCGCGCCGCGGCCGGTGGCACCTTCATCGCGAATTTCGCCACCGGAACCGGTTGCCGCCCCCGGCCACGGAGAAATCGCCGTTGGGTGGTTGTGGGTTTCGACTTTCATCAGGATGTGCGCCGGTTCCTGATGGAAATCGTAGCGGCCCGTTTCGTGGTCAGCAAAGTAGCGGCCCACTTCAGAACCTTCCATTACGGCGGCGTTATCTTTATAAGCCGAGAGAACGTGATCCGGCGTGGTTTCGAAGGTGTTTTTGATCATCTTGAACAGCGATTTCGGTTGCTGTTCACCGTCGATAATCCAGTCGGCGTTAAAAATTTTATGACGGCAGTGCTCAGAGTTCGCCTGGGCGAACATATACAGCTCGATGTCGTTCGGGTTACGACCCAGCTTTGTGAACGCATCCTGCAGATAGTCAATTTCATCTTCCGCCAGTGCCAGGCCAAGACGCAGGTTAGCGTCGATTAGCGCCTGACGGCCCTGCCCCAGCAAATCAACGCTGGTGACCGGAGTCGGTTGATGGTGTGCAAACAGCTGCTCTGCATCATCTAAAGCAGAAAAGACCGTTTCCATCATGCGGTCGTGCAGTTCAGCGGTCACCTGCTGCCATTGTTGATGGGTCAGCGTACCGGCTTCTATATAGTAAGCAACGCCGCGCTCAAGGCGGTTTACCTGTTGCAGCCCGCAGTTATGGGCGATATCGGTCGCTTTCGAAGACCAGGGAGAGATGGTACCAGGACGCGGAGTCACCAGCAGGAGTTTGCCTTGCGGGGCGTGGCTGGCGAGTGCCGGGCCATATTTCAGCAGGCGTTCAAGTTGTGCGTGCTCATCATCGTTTAACGGCGCATTGAGGTCAGCAAAATGGACATACTCGGCGTAAATATTGTGAACCGGGAGCCTGGCAGCCTGAAAACGTGCCAGCAGTTTGTTGATTCGGAATGCCGACAATGCAGGCGAACCACGCAGAATTTCCATCATAAGTCTCTCGTCTTCTAAGCTTTCGGTGTACCCAAGGGGGGGAAACGGGCGTCATTATAAAGAATCTGATGCGCTGACGAAACCGTTTGCGTGGAAATAAAATCACCATTGTGAATTAGCAACGCGTGCCGCCAATGGCTGTAATAAGTTGCCAACTGGCGCTGGTTTACGCAAAATGCCGCTCATTTATGAGTAAACCTTTCACTATTATTACGTTTTTTCAAGCTGGGATGCGCACGACACAGAGAATTAACTAATTGAAAAAATTAAAGATTAATTATCTGTTCATCGGCATTCTGGCACTGCTGCTCGCGGTCGCTCTCTGGCCATCCATTCCCTGGTTTGGTAAAGCCGACAACCGTATCGCCGCCATTCAAGCGCGGGGAGAGTTGCGTGTGAGCACTATTCATACCCCACTGACTTATAACGAAATCAACGGGAAACCTTTTGGCCTGGATTACGAACTGGCGAAACAGTTTGCCGAGTACCTCGGCGTAAAACTGAAAGTGACCGTGCGGCAGAATATCAGCCAGCTGTTTGACGACCTCGATAACGGCAACGCCGATCTGCTGGCTGCAGGACTGGTTTATAACAGTGAGCGGGTAAAAAACTATCAGCCTGGCCCTACCTACTATTCCGTGTCACAACAACTGGTTTATAAAGTGGGTCAGTATCGCCCGCGTACGCTGGGCAATCTGACAGCGGAGCAACTTACCATCGCACCAGGCCATGTGGTGGTTAACGATCTCCAGACCCTGAAAGAAACAAAATTCCCGGAATTAAGCTGGAAGGTAGACGACAAAAAAGGCTCAGCAGAACTAATGGAAGATGTCATCGAAGGAAAACTCGATTACACCATTGCTGATTCTGTCGCCATCAGCCTGTTTCAGCGCGTTCACCCGGAACTCGCTGTAGCGCTTGATATCACCGACGAACAGCCGGTGACATGGTTTAGCCCGTTAGATGGCGATAATACCCTTTCTGCCGCTCTGCTCGACTTCTTCAACGAAATGAATGAAGACGGCACGCTGGCACGCATTGAAGAGAAATACCTGGGGCATGGCGATGATTTTGATTACGTCGATACGCGCACGTTTTTACGCGCCGTCGATACCGTACTGCCGCAGTTGAAACCGCTGTTTGAGAAGTACGCCGAAGAAATTGACTGGCGTTTGCTGGCCGCTATTGCTTATCAGGAATCGCACTGGGATGCACAGGCCACTTCACCGACGGGCGTGCGCGGCATGATGATGTTAACCAAAAATACCGCGCAAAGCCTCGGCATTACGGATCGTACCGATGCCGAACAGAGCATCAGCGGCGGTGTGCGTTATTTGCAGGATATGATGAGTAAAGTGCCGGAAAGTGTGCCGGAGAACGAACGGATCTGGTTTGCCCTCGCCGCGTACAATATGGGCTATGCGCATATGCTGGATGCCCGCGCCCTGACGGCAAAAACTAAAGGTAATCCTGACAGTTGGGCTGA
Organism: Escherichia sp. MOD1-EC5189; assembly: GCF_002966045.1. NCBI lineage: Bacteria > Pseudomonadati > Pseudomonadota > Gammaproteobacteria > Enterobacterales > Enterobacteriaceae > Escherichia > Escherichia sp. MOD1-EC5189. The sequence goes on along the minus strand of NZ_PTRX01000008.1, from coordinate 29,225 downwards.
CGTGAAACAGCGCCTGCCTTTACTTAGCCAGAAACCCTATTACAGCAAGCTGACTTACGGCTACGCACGTGGGCATGAAGCCTACGCTTATGTCGAAAATATTCGTAAGTATCAGATTAGCCTGGTGGGGTATCTGCAAGAGAAAGAGAAGCAGGCTACAGAAGCGGCGATACAACTGGCGCAGGATTATCCGGCAGTATCGCCAACGGAGCTGGGCAAAGAGAAATTTCCTTTTCTCTCGTTTCTTTCCCAGTCGTCATCAAACTATTTGACCCACTCTCCCTCTCTGCTGTTTTCGAGGAAAGGGAGTGAAGAGAAACAAAATTAATCCGTCGAGGATTGCGCTTTTTTCTGCGCTTTAATTTCCTGTCGGCGCATGCGAAAGAAGTCACTGAGCAACGCCGCGCACTCATCCGCCAGTATTCCTTCTGTAATTTCCACTCGGTGATTCATACCCGGATGGTGCAGCACATCCATTAAAGATCCCGCAGCGCCCGTTTTCGCGTCACGCGCACCAAAGACCACGCGACCAATGCGACTGTGGATCATTGCTCCGGCACACATTACACAGGGTTCAAGCGTGACATACAACGTGGCGTCGATCAGACGATAATTTTGCATCACCAGACCGCCCTGCCGCAGAGCCATGATTTCTGCATGTGCGGTGGGATCATGTCGACCAATCGGACGGTTCCAGCCTTCGCCGATTACCCGATTGTTATGCACTAATACCGCGCCGACCGGTACTTCCCGCTCATCCCAGGCACGCTTCGCCAGCGTCATTGCATGACGCATCCAGTATTCGTGGCTAAATTCGACTTCAGACAAAAAGAAAACTCCGGTTATAAAAGCGCGGCGCATTATACACGGACGCTATGCTTTACTCTATTCCAGTTGCTGGAGTTCACCGCGCGGGGTTACCCGCCAACGATGCTGGCAGAAATAAAGCAGCGGGTTGTCCTGATTACTGTCGCTATAGCCACTGTACAGCCGCAGCGGCGTGCCAATTTTGCGCTCCAGTTGCGCGACCTTTTCATGTCCCAGACAACGCATCGTCAATATCCAACCACCATAGCCACGCTGAATTTGGCTGGCGATAAGATTAACCCGCGGCAGCCAGGGCGTATCGAAATAAACCGCTTCAACCAGCGGCTGCGGAGATCCTGTGATCAACCAAATATCCGCATCGGAACTTAACAGGTAGGTAGTCAAACGCTCCTGAACCAGCGGAAAAGCGGTAACATTGTCGCGAAACCAGTGCACAAAATCGGCCTGCAACGCTTGTAAGCGCGCTTCACTGTGACCAAAAGTGCATCCCCAAAGAAGCAGACTCATCGGCCAGCGTGCTGCACGACCTTTTATCAATAACGCGATGGCAATGACCGGCAACAACGGCAGGACAAGTAATGCATTCAGCGGTTGGCGACGCAGTAAATAACGCAAAAAACTGCCGAACATATCCTGCTGATGCAATGTTCCATCTAAGTCAAAAAACACCACACGACGCTCGTGAGTTGCCAAACCATACTCCTCTGGACTGAAACATCCTGATTAATCTTCGCTACTACATAGCCTAACAGATAGATCATCACTTTTCCGGCAACAATCGACTGCATCATGGCTATCTGGAATTTTTAATTCATGGCAATTAGCAGCAATGGAATATAAAATTCACTCGCGTGTGTTTCATATTGCCTGTTGTCGCCATAATTTCATCGCGAGGAAAGATATGAACGGCTTACTTCGTATCCGTCAGCGTTACCAGGGGCTTGCCCAGAGTGATAAAAAACTGGCGGATTATCTGCTGCTACAACCTGATACGGCGCGCCATTTAAGCTCTCAGCAACTGGCCAACGAAGCCGGAGTCAGTCAGTCCAGCGTCGTGAAGTTCGCGCAAAAACTCGGCTATAAAGGTTTTCCGGCATTGAAGTTGGCGTTGAGTGAAGCGCTGGCAAGCCAGCCGGAATCCCCTTCTGTGCCCATTCATAACCAAATCCGTGGTGATGATCCGTTACGGCTGGTCGGCGAAAAACTGATTAAAGAAAATACTGCCGCCATGTACGCAACGCTAAACGTTAATAGTGAAGAGAAACTGCATGAATGCGTAACAATGTTGCGCTCTGCACGGCGGATAATTCTGACCGGTATTGGCGCTTCGGGTCTGGTGGCGCAAAACTTTGCCTGGAAGCTGATGAAGATTGGCTTCAATGCCGCCGCAGTGCGCGATATGCATGCGCTACTCGCCACAGTCCAGGCGTCGTCCCCTGACGATCTGTTATTAGCCATTTCCTACACTGGTGTACGACGCGAGTTAAACCTGGCGGCAGATGAGATGCTGCGAGTGGGCGGAAAAGTACTGGCGATTACCGGCTTTACTCCCAATGCCCTGCAACAACGCGCTTCTCACTGCCTGTATACCATTGCCGAAGAACAAGCGACAAACAGTGCTGCAATCTCTGCTTGTCACGCTCAGGGAATGTTAACGGATTTACTGTTCATTGCGCTGATTCAGCAGGATCTGGAACTGGCACCAGAACGTATTCGTCATAGTGAAGCGCTGGTGAAAAAACTGGTTTGAGTAAAGAATGCGCGTATAATGCCCGCCCGGTTTGTGTTGTTTTGAGAGTTTCCTTATGGCGCTGTTAATCACTAAAAAATGCATCAATTGTGATATGTGTGAACCCGAATGCCCGAATGAGGCGATTTCGATGGGTGAACATATCTACGAGATTAACAGCGATAAGTGTACCGAATGCGTAGGCCACTACGAGACGCCCACCTGCCAGAAGGTGTGCCCGATCCCCAATACCATTGTGAAGGATCCACAACATGTCGAGACGGAAGAACAGTTGTGGGATAAATTTGTGCTAATGCACCACGCGGATAAGATTTAATATTTTGCTCTATGAGCAGGATATTGCTTATTTGCTCGTATAAAAGCGAAAGTTACATATTCATTTCCATGATGTCATTAATGAATATATTCATTAAATGAATTCCGATAATATATACGCCGACACTTACGTCTAATTATTAAAGGCGCGCCTGGCTGGTTAACCTGACGCGCCTTAAGTACGTTTCCTGGTGTTACAAGAACAGAAGGATCAGCTGTAAAACAGCAATGACGACTTTAATGACCCGTTTAATCAGGTATCGGCAATCAGTCATTCGTTTTTCCTTAAACAAGGAATGCAGCCGTTCAGATTAGCCCTTACATCTCCCCAAAACTGAACGTGCGAGTTATTGGAATCGAGTGCCGCACTCCACACCAGAGCTTTGACGACACCACTCGTTTCAATGGGGGAATTCAGTGGCATGGCGTAGAACACAGCAAAATATCCAATAACGACGCCGATTCTAATGTACTTATCAAAAAGCGGTCACGTTAATCTTTTCATCAATATCGATTTCTTCGTAAAGGCTCGAGTTTTTATGCTAAAGATTGCAAGTTGCTTGTACAGGATAACTAAATTGATCCATAATCATTTTTGTTGGAATCGTGTGCTGCACAAAATTAAAGTTGTAAAGTAAAACCCCCGTTCCTTACCAGTTCGGGGGTTTTACTTTTTAAAGAGAACGATATTATTTTAACTTTCGATAATTACCGTGGCACAAGCATAGTGGCGCTCATCTGCCAGCGTTACATGCATATTTACAACGCCGAGTTTTTCCGCCAGTTTTAACGCCTCACCCCATAGCCGCAACCGTGGTTTGCCGAGCTCATCGTTGAATACTTCAAACTGATTAAACGCCAGACCATTGCGGATCCCGGTGCCAAACGCTTTTGCTGCCGCTTCTTTCACAGCAAAACGCTTCGCCAGAAAACGCACTGGCTGGTGGTGCGTTTTCCAGATTTCCCATTCGTTATCGCTTAATACGCGGCGAGCCAGGCGCTCACCGGATCGGGCGATCACCGCTTCTATGCGAGCGATCTCCACGATATCCGTGCCTAAACCTAATATTGCCATTAGCCACGCGCTTCCAGCATCAAACGCTTCATTTCTGCCACCGCATCTTTCAGTCCGGTCATCACTGCACGACCAATAATGGCATGACCGATATTCAGTTCATGCATCTCAGGGATGGCGGCAATGGCTTTCACGTTGTGATAGGTCAGACCGTGACCAGCGTTAACTTTCAGACCGAGACTTGCGGCAAAGGCCGCGGCTTTGGCGATACGCGCCAGCTCTTGCGCCTGTTCGGCGTCAGTTTTGGCATCAGCATAGCAACCGGTGTGGATCTCGATGAACGGTGCGCCAACCTCTGCCGCGGCTTTGATCTGCTCTTCATCGGCGTCGATAAACAGAGAAACCAGGATCCCGGCCTCCGCCAGACGTTTGCAGGCATCGCGCATTTTTTCACGCTGTCCAGCGACGTCCAGGCCGCCTTCGGTTGTTACTTCCTGGCGCTTTTCAGGTACCAGGCAGCAAAAATGCGGCTTTGTTTCAACGGCGATCCCCAGCATCTCTTCGGTCACCGCCATCTCCAGATTCATGCGGGTATCCAGCGTCTGACGCAGGATGCGCACGTCGCGGTCGGTAATGTGGCGACGATCTTCACGTAGATGCACGGTAATGCCATCCGCCCCCGCCTGCTCAGCAATAAACGCCGCCTGCACCGGATCCGGGTAAGCAGTACCACGTGCGTTACGCAGCGTTGCAATATGGTCAATGTTGACGCCTAACAGTAATTCAGCCATGACAATCCTCATCATTCATAATGTGTTTTCACCGTTCGCTTAGGCATAAACTGCCGGAACAGTTCCCTGCTCTTTAATGGTTTACCGCCAAGATACGGCTTAAGCGCCATGCGGGTAAAGCGTTTCGCGGCGCGTAGTGTGTCTGCGTCAGGAAATTCCCGCGCGTTTAACGCTTTTAACTGCCTTCCAGTGAACGTTTTATTGTCGATAACGACGCTTGCGATAAACCCTTTTTCTTCGCGATAACGATACGTCATGGTGTCATCTACCGGCTCGCCGCTACCCGCACAATGGGTAAAATTGACGCCATAACCCAGATGACCGAGCAGTGCCAGTTCAAAGCGGCGCAGCGCGGGTTCTGGCGTACCAGTGGCACCTGCAAGAGACTGAATGCAGTGCAAGTAATCGAAAAAGAGTTCAGAGAAGCGCGTCTCGTATTCCAGCACGCGGGAAAGAAGTTCGTTGATGTACAAACCGCTGTAAAGGGTGATACCGCTTAATGGCAGCGCCAGCGAGACAGCTTCGGCACTGCGCAGCGTTTTGACTTCGCCACGCCCGCCAAAACGTAGCAAGAGAGGGGTGAAAGGCTGTAATGCACCTTTCAGAGTAGAGCGTTTAGAGCGTGCGCCTTTGGCAACCAGACGCACGCGACCCGATTCCTCCGTGAAGACGTCCAGCATCAGGCTGGTTTCGCTCCACGGGCGACTATGCAATACGAATGCGCGCTGCCAGCCTTCCATCATACTCGTCGCCTTTCAAGTTGCAGGTGCCTTGGCTGCACCCGTTCACCCTGGTCACTTACTTTAGTAAGCTCCCAGGGATTCACGGTCTTGCCGCCTTCCTGCACCTCGAAAGTCATAGAGTATGCTAATTAAAGATCGTCAACGTAACCGAGACTGCGCAGTGCGCGTTCGTCGTCGGCCCAACCGGATTTCACTTTTACCCACAGCTCAAGGTGAACAGGCGCTTCGAACATTTCCTGCATGTCTTTACGCGCTTCAATCCCGATGGTTTTGATCTTGGCCCCTTTGTTGCCAATAACCATCTTCTTCTGCCCTTCACGCTCAACGAGAATCAAACCGTTGATGTCATAACCACCGCGTTCGTTAGAGACGAAACGTTCGATCTCCACGGTCACGGAGTACGGCAGTTCAGCGCCGAGGAAACGCATCAGTTTTTCGCGGATGATTTCAGACGCCATAAAACGCTGTGAGCGATCGGTGATGTAATCTTCCGGGAAGTGATGGGTAGCTTCAGGCAGATGCTTACGCACGATTGCCGCGATAGTGTCGACATTCAGCCCGGTTTCGGCAGAGATCGGCACGATATCGAGGAAGTTCATCTGGCTTGCCAGGAACTGTAAATGCGGCAGCAGATCGGCTTTTTCCTGCACGTTATCCACTTTGTTCACCGCGAGGATTACCGGCGCTTTGCCATCGCGCAGTTTGTTGAGCACCATTTCATCGTCCGGCGTCCAGCGGGTGCCTTCAACGACAAAAATCACCAGCTCAACGTCGCCAATGGAACTGCTCGCCGCTTTGTTCATCAGGCGGTTAATGGCGCGTTTTTCTTCCATATGCAGGCCTGGGGTATCGACGTAGATCGCCTGATACGCGCCTTCAGTATGGATCCCCACAATGCGGTGACGAGTTGTCTGCGCCTTGCGGGAGGTGATGGAGATTTTCTGCCCCAACAATTTATTCAACAATGTGGATTTGCCAACGTTCGGACGTCCGACGATAGCAATAAATCCGCAGTAACTTTTATCGTTGCTCATTCCAGCTCCAGTTTTTTCAACGCCTGTTCGGCGGCAGCCTGCTCAGCCTTACGACGGCTTGAACCTGTGCCAACCACCGGTTCACTCAGGCCGCTGACCTGGCAGTGGATAGTAAATTCCTGATCGTGCGCTTCGCCACGTACCTGAACTACCAGATAAGTCGGCAGCGGCAGATGGCGACCCTGCAAATATTCTTGCAAGCGCGTTTTCGGATCTTTTTGTTTATCGCCTGGGCTAATTTCGTCCAGACGGGTTTGATACCAGTTAAGGATTAATTTCTCGACGGTTTGAATGTCACTGTCGAGGAATACGCCACCAATTAATGCTTCGACGGTGTCGGCGAGAATTGACTCACGACGAAATCCACCGCTTTTAAGTTCACCTGGCCCTAAACGTAAGCACTCACCTAACTCAAATTCGCGCGCCAGTTCAGCCAGCGTATTGCCACGGACCAGCGTGGCGCGCATCCGGCTCATATCGCCTTCATCCACGCGAGGGAAACGGTGATAAAGCGCATTGGCGATAACGTAGCTCAGAATAGAGTCGCCTAAAAATTCTAAACGCTCGTTATGTTTGCTGCTGGCACTACGATGGGTTAATGCCTGCTGCAACAGTTCCTGATGATTAAAAGTGTAGCCCAGCTTCCTTTGAAGCCGATTAATTACGATGGGGTTCATGCGATACCAATAAATAAATGCGTCAACAATTCAGCACACGAAACAGACCTGATATACATGGCTCTGCTAACTGCTTCGCTGCAGTTTCAGTTTACCGGTATATGGGGACCAACGCTGTTTCGTGTGCCGTGGCAACCTGGAGGTGCCAACCTTAAACTTCGGGGGAATATTCTATACACAACGACGGGGGATGTCGTTAGCCACGGGGGATTTATCTCATAAATAATTCACGTTGTCGCCATAACGGCGACAACGTGAACGAAGATAAGCTATTAATGGATGCCGCCAATACGACTTAAGCGCACACCAGTCGGCCATTCGCCTTCTTGCTTATCGAAACTCATCCAGATAGCCGTTGCCCGACCTACCAGATTCGCTTCCGGCACAAAGCCCCAGTAACGGCTGTCCGCGCTGTTGTCACGGTTGTCACCCATCATGAAGTATTGGCCCGGTGGAACAATCCAGGTTGCCAATTGTTGCCCTGGCTGCTGGTAATACATCCCTACCTGATCCTGGGCAATCGGCACTGTCAAAATACGGTGCGTCACATCACCCAGAGTCTCTTTACGCTCGGAAAGACGAATTCCATTTTCTTTGGTTTCGTTTTTCGGCACTTCAAAGAATCCGCTGGTTGCTTCCCCACCATTACGGCGCGAGAAGGTCTGAACGAAATCGCTGGGTTCCACGTTTGAGTAGGTGACCGGCAGCGCGTTTTCACACGCCTGACCGGAACTGCATCCCGGCTGAATCGTCAGCTCTTTTGAAACCGGATCGTAAGTGACTTTATCGCCCGGTAAACCCACCGCACGCTTGATGTAATCAAGCTTTGGATCTTCCGGGTATTTAAAGACCACGATATCGCCACGTTTCGGATGACCGGTTTCGATCAGCGTTTTCTGGTAGATAGGATCTTTAATGCCGTAAGCAAACTTTTCTACCAGAATAAAGTCACCGATTAACAGAGTCGGCATCATCGAACCTGACGGGATCTGGAACGGTTCATAAATAAACGAACGCACAATCAATACAATAGCCAGCACCGGAAAAACAGAAGCCCCGGTTTCCAGCCAACCTGGCTTCGGCGCAACTTTTTTCAGCGTTGCTTTATCCAGTGAGTCACCGGCAGCCGCTTGAGCCGCTGCCTGACGTTCCCGTCGCTTAGGTGCGAAAAAGAATTTATCCACGCACCATAAAATGCCCGTCACCAGTGTGGCAATCACCAGAATCAGGGCAAACATATTCGCCATGCCAACTCCTAAGGGTTATTTGTTGTCTTTGCCGACGTGCAGAATGGCGAGGAACGCTTCCTGCGGCAGCTCGACGTTACCGATCTGCTTCATGCGTTTCTTACCTTCTTTCTGCTTCTGCAGCAGCTTTTTCTTACGGCTGATATCGCCACCATAACATTTAGCCAGTACGTTTTTACGCAGCTGTTTCACGGTGGAGCGCGCAATGATGTGCGTACCAATCGCTGCCTGAATGGCGATATCAAACTGCTGGCGCGGGATCAGATCTTTCATCTTTTCCACCAGCTCGCGACCACGGTTTTGCGAATTATCACGGTGGGTGATCAGCGCCAGCGCATCAACACGTTCACCGTTGATTAATACGTCTACACGTACCATGTCGGACGCCTGGAAGCGTTTGAAGTTGTAATCCAGAGACGCATAACCACGAGAGGTAGATTTCAGGCGATCGAAGAAGTCGAGCACCACTTCCGCCATCGGGATCTCGTAAGTCAACGCCACCTGGTTACCGTGGTAAACCATGTTGGTTTGTACGCCACGTTTTTCTACGCACAGCGTAATAACGTTACCGAGATATGCCTGCGGCAATAGCATGTGACACTCTGCAATCGGCTCGCGCAGTTCGTAGATGTTATTTACCGCTGGCAGCTTCGATGGGCTGTCGACGTAAATAACTTCTCTTGACGTGGTTTCAACTTCATACACTACGGTCGGCGCAGTGGTGATCAGATCCAGATCGTATTCACGTTCCAGACGTTCCTGAATGATCTCCATGTGCAGCAGGCCGAGGAAGCCGCAGCGGAAACCAAAGCCCAACGCGCTGGAGCTTTCCGGCTCATAGAACAATGAGGCATCATTCAGGCTGAGTTTGCCCAGCGCGTCACGGAAGGCTTCATAGTCGTCAGAGCTTACCGGGAACAAGCCTGCGTAAACCTGCGGTTTGACTTTCTTAAAGCCAGGCAGCGCCTTTTCTGCCGGATTACGCGCCAATGTTAAGGTATCACCTACCGGTGCACCGTGGATATCTTTGATCGCACATACCAACCAGCCAACTTCACCGCATTTCAGTTCAGTGCGGTCAACCTGCTTCGGCGTGAAAATACCCAGACGGTCGGCGTTATAGGTCTGCCCGGTACTCATGACTTTCACTTTGTCGCCCTTACGCAGGGTGCCGTTTTTAATACGGATAAGTGAAACAACGCCCAGGTAGTTGTCGAACCAGGAGTCGATAATTAGCGCCTGTAACGGGCCTTCCGGATCGCCTTCCGGCGGCGGAATATCGCGCACCAGACGTTCGAGAACGTCCTGCACACCAACGCCGGTTTTCGCTGAGCAGCGCACTGCGTCGGTGGCGTCGATACCAACGATATCTTCAATTTCTTCTGCTACGCGTTCAGGATCAGCTGCCGGCAGGTCAATCTTGTTCAGTACCGGCACTACTTCGAGATCCATTTCCATCGCGGTGTAGCAGTTTGCCAGGGTTTGCGCTTCTACGCCCTGCCCGGCGTCGACCACCAGCAATGCACCCTCACAGGCAGCCAGCGAACGGGAAACTTCATAGGAGAAGTCTACGTGGCCCGGGGTGTCGATAAAGTTAAGCTGATAGGTTTCGCCATCAGACGCTTTGTAATCCAGCGTCACGCTTTGCGCTTTGATGGTAATGCCACGCTCACGCTCAAGATCCATGGAATCGAGAACCTGCGCCTCCATTTCACGGTCAGACAGGCCACCGCAGATCTGGATAATACGGTCAGACAGCGTCGATTTACCGTGGTCAATGTGAGCTATGATCGAAAAGTTACGTATATTCTTCATAAAGTATGATTATTGTGCCTTAATGCCCGGTTAACCAGGCTTTTAGAAGTCGCTGTTCTGAGCTTAACGTCTGTATTAATAGAAACGCCGCATTCTACACTACAACATTGAGGCGAGGAAATGTTCATACGGTATGGATTGTGGTATCTGGAAACGTCCTCGCATTTGTTATGCAAAATGCAACAAAGCCAGTGAAATCACTGGCTCGCGTCTTCCGAAGATGTTTCAAATCGCACAAGGCCTGGCGGCAATGCCACGCTTAAGATGATCGGTTGCCATTCCGCCCGGGCAGCAAACTTTCGCGAGTAGCCGCGTGCAATCAGGAATCCACCAACGCCGCCGAGAATCGCACCGCATAATGCTGCAATATCTGAAGCAAAGAGTAGCTGAAATAACGAAGCGATGAGGAATAATCCCACCAACGGCGACATATAAACCAGTAATGCGGAGCTAAGCAGGCTGCCTTCGGTGATTCCTAATTCCACTTTTTGCCCCGGCACTAATGGTTCATCACAGGGTACGACAATGGTATGCGTGGTTTGTGGGCCAAGTTTATTCAGCACGCGGCTACCGCAACCGACACGGGAAGCACAGCTGCTGCATGAGGCTTTAACATCACAACTGACCAGCGCCTGCCCGTTTTGCCAGGAGACGACAGTAGCCCACTCTTTGATCATTGCGCTGCCCCAAACTTAATATTCTCGGCAATGCGTTTCGCCGTTTGTGGCGGCAGTTCGCCGACAATGGTGATTTCGGCGTTATCACGTACGCTTGTACTGACGGTTCTGCGTCCGGTGCGCAACATCTGATCGGTGCTCGATGGCGTAGCGCGGTTAACGTTTACCGAGAAACTGAATAATCCGTCGGAATAGAGACGTGATTCGATAGGCATGTTGTCCATCGTCGGTAACGGACGTCGGCTGCTGGAAACTTCACTAAACCCCTGTGGCAACCAGGTTGGCGTCCAGCTGAATTTAGCTTTTTCACCTACAGGAACAGAAAGCAGCGGCGGCAGATTTGCTTTCGCCAGCGTCTGCATACTGCTGCTGATATCCTGATTAACGTTAAAAGCAATCACGCGAAATTGTTCCAGCGTTTCACCATCGCGATCAAGGAGATCAACCCGCATCGGTAATTTCGATTCGGTGTCCATCCACACGATGTAGCTATAGCGTGTGCCATCACGGGCCACCACGCGAATGACTTCGCAAAGACGATCAGCAATACGCGTGCGTCCCACGGAGATAAAATCGTAGTAAGGAGAAAGGCGTTTGAAATCGGTATAGATGAGCGATGGCAGAGAATCAACAATGTAATCGCCATTAAGCGTGAACGGTTCAAGGCCCGGTTCAAAGTAGCTGATTTCATTGCCGCGCTGTACCACTTCCCGGCGCGGGCCATCCATTTGCAACAATTGTGCAAGAGGACGGTTATCGAGGCGTGCATGTCGATAACGCAGAGACTCAACACCCTGTTTATTGATGCTGATGAATGACAGCTCGTAATTCAGTGACTGACTGGCCAGGTTCATCTGCTGTAATAACGCCCCGGACGCGGGAGTGGCCGAGGCGTTAGCAGAGAATAACAGGCTACCTGTCACTAATGACATGGCAAACCAAAGTTGCTTCATTACTGCGATTGCGTTCCTAAAGTTTGAATTCCTGGCACCTGTACAGCGGCTTGCTGTGTTTGGGCCTGCTCAAACTGAAGCTGTTCAGAGTGGAGTCGACGTTGCAGTTCGTAATCCTGCAACATTGCATTAATGCGACGACGCTGCTCCTGTACCTGCTGCTGTTGACCATTGTTTGCAGTCGCTTCAGAAGGTACTCCCAGGCTAACCGGGCTGGCTTTACCCATCATCGGCAGTGTATTAAATACTGGCGTTTCGGGCTGCTGGGACGTTTCAGATTGCCCATTATAGTGCTGGACGCCAACGATAACTGCAAGCGATACGCATGCTGCTACGCCCATTTGGGTAAGCTGTGCAGCCCATGGACGTACTTTCTGCCAGAATGGCATTTTCTGCCATTGATGCGGCGCAGGCTGGGCCTCTGGGATCAGTGTCGCCGGTTGACGTACTGGCTCTTCTTCAATGGCGGCCATTACGCGTGAAGAGATATCGAAATGGAGCACCTCGGGAGTATCACCCCGCATTGAGTCACGGATTAAGTGATAGCTTTCCCAGGTTTTCTGCATTTCTGGGTTATGAGCCAGTTCGTTAAGCAGCTCACTATCCAGCGTTTCGCCATCCATTAAAGCGGAAAGTTGTTCTTTCTGCATGCCTAATACCCTTATCCAGTATCCCGCTATCGTCAACGCCTGATAAGCGGTTGAACTTTGTTATCAATAGCTTCCCTCGCTCGGAAGATACGTGAACGCACCGTACCTACCGGACAATCCATGATAGCGGCTATCTCTTCATAGCTCAGGCCATCCAGCTCCCGCAAGGTTATTGCCATGCGTAAATCTTCCGGGAGGGACTCAATAGTTCGGAAAACTATCTGTCTCAGTTCTTCTGACAACATTAAGTTCTCAGGGTTCGAAATTTCTTTCAACGCGCCGCCACTTTCGAAGTTTTCAGCTTCAATGGCATCCACATCACTGGAAGGTGGACGGCGTCCCTGAGCAACCAGGTAATTTTTCGCTGTATTTACAGCAATCCGATACAGCCATGTATAAAAAGCGCTATCTCCCCGGAACGAATCCAGCGCACGATAGGCTTTAATAAAAGCTTCTTGTACCACATCGGGAACATCACCCGACGGCACATAGCGGGAAACCAGACTCGCCACTTTATGCTGATAGCGCACTACCAGTAAGTTAAAGGCTTTCTGATCTCCCTTCTGGACCCGTTCAACCAGGACCTGGTCCGTTAACTGCTCGCTCATCCGAGGTAAAGTCTCCCCAAACCAAATTTCCACGCGCTATCGAAACGCCACTCCATTAGCTGCAATTTGAGCAAGCAAAGGGTTAGAGTGTCTCGTTTTTGTAAAGTTCCGTAACGCATCTGTTTTTGTTTGTCATGCTGTAGACGGATCATTATCTATCATTATAAGTCTACAGAATCTGAACATCGCATTATCTGTGTAGAAATGCCCATTTAACTGCCTGAAGAGTAACCCAACGGCCTTTTTATTTCACCACCTAATCCTTCGCCAGCCAGTAACTTCTCGTTTTCTCGTCGCCGTGATTCGGTCTGTTTAGCCTCTGTAACAAAAATTAAAATAGCAGGTGTTTAATCGCACAACATGATGCTATGCTGACCAAACCGTGTTTAGTAAATTAAACAAAAAAATGAATACTCTCCCTGAACATTCATGTGACGTGTTGATTATCGGTAGCGGCGCAGCCGGGCTTTCACTGGCGCTACGTCTGGCTGATCGGCATCATGTCATCGTTCTAAGTAAAGGCCCAGTCACGGAAGGTTCAACATTTTATGCCCAGGGCGGAATTGCCGCCGTGTTTGATGAAACTGACAGCATTGATTCGCATGTGGAAGACACAATGATAGCCGGTGCTGGTATTTGTGATCGCCATGCAGTTGAATTTGTCGCCAGCAATGCGCGTTCCTGTGTGCAATGGTTAATCGACCAGGGGGTGTTGTTTGATACCCACGTTCAATCGAATGGCGAAGAAAGTTACCATTTGACCCGTGAAGGTGGACATAGTCACCGACGAATTCTTCATGCTGCGGACGCCACCGGTAAAGAAGTAGAAACCACACTAGTGAGCAAGGCGCAGAACCATCCGAATATTCGCGTGCTGGAGCGCAGCAACGCGGTTGATCTGATTGTCTCTGACAAAATTGGCCTGCCGGGCACGCGACGAGTTGTAGGCGCGTGGGTATGGAACCGAAATAAAGAAACGGTGGAAACCTGCCACGCAAAAGTGGTTGTGCTGGCAACCGGCGGTGCGTCGAAGGTTTATCAGTACACCACCAATCCGGATATTTCTTCTGGCGATGGCATTGCTATGGCGTGGCGCGCGGGCTGCCGGGTCGCCAATCTCGAATTTAATCAGTTTCACCCTACCGCGCTCTATCACCCACAGGCACGAAATTTCCTGTTAACGGAAGCACTGCGCGGCGAAGGTGCTTATCTCAAGCGCCCGGATGGCACGCGTTTTATGCCCGATTTCGATGAGCGCGGCGAACTGGCCCCGCGCGATATTGTCGCCCGCGCTATTGATCATGAAATGAAACGCCTCGGTGCGGATTGTATGTATCTCGACATCAGCCATAAGCCTGCCGATTTTATTCGCCAGCATTTCCCGATGATCTATGAAAAGTTGCTCGGGCTGGGGATAGATCTCACGAAAGACCCTGTGCCGATTGTGCCTGCTGCACATTATACCTGCGGTGGTGTAATGGTTGATGATCATGGGCGTACGGACGTCGAAGGTTTGTACGCCATTGGCGAAGTGAGTTATACCGGCTTACACGGCGCTAACCGCATGGCCTCAAATTCATTACTGGAGTGTCTGGTTTACGGCTGGTCGGCGGCGGAGGATATTACCAGGCGTATGCCTTATGCCCACGACGTCAGTACGTTACCGCCATGGGATGAAAGCCGCGTTGAGAACCCAGACGAGCTGGTGGTGATTCAACATAACTGGCACGAGTTACGTCTGTTTATGTGGGATTACGTTGGCATTGTGCGCACAACGAAGCGCCTGGAACGCGCCCTGCGGCGGATAACCATGCTCCAACAAGAAATAGACGAATATTACGCCCATTTCCGCGTCTCAAATAATTTGCTGGAGCTGCGTAATCTGGTACAGGTTGCCGAGTTGATTGTTCGCTGTGCGATGATGCGCAAAGAGAGCCGTGGCCTGCATTTTACGCTGGATTACCCACAGCTACTCACGCATTCCGGTCCATCGATCCTTTCCCCCAGCAATCATTACATAAACAGATAAAAAGCCTGGGTCAGCGCAGTGTACGCTTCGGAATAGCTCTGGTCTGGCCCACGAATCACTAAGCGATCGCTATAGCATTCTCCCGTCTGTGGGGAGAATGCCAGCAGCACCCGATGCGGCTGTCGCGTTTCGTTTTCCGCCACATCCGTCCGTAAACGTAAATGCCAGCCCATTCTTAATGCCAGCTCAGTAAAACCATTACCAATCTGCTCTGGCAACACCACGCAAAAAAATCCCTCTTCAGTAATGCACTCCGCCGCGCAGGTTAGCAACGATTGATGATCAAGCGTAGTGGTATAGCGTGCCTGTTCCCTCTGCGGCGTAGCGCACTCAACGCCCTGCTGATAATAAGGCGGGTTACTGATGATTAAATCAAAGCGTGCTGTCTGCTGTGTGATCCACTGCTGAATATCCGCCGGATAGACATTAATCCGCTCTGCCCACGGGGACTGGTTGATATTTTCCTGCGCCTGAGTCGCAGCTTCACTTTCCAGTTCAACGGCATCAATCATCACGCTGTCATCGGTTCGCTGCGCCAGCATTAATGCCAGCAACCCGCTACCCGCGCCGATATCAAGGCAACGTTTTACCCCAGCCACCGGTGCCCATGCGCCCAGCAAAATGCCATCCGTTCCCACTTTCATCGCACAGCGATCGTGAGCAACAAAAAACTGTTTAAAAGTAAATCCATTACGACGAAGCACGGATGTAGACTGTGACATGAAAATAAAACCTTGCAGGAAAAACGGCGATAGCACCGGGTGAGAACAATACCCGAGAAGCGATATCCATACAAACAGATGAAGATTGCAGCCGTAACGTCTATAATCAGCGCCCCACACAGAGGTAGAACATGACTGTAACGACTTTTTCCGAACTTGAACTCGACGAAAGCCTGCTGGAAGCCCTCCAGGATAAAGGTTTCACTCGCCCGACCGCCATTCAGGCTGCCGCCATTCCGCCTGCGCTCGATGGCCGTGATGTACTCGGTTCTGCGCCGACAGGCACCGGTAAAACGGCGGCGTATCTGCTGCCAGCGTTGCAGCACCTGCTCGATTTTCCCCGTAAGAAATCCGGCCCGCCGCGTATTTTGATCCTCACCCCAACTCGCGAACTGGCGATGCAGGTGGCCGATCATGCCCGCGAACTGGCGAAACATACGCATCTGGATATCGCCACCATCACCGGCGGCGTAGCCTATATGAACCACGCGGAAGTATTCAGCGAAAACCAGGATATCGTGGTTGCCACGACCGGACGTCTGCTGCAATACATAAAAGAAGAGAACTTCGATTGCCGCGCGGTTGAAACGCTGATCCTCGACGAAGCAGACCGTATGCTGGATATGGGTTTTGCTCAGGATATCGAACATATTGCAGGCGAAACGCGCTGGCGTAAACAGACCCTGCTCTTCTCGGCAACGCTTGAAGGCGATGCCATTCAGGATTTTGCCGAGCGTCTGCTTGAAGATCCGGTGGAAGTTTCTGCGAATCCATCCACCCGTGAGCGCAAAAAGATTCATCAGTGGTATTACCGCGCCGATGACCTGGAACATAAAACCGCATTACTGGTGCATCTGTTAAAACAACCGGAAGCGACCCGCTCAATTGTATTTGTGCGTAAGCGTGAGCGTGTGCATGAACTGGCAAACTGGCTGCGCGAAGCGGGCATCAACAACTGCTATCTCGAAGGTGAGATGGTACAAGGCAAGCGTAACGAAGCGATCAAGCGTCTGACCGAAGGTCGCGTAAACGTACTGGTTGCCACCGATGTTGCCGCGCGCGGTATCGACATTCCGGATGTCAGCCATGTCTTTAACTTCGATATGCCACGCAGTGGCGATACTTATTTACACCGTATCGGACGTACTGCTCGCGCTGGTCGTAAGGGAACCGCGATTTCACTGGTTGAAGCTCATGACCATCTGCTGCTGGGCAAAGTAGGCCGTTATATTGAAGAGCCAATTAAAGCTCGCGTAATTGATGAGTTACGCCCGAAAACGCGTGCGCCAAGTGAGAAGCAGACCGGCAAGCCATCGAAGAAAGTACTGGCAAAACGCGCCGAGAAGAAAAAGGCTAAAGAGAAAGAGAAGCCGCGGGTGAAAAAACGCCATCGCGACACCAAAAATATTGGTAAGCGCCGTAAACCAAGCGGAACGGGCGTGCCACCGCAAACGACAGAAGAGTGATCTTAATTCCGGGTTTAAGCCCGGAATTAAAAGTGCTGGCAAACGCAAAACTGCCTGATGCGCTACGCTTATCAGGCCTACATGGCTCATGCAATATATTGAATTTGCACGATCTTGTAGGCCGGATAAGGCGTTCACGCCGCATCCGGCATGAACAAAACGCACTTCGTCGACAAGTTAGGTGCCGGGTTTAAGCCCGGCATTATTTTTATCCCGGCAAAAAACACTCTTCAACACACTGAATAAAAGTGTGCATCGCCGGGCTAACCGCTTTCCCGGCATGGTGAGCGCACATTGCCGTAATAGTCTGCGACTGTTCGCCAAAAGGCAATTCGATTAATTCGCCACTCGCAAGTTCATTTGCCACTGCAAAGCGCGGCAGGTAACTGACCCCGATATTTGCCGCGACACAACGCTTGATGCTTTCAATGCTTATAAGCTCAATGGTGTTTTCCACCGTGATCCGTCGCTGGCGCAACGCGCTCTCAAATATCTGCCGGAAGACACATTGTGGTTCGTTGATAATAAAGCTACAGGCGTTATGTCTTCCAGGCTGAGTAAAATCGACATCTGCAATTTGCGGTGAAGCCACCAGCACCAGCGATTGTTCACCCAATTCTCGTCGATTCAGAGCATCATCATTTCCTACGCGATAAAAAACACCGACGTCGGCCTCATCATTCAGTAGAGCATCACGGATCACGTAACAGTTCAGCGACTGCAGTGATAAACGCACTTTTGGTGCACGTTGCCGAAAACGCTGCAACACCTGCGGCATTCGGTAAGAGAGCAACGTTTCGCCCGAAACAACGCGTAGTTCCCCGTCCGGTTCCGACTCTTTTTTGGCAGCCTCACGAAGCGTATCCATCACTCTGGTGAGTTCATAGATGTGCGGCAGCAACTTTTTGCCTTCGCGAGTGAGGCACATCCGTCGGCCAATTTTCTCAAACAATTGTACTGAGAACTCCTGTTCAAGCTGCTGAATATGAAAAGTCACCGTCGATTGTGTGCAACACAATTTTTGCGAAGCTCGCAAAAAGGAACCCTCTTCCACCACGGTTTTAAGCGTAATAAAACGGCGCAGATCCATAACTCCAAACCTATCGAAAATATCGAATTTAGAATGTGAAAACATTCATTTTTTTAAATGTTTCGTGTCGGGTACTGTCTACCAAAACAGAGGAGATAACAAGTGACACCGACCCTTTTAAGTGCTTTTTGGACCTACACCCTGATTACCGCCCTGACGCCAGGACCAAACAATATACTCGCTCTTAGCTCTGCCACGTCGCATGGATTTCGTCGGAGTACCCGCGTGCTGGCAGGGATGAGTCTGGGATTTTTGATTGTGATGTTACTGTGTGCAGGAATTTCATTTTCACTGGCTGTTATCGACCCGGCAGCGGTGCACCTTTTGAGTTGGGCAGGAGCAGCATATATTGTCTGGCTGGCGTGGAAAATCGCTACCAGTCCAACCAAGGAAGACGGACTTCAGGCCAAACCGATCAGCTTTTGGGCCAGCTTTGCTTTGCAGTTTGTGAACGTCAAAATTATTTTGTACGGCATTACAGCACTGTCGACATTTGTCCTGCCACAAACGCAGGCGTTAAGCTGGGTGATTGGCGTCAGCGTTTTGCTGGCAATGATTGGGACGTTTGGCAATGTGTGCTGGGCGCTGGCGGGGCATCTGTTTCAGCGATTGTTTCGCCAGTATGGTCGCCAGTTAAATATCGTGCTGGCGTTGTTGCTGGTCTATTGCGCGGTGCGCATTTTCTGTTAATGAAAAAAAGCGGAAGGGGTCGCCCTCTTCCGCTTCTGAAAAATCTGACTTAAGCCTTACAGGCTTTCAGTAAAGGTACGAGCGATAACATCGCGCTGCTGTTCCGGAGTCAGAGAGTTAAAGCGAACTGCATAACCGGATACACGGATGGTCAGCTGCGGATATTTTTCCGGATGCTTAACTGCATCTTCCAGAGTTTCACGACGCAGAACGTTTACGTTCAGGTGCTGACCACCTTCAACGCGAACTTCTGGTTTAACTTCTACTGGAACTTCACGGTATTCAATGTCACCCAGTTTGCTTACTGCAACCACTTCGTCTTCTGCAAAACCTGCTTTCGCAACGATGCAACGCGCTTCGCCTTTTTCGCTGTCCAGCAGCCAGAAAGAGTTCAGCAGATCGTCGTTAGCGGCTTTAGTAATCTGGATACCTGTAATCATGTGATGCCTCCCCGGCAAAATTATTTGATTTGTTCAGCCTGTCGCGGCCAATTGGTAAAACCATTGTTGCTTGAGTGTATATATACTCCTCAAACACCCTTGATTCTTTGATTTAAATCAATAAAAACCACATATCGAATGTGGTCACAAATGGATTTTATTGTTTTACATCAACTTATGCAGGTGTGAAATTTTACCAATTTACATTTTTTTGCATGTCTTTTTGTCTATAAAATGAGCATGATTTTGTTCTGTAGAAAGAAGCAGTTAAGCTAGGCGGATTGAAGATTCGCAGGAGAGCGAGATGGCTAACGAATTAACCTGGCATGATGTGCTGGCTGAAGAGAAGCAGCAACCCTATTTTCTTAATACCCTTCAGACCGTCGCCAGCGAGCGGCAGTCCGGCGTCACTATCTATCCACCACAAAAAGATGTCTTTAACGCCTTCCGCTTTACAGAGTTGGGTGACGTTAAAGTGGTGATCCTCGGTCAGGATCCTTATCACGGACCGGGACAGGCGCATGGTCTGGCATTTTCCGTTCGCCCCGGAATTGCGACACCGCCGTCACTGCTGAATATGTATAAAGAGCTCGAAAATACTATTCCCGGCTTCACCCGCCCTAATCATGGTTATCTTGAAAGCTGGGCGCGTCAGGGCGTTCTGCTGCTCAATACCGTCTTGACGGTTCGCGCAGGTCAGGCGCATTCCCACGCCAGCCTCGGTTGGGAGACCTTCACCGACAAAGTCATCAGCCTGATTAACCAGCACCGCGAAGGCGTGGTGTTTTTGTTGTGGGGATCACATGCGCAAAAGAAAGGGGCGATTATAGATAAGCAACGCCACCACGTACTGAAAGCGCCGCATCCATCGCCGCTTTCTGCACATCGTGGATTCTTTGGCTGCAATCATTTTGTGCTGGCAAATCAGTGGCTGGAACAACGTGGCGAGAAACCGATTGACTGGATGCCAGTATTACCGGCAGAGAGTGAGTAAATTTGAGGGAAAACGCCGGATGGCAGAATTGCCACCCGGCTGATTTATCAGGCTTTGTTCTGACGCCACCATTCGCCAAGCAAAACGCCGGTTGCAACAGAGATATTCAGCCCGGCAACATTCCCAGTTCCGTCAATCTTCACGCGCAAATCGTTCGGATCGCGTGCGGCATCCGGTAACCCTTCATATTCCTGACCCAGCACCAGCACCATTTTCTCTGGCAGACTGGTTTTGAACAGCGGTTTACCCTGCTCGCTGGAGGTGGTCACTACGGTGTAACCCGCCTGGCGGAAGTCATCCAGCACGTTAACAATGTTGTCGCCAGTAATCGGCTGGACATGCTCTGCACCGCCTTCTGCGGTACGGATAGCCGCACCGGATTCCAGCAACGCCGCATCCTGCACCACAACGCCTTTCACGCCGAAGTGCGCGCAACTGCGCATCATGCCACCCAGGTTATGCGGGTTAGATTCGTTTTCCAGTGCCAGTACACAATCCTGCGCACCTGCCTGACTTACCCACTGCTGCACGGTTGTACCGTTACGCTTTTTGATCAGGAAGCAAACGCCGCCGTGATGTTCCGTGCCTGACGCTTTGGTCAGTTCCGCTTCATCCACCACATGATACGCTTTGCGGTTTGCCGCCATCCAGCGCAATGCTTCTTTAAAACGTGGCGTTACGCTCTGAATAAACCAGGCGCGAACAATCGCTTCGGGGCGGCTCTGGAACAGTGCCTGACAGGCGTTTTCGCCGTAGACGCGGGTTTCTTCCGCACGCTGACGACGCAACACTTCCGGATCAATAAAACTTTTACCACTGATGCCACCGTGATCGGCCTTTTCCGGCGTCTCATCACCCGGCGCGCGGGAAACCGTGCGCCACGGAGACTCTTCCCACTTGCGGTCACGGGGCTGACTTTGTTTGTCATCGCGGGCGGGGCGACGGCCACCGTCGGCACGAGATTTTCCTGGACGCCCGCCCCCTTTCCCGGTACGCGGGTTATGGGTACGTTTATCAGAATCATCATCACTGCGGACATACATCACTTTGACCTTGCCGCTTTTACCTTTCATCTCATCGTTCATGCTTTTCTCCACCAGCGCTGCGCGAAGCGCGCAGATTACCCGAAGTGCGCGCGGTTCGCCATGATTTCGTACCAAAGCCTGCGACTATCATACCTATTGAATAAAACAGATTGTTGTCTGGAACAATGTCCCCGATAATATGTAACATATTAGAAACATACCGGCGTCGTTGCCGATAAGTCTCCTTACTCATCCCGAGGTTAGTTATGAATACCGTTTGTACCCATTGTCAGGCCATCAATCGCATTCCCGACGATCGGATCGAAGATGCGGCAAAATGCGGACGCTGCGGTCACGACTTGTTTGACGGAGAGGTGATTAATGCGACCGGTGAAACGCTCGACAAATTGCTGAAAGATGATCTGCCTGTGGTGATCGACTTCTGGGCGCCGTGGTGCGGCCCCTGCCGTAATTTCGCACCAATTTTTGAAGATGTTGCGCAAGAGCGTAGCGGTAAAGTGCGCTTTGTGAAAGTGAATACCGAAGCTGAACGTGAATTAAGCAGCCGCTTTGGTATTCGTAGCATTCCGACAATCATGATTTTCAAAAACGGTCAGGTTGTCGACATGCTTAATGGCGCAGTACCAAAAGCACCTTTCGATAGCTGGCTGAACGAATCGCTTTAATCTTGTCGGGGTGCATCTTGTGCCCCGTTTTCTCCTCTGCGACAATGGCGTTTTTTCGACGCTCTCTTATGACCGAAAACGCTGTTCTCCAGTTACGCGCCGAGCGTATTGCGCGCGCAACACGTCCTTTTCTTGCCCGCGGTAATCGCGTTCGTCGCTGCCAACGCTGTCTTTTGCCAGAGAAATTATGTCTCTGTTCGACAATTACTCCAGCGGAAGCTAAAAGTCGCTTTTGTTTGCTGATGTTCGACACCGAGCCAATGAAGCCCAGTAACACCGGGCGTCTGATTGCCGATATCTTGCCAAATACCGTCGCGTTTCAATGGTCCCGTACCGAACCCTCGCAGGATTTGCTGGCTCTGGTACAAAACCCGGATTATCAGCCAATGGTGGTCTTTCCCGCCTCGTATGCTGATGAGCAACGGGAAGTGATTTTTACACCACCTGCTGGTAAGCCACCGCTGTTTATCATGCTCGATGGTACCTGGCCGGAAGCTCGCAAGATGTTTCGTAAAAGTCCGTATCTGGATAATCTTCCCGTCATTTCCGTCGATCTTTCCCGGCTATCTGCCTATCGCCTGCGTGAAGCCCAGGCTGAAGGCCAATACTGCACTGCCGAAGTTGCCATCGCACTGTTAGATATGGCCGGCGATACCGGAGCGGCGGCAGGTCTAGGCGAGTATTTCACCCGCTTTAAAACACGCTATCTAGCAGGAAAAACGCAACATCTGGGTAGCATCACAGCAGAACAGTTAGAAAGCGTTTAAAATCATTCGGTCACTTCTGCGGGAGACCGATATGAGTCAGCGAGGACTGGAAGCACTACTGCGACCAAAATCGATTGCGGTAATTGGCGCATCGATGAAACCCAATCGCGCAGGTTACCTGATGATGCGTAACCTGCTGGCGGGGGGATTTAACGGGCCGGTACTCCCGGTGACGCCTGCCTGGAAAGCGGTGTTGGGTGTGTTGGCCTGGCCGGATATTGCCAGCCTGCCCTTTACACCCGATCTTGCGGTTTTATGTACCAATGCCAGCCGCAATCTTACTCTTCTGGAAGAGCTCGGCGAGAAAGGCTGTAAAACCTGCATTATTCTTTCCGCCCCGGCATCGCAACACGAAGATCTCCGCGCCTGCGCCCTGCGCCATAACATGCGTCTGCTGGGGCCAAACAGTCTGGGATTACTGGCCCCCTGGCAAGGCCTGAATGCCAGCTTTTCGCCTGTACCGATTAAACGCGGCAAACTGGCGTTTATTTCGCAGTCTGCCGCCGTCTCCAATACCATCCTCGACTGGGCACAACAGCGGGAAATGGGCTTTTCCTACTTTATTGCTCTCGGCGACAGTCTGGATATCGACGTTGATGAATTGCTCGATTATCTGGCGCGCGACAGCAAAACCAGTGCAATCCTGCTCTACCTCGAACAATTAAGTGATGCGCGACGTTTTGTTTCGGCTGCACGTAGCGCCTCACGTAATAAACCGATTCTGGTAATTAAAAGCGGACGTAGCCCGGCGGCGCAACGACTACTGAACACCACGGCAGGAATGGATCCTGCTTGGGATGCAGCTATTCAGCGCGCCGGTTTGTTGCGAGTGCAGGATACCCACGAGCTGTTTTCGGCAGTCGAAACCCTTAGCCATATGCGCCCGCTACGTGGAGAGCGGCTGATGATTATCAGCAACGGTGCAGCACCTGCCGCACTGGCGCTGGATGCCTTATGGTCACGCAATGGCAAGCTGGCTACGCTCAGTGAAGAAACCTGCCAGAAATTGCGCGATGCACTGCCAGAACATGTGGCAATCTCTAACCCACTCGATCTTCGCGATGACGCCAGCAGTGAGCATTATATTAAAACGCTGGATATTCTGCTCCACAGTCAGGATTTTGATGCGCTGATGGTTATTCATTCGCCCAGCGCCGCTGCTCCCGCAACAGAAAGCGCACATGCATTAATTGAAGCGGTAAAGCATCATCCCCGCAGCAAGTATGTTTCTCTGCTGACGAACTGGTGCGGCGAGCACTCCTCGCAAGAGGCACGACGTTTATTCAGCGAAGCCGGGCTGCCGACCTACCGCACCCCGGAAGGAACCATCACCGCTTTTATGCATATGGTGGAATACCGGCGTAATCAGAAGCAACTACGCGAAACGCCGGCGTTGCCCAGCAATCTGACCTCTAATACCGCAGAAGCGCATCTTCTGTTGCAACAGGCCATTGTCGAAGGGGCAACGTCGTTCGATACCCATGAAGTTCAGCCTATCCTGCAAGCGTACGGCATGAACACACTTCCCACCTGGATTGCCACTGACAGCACCGAGGCTGTGCATATTGCCGAACAGATTGGTTATCCGGTGGCACTAAAATTACGCTCGCCGGATATTCCACATAAATCAGAAGTTCAGGGCGTCATGCTCTACTTGCGTACAGCCAATGAAGTCCAGCAAGCCGCAAATGCTATTTTCGATCGCGTAAAAATGGCCTGGCCGCAGGCGCGTATCCACGGCCTGCTGGTACAAAGTATGGCTAACCGTGCTGGCGCTCAGGAGTTGCGAGTAGTGGTTGAGCACGATCCGGTTTTCGGACCGTTGATCATGCTGGGCGAAGGCGGTGTGGAGTGGCGTCCTGAAGATCAAGCCGTCGTCGCACTACCGCCGCTGAACATGAACCTGGCACGTTATCTGGTCATTCAGGGGATCAAAAGTAAAAAGATTCGTGCGCGTAGTGCGCTACGCCCGCTGGATGTGGCGGGATTAAGCCAGTTACTGGTGCAGGTTTCTAACTTGATTGTCGATTGTCCGGAGATTCAGAGGCTGGATATTCATCCTTTGCTGGCTTCCGGCAATGAATTTACCGCACTTGATGTCACGCTGGATATCGCGCCGTTTGAAGGCGATAACGAGAGTCGCCTGGCTGTGCGCCCTTATCCGCATCAGCTGGAAGAATGGGTAGAATTGAAAAACGGTGAACGCTGCTTGTTCCGCCCGATTTTGCCAGAAGATGAGCCACAGCTTCAGCAATTCATTTCGCGAGTCACCAAAGAAGATCTTTATTACCGCTACTTTAGCGAGATCAACGAATTTACCCATGAAGATTTAGCCAACATGACGCAGATCGACTACGATCGGGAAATGGCTTTTGTGGCGGTACGACGTATTGATCAAACAGAAGAGATCCTCGGCGTCACGCGTGCGATCTCCGATCCTGATAACATCGATGCCGAATTTGCCGTGCTGGTTCGCTCGGATCTCAAAGGGTTAGGCTTAGGTCGACGCTTAATGGAAAAGTTGATTACCTATACGCGAGATCACGGACTGCAACGTCTGAATGGTATTACGATGCCAAACAATCGTGGCATGGTGGCGCTGGCCCGCAAGCTCGGGTTTAACGTTGATATCCAGCTCGAAGAGGGGATCGTTGGGCTTACGCTAAATCTTGCCCAGCGCGAGGAATCATGAGTAAGGTACTGGAAATGTTGACCACTTAATCGGGACTGGTGTTATTATTGCCCGCTTATGTCGTCTGCATTGCACAGAGGACCCTTCAATGAACAGAGAAGAAATGCACTGTGATGTTGTCAAAATTTAAGCGTAATAAACATCAACAACACCTTGCCCAACTACCCAAGATTTCTCAATCAGTTGATGATGTCGATTTCTTTTACGCTCCCGCCGACTTCCGGGAGACGCTGCTGGAAAAAATAGCCAGCGCGAAGCAGCGCATTTGCATTGTCGCCCTGTATCTCGAACAGGATGACGGTGGCAAAGGCATTCTGAACGCGTTGTATGAGGCTAAACGGCAGCGTCCGGAACTGGATGTACGGGTGCTGGTCGACTGGCATCGTGCACAACGTGGACGCATTGGCGCTGCGGCATCTAACACTAACGCTGACTGGTACTGCCGCATGGCACAGGAAAATCCGGGCGTAGATGTTCCAGTTTATGGCGTTCCAATCAATACCCGTGAGGCCCTTGGTGTTCTGCACTTTAAAGGCTTTATCATCGACGATAGCGTACTTTATAGCGGTGCCAGCCTGAACGATGTTTACCTGCATCAGCACGATAAATATCGCTACGACCGTTATCATCTGATCCGTAACCGTAAGATGTCAGACATTATGTTTGAATGGGTTACACAGAATATTATGAATGGCCGCGGCGTTAATCGTCTGGATGATGTTAATCGGCCAAAAAGCCCGGAAATCAAGAACGATATTCGTCTGTTCCGCCAGGAGCTGCGTGATGCCGCTTATCATTTCCAGGGCGATGCTGACAACGATCAGCTTTCCGTAACGCCGTTGGTAGGTCTGGGGAAATCGAGTCTGTTGAACAAGACCATTTTCCACCTTATGCCTTGTGCCGAGCAGAAACTAACCATCTGTACGCCATACTTCAACCTGCCAGCAATCCTTGTGCGCAATATCATCCAGTTGCTGCGCGAAGGGAAAAAGGTCGAAATTATTGTTGGTGATAAAACCGCGAATGACTTCTACATTCCGGAAGATGAACCTTTCAAGATAATTGGCGCATTGCCTTATCTCTATGAGATCAATCTGCGTCGTTTCCTGAGCCGTTTACAGTATTACGTCAACACTGACCAGTTAGTGGTTCGGTTATGGAAAGACGACGACAACACCTATCACCTGAAAGGGATGTGGGTTGATGATAAGTGGATGCTGATCACCGGCAATAACCTGAACCCACGCGCCTGGCGTCTGGATCTGGAAAACGCCATTTTGATTCACGATCCGCAACTGGAGCTTGCGCCACAGCGAGAGAAAGAACTGGAGCTGATCCGCGAGCATACCACCATCGTTAAGCACTATCGCGATCTGCAAAGTATTGCCGATTATCCGGTGAAGGTTCGTAAACTCATTCGCCGTTTGCGCCGTATCCGCATCGACCGATTAATTAGCCGCATCCTGTAATCACAACCCCGTCCTGTACGGGGTTTGTTTTTGGAGGCCACGTTTTGCGTATTCTTTTTGTCTGTTCGCTATTGTTACTTTCTGGATGCAGCCATATGGCTAACGATAGCTGGAGCGGGCAGGATAAAGCTCAACACTTTATCGCCTCGGCGATGCTTTCCGCTGCCGGAAATGAATATTCACAGCATCAGGGGATGAGTCGCGATCGCAGTGCCACTTTCGGGCTGATGTTCTCTGTTGGGCTGGGCGCGTCAAAAGAACTTTGGGATAGCCGCCCCGAGGGGAGCGGCTGGAGCTGGAAAGATTTTACCTGGGATGTCGCCGGTGCAACTACTGGCTATACCGTCTGGCAACTGGCGCATCACTAAAGACGCATCCCTTTTCCTTTACGGTGCAATGTTAGTGAAACCAGAAACGCCACCACGGCCATCAAGGTCACATACCAGAAGAAGGCTGTTTCCATTCCTATTGATTTCAGTGACAACGCTACGTACTCCGCCGAACCACCAAATATAGCATTGGCGACCGCATATGACAGACCAACGCCTAATGCGCGAACCTGTGCCGGGAACATCTCAGCCTTCAGTATTCCACTGATTGAAGTATAAAAACTCACTATCAGCAGGGCGCACATCACTAGACCAAAAGCGGCATAAGGCGAAGAAACGTTCTGCAATGCTGAGAGAATAGGAACGGTAAAAATGGTTGCCAGAGAACCGAAACATAACATTGAGGTACGACGACCAATCTTATCCGACAGCGCGCCAATAAGTGGTTGAATAAGCATGAATACAAACAATGCGGCAGTCATAATGCCACTCGCCACGTTGGCATGCATTCCCGCAGTATTTACCAGATACTTCTGCATATAAGTGGTGAAGGTATAGAAACAAAGGGAGCCCGCAGCGGTAAAACCGAGAACCATGATGAATGCACGGCGATTGCGCCATAATCCTTTCAGAGATCCAGCTTCTTTTAAAGCGCGTGTTTCTTGTTGTGAAGTTTCATCTAACTGACGACGTAACCACAACGCCACAACAGCTAACACAGCTCCTAACGCGAAAGGAATACGCCATCCCCACTCTCTGAGTGCAGCGTCTTCCATGGTGTGTTGTAAAACCACGACAACCAGTAGAGCTAGCAGTTGCCCGCCGATCAACGTCACATACTGAAATGATGCGTAAAAACCTTTGCGCCCTTCAACGGCAACTTCACTCATATAGGTGGCGCTGGTGCCATATTCTCCGCCAACGGATAATCCCTGGAATAAACGAGCGAGAAGCAATAATGCCGGAGCCCAGGTACCGATTGTTTCGTAGCCTGGCAAACAGGCGATAACCAGTGAGCCGAAACACATCATACACACCGATAATAGCATCGATTTTTTGCGACCATGTTTATCGGCTATGCGGCCAAATAGCCAACCGCCTATTGGGCGCATCAGGAATCCAGCAGCAAAAACACCTGCTGTTTGTAGTAGTTGAGTCGTCGTGTTCCCGGAAGGGAAGAAGATGTGAGCGAAGTAGAGTGAACAGAACGAGTAGACATAGAAATCGAACCACTCGACCAGATTACCTGAAGAGGCCCCCACAATTGCCCAAATGCGGCGACGAGTATCACTACTTGTCAGTTTGCTGTCTGCCGTTACAGTACTTTCAGTCATGCCATTATGTCTCCTGCCGTAATCCGATGCTTTATCGGTTATCGTTATTTTTTAGCAAAGAAAATGTTATACATTTGTTGCATGTAATTATGCAACCTTAACCATGAATTTAGTTAGCAGGGGAATAGTTATTGAGGATCTTCAGTATAGAATTCAGGTATGGAGGACGTATAGAAGTGGGCAAGTTGGGGAAGCCGTATTCGCTGTTGAATCTGGCTTATGTGGGAGCGTAGGACGGATAAGATGCAGCCAGCGTCGCATCCGGCATTTTTTCCGCACCAGCGCAAAAAGGCCATCCTGACGGATGGCCTTCTGCTTAATTTGATGCCTGGCAGTTCCCTACTCTCGCATGGGGAGACCCCACACTACCATCGGCGCTACGGCGTTTC